>JBAWBE010000088.1:0-15134 GCA_049589635.1 Terriglobales bacterium
GTTCCCGCCGCGCGACTTAACGCTCAACTGGTATCGAATTCTTTTTCAGGATGGCCCTATCTGGGATTCGGTCTTCAACAGTCTGCTCGTAGCTGCCGCCGCGATGTTTATCGCGCTAGCCTTCGGAATCCCCGCCGCGCTCGCGCTTGACCGCGCCCAGTTTCCCGGGAAGGCGCTTTTTCGCCGCCTCGTTCTTCTACCGCTGATTCTTCCCGGCATCATCACCGGCCTGTCGCTGCTCATGCTCTTCCGCGAAGCCGAAATCAAGCTGAGCCTCGTGACCATCATCCTTGGACATGGCACCGCGCTTATCTCCGTCGCCACGACTGAAGTCTTTGCCGGATTGCAGAAGCTCAATCGCGCCCAGGAAGAAGCTTCGCTCGATCTCGGTGCCAACTACTGGCAAACCTTTTGGCGCATCACGGTACCGAATCTCAAACTCTCGATCATCGGAGCCGCGCTCCTGATCTTCACACTCTCGATGGACGAGATCGCCGTCAGCTTCTTCCTGATTGGCCGCGATAATACTCTCCCGCTGGAGATCTGGGGGCGCCTCCGCCGCGGCATCACGCCAGAGATCAACGCCATCTCGACGATCATCTTTGTATTTTCGTTAGTGGCGATTGTGCTCTGGTACCGGCTGCGTAGGAGAGAAGGAACGCTCGAGATTAGCGCATAGCTTGCGAAGAGCACAATCGCAGCCGGATAACTGGGCGGAATAACTCGAGTTCAACCGCCCCGCCGCATGAAGCGCAGCACCAGGGCTATCGCAAGGCCAAGGGAGAATGCTCCCAGCACAAAGAATTTACCAATATCAAGACCGACGGCCCCCATCACCAGAAAACCAGCCGCGAGAAGAAGCCCGGCGAATTCCGAGTCCACTCGCATTCCACGAAATGGCCCGGGATGCTTTTGTGGTTCGCGACGCTTCATACAATAATCCCAGTCTACGCCAGTTGCTCTACCCCACGTGAAACGCAGTCCCTCGCCTCTTCCACGTCCCCAACTGACCCGGTCTCGCGCTTGGTTTGCATCGCGGCGATCGGTACCCGCGATACCCACGCCTTACTGGCGAACCGCTCCCGACTAAACTTACGTGTTCGGGCCAGAAGCGAGGCCCGGGCTCCCCTGATCAGACCCCGCGCCTATTCCCCCACAATGCAACATGCAACCGGTAACCAAGTCGAAACTGATATTGGATACACAGACGAGTCAGCCACTCGGACTTGTTGTCGAGTTGCTGCGCATCGGTAGCCTCCGGCATCAACAGGACTCGATGATTCGCAATGTGGAACTCGTCGACCAGAGAAAGGACCTCTTGAATATCGTTTTCCGATTCAATGACAAACTTGAAAAAAGCGTTTTCGAGCTGCGCGAAGGCTGCCAGCGCGCCGTCGCGATGCCTGGACTGGAGCGAATTGCCGGAATTCGCGAGCTTCGGCGAAACGTTCCAGAGCGCAACAAGGTCAACTAAACCGTCGGACGGCACAATTGTTCCGGCGGTCTCGACTTCGAAGGTGTGATCCGCGGCAAGATTCCTGAGGATCGCCTCAAGTTGCCGCTGTTGCAATAATGGCTCTCCACCGGTGACTACAATATTTTTCGATTGTTTGGCGCGGAGAAGGTCGACAATTTCCTGCGGCGACATGAACTGGACTTCATCTTCGAATTTGTAGTTCTGCCAGTCCCACGTATATTTCGTGTCACACCACGTGCAGCGAAGGTTGCAGAGGGCGAGGCGCAAGAATGTCGAGGCCATTCCGATATTCACGCCCTCACCCTGCAAGCTCTCAAAAATCTCGGAGACTCTGAGCTTGCTCCCCGCCGACGATGCTTCCGCCGAGCGTCCGGTTCCGGCAGGCTCGAATTCTTCTAAGGGTGTCTCAACCTCTTGGTAGGGGCGCATACTCTCTCACCAGAAGTATACGGTCGAGAGGAGATCCACAGCGAGGCTTGGCGGGTAGGACGAAATATCGTCCGCAAGCCCGTCAAGAATGAAAAATCAAATCGCTGGCCGCCGTGAGCTGATTATGAAAACGCCCGTTGTCGCGAGCTGTTCACCGGGCCAGGCCATCACAGTCACGAAGCCTGTTCACTTCGCCGCGTTATCCTCCAGCAGTCCACGTTCCTTCAGCATCGGCTCAATACCCGGCTCTTTCCCAAGCCATGCCTTATACATCGCGCCCAGATCTTCCGTGTTGCCGCGCGACAACACCATCCGCCGCAAGCGATCTCCATTGGCGCGCGTCATGCCGCCGTTATCCTCGAACCACTGATAGGCCGCATCATCCAGCATCTCGCTCCACAAGTATGCGTAGTAGCCGGCCGCGTAGCCGGTATTCCAGATGTGTGAAAAATAGCTGGACCGGTAACGGGGCGGCACGTAGCTGATCGAAAGATGCGTCGTCTCGAGCGCCTGCTTCTCGAATGTGTCCGGATTTTCGAGCGGCGTGGTAGCCGGCAGCGTGTGCCATTGCATATCGAGTTCCGCCGCAGCCACCACTTCGGTGAGCGCGTAACCCTGATTGAATTTCTTCGCCTTGCTGATCTTCGCGGCCAGTTCAGCGGGCATCGGCTCGCCCGTTTTGTAGTGCTTTGCGTAGTTATTGAACACAGCCGGATAGGTCGCCCAATGCTCGTTGAACTGCGACGGAAATTCCACGAAGTCGCGCGCCACCTGCGTGCCCGACAACGACGGATAAGTTGTATTCGCAAACATGCCGTGCAGCGCATGTCCAAACTCGTGGAACATCGTCGTCACATCCCCGAAGTTGATCCATGCCGGTTGTCCGGGCGCCGGCTTGCTGAAGTTTGCGACGTTGAACACCACCGGCAGGGTGCCGAGCAGCTTGGATTGATTTACAAAAATGTCCATCCATGCACCGCCATTTTTGTTGTCGCGCTTGAAGTAATCGCAATACCACAGGGCAAGCGGCTTGCCATCCGCATCGAACACCTCAAACGCCCGCACGTCCGGGTGATACACAGGAATGTCGGTGCGCTCCTTGAACGTAATCCCGTAAAGCTGGTTGGCGGCATAGAAAACGCCATTCTGGAGTACATTATTCAACTCGAAATACGGTTTGACCTGCGACTCGTCCAAGTCGTACCTCGCCTTGCGTACCTGCTCCGCATAGAAGTCCCAATCCCACGGCTGCAAAGTGAAGCCGCCTTTTTGCGAATCGATCACAGCCTGAATATCTTTCGCTTCGACCGCTGCCCTCGCGGTCGTGCCGGGCACCAGCGCGTCCATAAACTTCAGCGCGGCAGCCGGAGTCTTCGCCATCTGGTCTTCCAGCTTCCAGGCGGCATAGGTGTCGAAGCCCAGCAGCTTCGCCTTTTGCGCACGCAGTTGCGCCAGGCGGGCGATCGTGTCGCGCGTGTCGTCGGCTCCGCCGTGCTCGGCGCGATTCCATGAGTTTTCAAAGATCGTCTGCCGGGTCGCGCGCACGCTCAGTAGGCCCAGATCCGGCTGCTGCGTGGTGTTTTGCAGGGGAATGACGTAGCCGTCCACCTTGCGCTCTTTTGCGGCCTGCTCGGCCGCCTCAATCTGGGCCGGGCTTAGACCGGCAAGAGTGTTTTTGTCGGTTGTAACAAAGGCCGCATTCTTGGTAGCCGAAAGCAGCTTCGTTATGAATGCGTTCGCGAGCGTTGATTCTTCCTCATTCAGCTTTTTCAACACCGCCTTATCGGCCTCGGAAAGGTTCGCTCCCGCGTGCACAAATTGCAGGTAGTCGTACTCGACCAGGCGCAGCGCCTCGGGATCGAGATGGAGCGAAGCACGCTCCTTATAAATAGCGGAAATACGCGCAAACAGTTTCGAGTTGAGATAAATCGCATCCTGATGCGCGGCCAGCCTGGGCGCCTCGATGTCCTGCACTTTTTGGAGCTCGGGATTCAGGTTCGCGCCGGTGACGCCATTGAATACGAGCATCACTCGCGTAAACAACTGCCCGGTTTTCTCGAGCGCCACCACCGTATTGTCGAAAGTCGGCGGCGCGGGATCCTCGGCAATCGCTTTCACTTCCTCGAGTTGCTTCGCCATGCCTGCTTCGATCGCGGGCTGGTAATCGCTATCTTTGATCTTGTCGAACGGCGGAGCCTGGAACGGCAGCGTACTCGCGATATAAAAAGGATTGCTCGGGCCAAACTCGGCTTGCGCTGCGGCTGCCTCAATGTTGGTGGCGATTAAAGTTCCCATTAACAGAAAACTCCCTATTACAAACTTTCGCGTGCTGACCATGTTCATGTGTGCTCGTTTTTCCCCGATGTCATTGTAAAGGACGGCTTATGGCATTGACCACGAGCTCAGCGCGATTGGGCTAGGTCAAGCCTCGAGGGACTGTACCCGCCACCATCGAGTTCCTCCGCATAGTAAAGTAGTAGTAGCACCGCAACCGATCTGGAAGGATTCTTTTTGAGTTCAAGCATTCGCAATATCGCTATCATCGCCCATGTCGACCACGGTAAGACCACGCTGGTCGACGCCATGCTGCAACAGAGCGGCACGTTTCGGTCCAACGAGCACCACGTCGAGCGTGTTATGGACTCGAATGAACTCGAGCGCGAACGCGGCATCACCATTCTCGCCAAAAATACCGCCATCTTTTATCACGACGTAAAGATCAACATCGTCGACACACCCGGCCACAGCGACTTTGGCGGCGAGGTTGAGCGCGCGCTCAAAATGGTCGACGGCGTCATGCTGCTCGTCGACGCTAGCGAAGGCCCCTTGCCGCAAACGCGGTACGTGCTCAGCAAGGCGCTCGAAGCGCACCTGCCACCGATTGTCGTAATCAACAAGATTGATCGCGCCGATGCGCGGCCCCAGGAAGTCCTAAACGAAATTTACGACCTCTTCATCGACCTGGACGCAAAAGAAGAGCAACTCGATTTCCCAATTCTTTACACGAACGCCAAGACTGGCACGGCCACTACTGACATTAAAGGCGGCGGAGAAGATCTGCGTCCGCTCTTCGATGCGATCCTAAAGACCATTCCCGTACCCAAGGGTGATCCGTCCGGCGCTCTGCAAATTCTGGTCGCGAACCTCGACTACAGCGACTATCTCGGACGCCTCGCCATTGCGCGCGTCTTTAATGGCACGCTGCACACTGGCGAAGATGTTGCAATCGCCAAACTTGATGGCACGTTCCACAAAACCAAAATCACAAAACTGTTTTCTTTCTCCGGTCTCAAGCGAACCGACATCACGCAAACGGAATTGGGCGACATCATCGCGGTCGCGGGCGTGGAAGGAATCACTATCGGCGAGACCATCACCGACGTCGAGAATCCCGCTCCACTCGCTCACATCGCCATCGACGAACCCACCATCGCAATGCTGTTCACAGTGAACACTTCGCCATTCGCTGGCAAAGATGGCACCTACGTCACTTCGCGCAACCTGCGCGAGCGCCTTGAAAAAGAGTTACTGACCAACGTTTCTCTGCGCGTCGAAAATACGGGCACAACCGACTCATTCAAAGTGCTGGGCCGCGGCGAACTTCAACTCTCCATCCTGATTGAAATGATGCGTCGCGAAGGCTACGAGCTTATGGTCGGCAAGCCCGAGATCGTGACAAAACGAATTGACGGTAAGCTAATGGAACCAGTCGAGCATCTCACCATCGACGTTCCCGAAGATTTCGTCGGCGTGGTCATGGAGCAACTCGGCTCGCGCAAAGGCGAAGTCGTCAACATGCACAACCACGGCTACGGCCGCGTGCGCATCGAGTTCCGCGTGCCCAGTCGCGGCCTGATCGGCTTGCGCGGCCAACTGCTCACTGATACGCGCGGCACGATCGTCATGAACTCCCTTTTTGATGGCTATACCGAATGGCAGGGAGAAATTCCGCACCGCTTGACGGGCGCGCTCGTCGCCGACCGTGGAGGCGTTTCAACCGCGTACGCGCTCTGGGGCTTGCAGGAGCGGGGAACGCTTTTCGTCGGCCCGGGCGTCGAACTCTACGAAGGCATGATCATCGGAGAGAACGCCAAAGATACCGATCTCGACGTGAACGCGGTCCGCGAAAAGAAACTGACCAACATGCGCGCCTCGACCGCCGACGAAGCCATCCGCCTCGTCCCCTTCCAGCAGATGAATCTCGAACAGGCCATCGAATTCATTGCCGACGACGAGTTCGCCGAGATCACGCCGAAGTCCCTGCGCCTGCGCAAAAAGATCTTGCAGTCGAATCGCCGCAAGAAGGGTGCGCTGGCCGCCGTCGAGGAATCGTGAAACTTGCAGCAGTCGGTATCGCGGTCGGGCTGGCAGCAGTCCGCCTGACAACCGTCGAGACTGTTTGCTTTGAAGTGATGCTCATCGCCATGTTTGCCGCCCTCGCCGCCTGGACCTGGGGCATGGTCCGCAAATCGTTCGGTGCGATCCCGGCGGCGCTTTGGCTGATACTCTGTGGCATATCTCTTATCTGCGCGGCCACGATTGGCATATTGGAGTTCATCCGGAGATGAGGTAGGGAGCGGATGAAAATACCGGGAAGATTGCCATTAGTATTCCAAAACAATTGGGACCCATGCGAATCCACGGTTGCTACGTATCGTTGCACCCAAGGAGTGCATCCGATGACCTCTGATCCGGCGATCTCTCGCGATCGGTTCGGCTGGCCGGCGGTAATAAACGCCGCGCGCACGGCGATTGCGGCGGCAGCTTCGTTCCTGATCGCCCGTCTTTTCAGGATGCCCGAAGCTTATTGGGCGCCGATCTCCACCATCGTGGTCATGCAATCAACGCTGGGCGCGGCCTTGAAAATCTCCGCAGACCGCTTCATTGGCACGCTCATCGGAGCGATCGCGGGCGGTCTGCTTACCAGCTACTTTCCGCAAGTATGGTGGGTGTTTGCGCTGGGAGTATTTTTCCTCGGCATTCTTTGCGCCCTGCTCCGACTCCCGGATTCCTTCCGCTTCGCAGGCGTCACTTTAGCCATTGTCGTGCTCATCGCCCACGCTGCCTCGCCATGGATCGTCGCACTCCATCGCTTCATTGAAGTATCGATCGGAATCGTAGTTGGACTCGCGGTGACGGCGATCTGGCCAGCGCCCGCCGGAGGAAAAGCATGAAACGGGCTTGGTTCGTACCGCGGGCGCCGCTTAACGATACGCCATGCGCGTCCAACTCGATTGCCCGTCTACGGGCCGCGTTTGATTGCTAGGACTTCACTGGAACGAGTGAATATGGAAAAAGGGGTCCGCCCCAATTCACGCTCCACTTCCCCACACTACCGTAACTTTTCCGGCGTTCGCACACTCGTGTAGAACGAAAGGTGGAGGCAGACCGATGGCAGCGGAGACCGAGCGGCATGGAGAGATACTTGGGAGCGCCGAAATAGCTGGCAGCTCAGAGCAGGACTGCGTTCTGCACATCACAGTCAATCTGCTCAACGTGATGCCGATCAAAGTAATGCCAACTCGCGAAGTTCAGACTGGCCATAAACAAAACGAGACAGCCTCGCATTACTGGATGAACTCGTTGCCCTTCGTAAAACGAACCAGCTAATTAGCAACTCTCGCATTTCTCTCCGATCTCTTCCAAACGTTATCGTCTTCACTCAGATTCCGCACGGTTTACGCGGCTCAGAAACGGTTGTCACTCGCACGCGTTCAAAGCGTGCCACATTTCAACCCACCGCACACCGCTCTATAGGTTTTCCTGGATAAAGTGGGGACTGAGATGAACGTCCACTTGTACCAGAGGCGAATCACCAACCACCTTAAAGCTGTGGATCTCGCCCGCCTTGATGACAAAGATATCTCCAGCACCGCCCTCAAAGGTCTGGCCGCTTACCGTCCACACTCCCCGGCCTTCACGAATGAACTGAATCTCGTCATAAGGATGCCGGTGCGGACCCGGCCCCGACCCCGGCTTCCCGTGGTATAGGAACACCGACACACTGGTGTTGCCCTGCTCAGCTCCGACAAACTCATGCGAACTACCGACAAAAGGCAGATTCTCCTGGCGCACGTGATACATCGTTCGTCACCCTCCTGCGAGGATTTGATGAGCGTAGCCACGGTTTGACTCCGCAAATACCAATGACTGTACCGGCGATTTTTTTTGCCCACAAATGGCGGCCCGATTCGTTCTGAATTATCGTTGAGATCGGAGCAAAGCCCGAGAGCAAACACCGGGCATACTCCTCGGCGGCTGATCGCCCTGCGCTAGAGGGCATGATGAGATGATGACGAGATGAAGACAAATCGGCGAATCCTAGTCATCGATGTTGGCGGCACACACGTAAAGCTGCTCGTCACTGGGATGAAGCAGCCCATTCTCATCCCTTCCGGGCCAACTATGACCCCGAGGGCGATGATCCGGCAGGTCAAGGCCGCCGTGAAAAGCATTCCCTATGATGTCGTGTCGATGGGCTACCCAGGACCTGTGGTGCACGGAAAGCCATTGCAGGAACCACATAACCTCGGAAAAGGATGGGTAGGCTTCGATTTTCGCAGGGCGCTGGGACGCCCCGTGAAGATCATCAATGACGCGGCCATGCAGGCACTCGGGAGCTACAAGAAAGGCAGGATGCTCTTCCTCGGCTTGGGCACAGGCCTGGGCTCCGCCATGATCGCCGACGGAGTAGTAGAACCGATGGAGATGGGTCACATGCCTTACAAGCATGGAAAGACCTATGAGGACTATCTCGGGATTCGCGGCCTGGAGCGGTTGGGCCGGAAAAAATGGGAGCGCGAGGTGGCAAAGGTAGTCGAGTTAATGCGTGCCGCACTGGAACCGGAAAAGATTGTGCTGGGAGGAGGCAACGCCAAAAAGCTCAAAAAGCTTCCGCCGGGCACCCGCCTAGGAAACAACGACAACGCGTTCCGCGGAGGCTTCGAGCTGTGGAAAGAGGACGTAGATCATCGAAGGTTTAGAGGTTAACGCGAAAGTACGGAGCGTTCGTAGCGAAACGTATTTTCTACTTGGAGTTGGAGGGTGGCCTTTACCCGGTCAGTCCAAATGTAGAAGGCCCCAGATCTCGTGGCGTGATGTAACTGAACATCGCTTGCTTCAACTGTGAATCGACTTCATCCGCGATGGTCACCACGTCCAACAACAGCCGACTGAAGTCCACGCCGCCCAAATTTCTTTGCAAGGTGCTGAAAATACTTACTTGCAAGATGCGAGATTCTTCCACCAGCATGGGAGCCGTATAGCCCTGCCTGAGCCGCATCGCTCCATGATCGCGGGCTGCCATCGAGAGAGGCGCTGGTAATCCCGAATCCAGGCGCAGGCGAACAACAAGGTCAACGAGAAGTTTAGGGAGGTGCCCCGTGCGTTCCGTGCGGCCCAGGGGAATACATGTCAGCTCCGCATCCTGATCCACAATATCCAGCCAGTTCTGAATCGTGGTTTCGGCCTCGCGTTCCAAAATCGACGCGACAGACTCCGGCTTCACGCGCTTCATTGTGCGAGGCTCGGCCAGTCTTCTGTGGATGAGTTCTTTCAGCTCGCCGATGCGAACCGGTTTCGTAAAGATTTCATCGGCTTGGGAGAGAATCGAAGACATAGCCTCGTCCAGCGCCGGGTACCCGCTGAGTACCACGGTCAAGGCATCCGGATGAGTATGGCGCATGGCGCTGACCAGCGTGAAGCCATCTCCCGCGAGCGGCATGTGCAGGTCCGAGAGAAGGACATCAAAACTCTGCGTCGAGATGAGCCGGAGCGCATCGCGCACGTTCGAGGCGGCCACGACATCAAAGCCGTCGCGCTGTAGTCCTTCTTGCAGCATCATTCGAACAGCATCATCATCCTCGACGATCAGAACTTTGGCTATCGGCATTAAGGAACCTCCGCTAAATCAGCACTGACTCGGGGCCCCACCAAACCATCTGGCCAATAATTGGCCGATCGCACATGGGGACACGGGATGTCCCAGGGGTCTGTATCTCTTGGAGTGACTTATTACAACTTCGATTGCGGGCGTCAGCACTCCTCACTACGCCAAAAATATACCCAGAGTGGCTGCGCAATTCTGTTCAATATTGCACACAGCAGTGTACGAACCCGGCACCCGCCTCGGAAACAACGACAACGCGTTCCGCGGAGGCTCCGAGCTGTGGAAGGAAGACGTAGATCATCAGAGGTTTAGAAATTAAAAGATTGCTGGCGTGGTTTGGTCAACGAGAGGAACCTGTACATGGCGCGCCAACCGCAACACGAGCACAGTCGCCACGCCCGACGATCAATGCCAGCAACCGGATGTCACGGCGCTCGGCGACAAAAGGCAACCTCGCGAATCCTTGCGAGATGATTAGAAATCCGCAAAATATCCAGAAGGCCGTCAAACAGCGAAACAGCGTCACCGCCGATGGTCGTCGCGAAAAAAACGGGATAGAGCAGGGTATGCACGCTAACGGCTTGCACTCGTGGCTCGGTTCCGAAGGGGGCGTCAGGCCTTCTTGGCGATTGACTGCGCGCGATGCGACTCGCGAAGTTTAGCCATAAAATCAGCCCTTAGCTTCGGTCCTCCTTGTTTCAGTCTCTGAGCCAGGCCCCTCAGCCCGGATCCCGGCACGTGCTTTTGCCCCCATGCACTCATCTCCATCAGGAGAGGAAGCAAGTCGATGCCCTTTTCCGTAAGACTATAAATGGCTTTCTGCTTGTGGCTGGGATCTTGAGACTTGACGATGATCCCTTGCTTGACGAGCATTTGCAGACGATCGGCCAAAATATTCGATGCAATCCCTTCCTGAGATTCGGTAAGGAGCTCGCGAAAATGCCTTCGGTTCATGAACATAATGTCGCGGATGACGAGGAGACTCCACTGATCGCCAAACATTTCGACCATTCGGTTCATCACGCACTCTGACCTATGATCTTTGCGCACGCTGCCTCCGCTGCGGCGGTGTTACCTGCACCGACGATTGTACAACTGGTTGCGAGTGAGAACCAGTTGTGTTTGCAGCCGGGAGTCGTCGGGGCTTCCCGCCAACTCCTTCCTTTTCAGAGGCCGTCGCAGGCGGGGTCCAGAGGGGCATCGGCCTTCTCGTAGGCGGTCTTCGCAGTCTTTCTTCTGGTTGGCAGTCTTCCAGTCGACAGACACTAATGGACAAAGCCAACCAGTTGTTATATACAACCGGTTGTAAAACGCAATCATTCTATTCTTTCTCATAGAATCGGCGCGGCTAAAGTCCGGTTTTTTGTAGAAGTGCCCCCGGCTTTTCCGCAGTCAAGTTTGTGAACGAATGGGATTGCAGATCACGCTTTTTGCGGAATCGCGTTACACCCCAGTGGGTTATCCCGGCGTTCCCTCGCGCCGTAACCGCGGCCGAGGATGGGCGATGTACGACGCAGTTGATGGCCCCTCAAATGCTTTTGTACTCGCGGTACGCGCAATAGCACGCGCGCTCAAACACCAGGCACTGCTTCTAACGAGTTCCAGCATGACCACGCATTTAACGAATCAACCCAGCACGAATCAAACCCAGGAGGAAATATGGATCAACGGCAGGTTCTTAAGGCAGTAGGTGTTGTACTTCTTGCATGTGGTTTAGCAAGCGCTCAAACGATTACGACTTTTAGTGTTCCGGGCGCGGGCACAGGCTCCGGACAGGGTACGGGGGGCTTTGACATCAACCCGCAGGGGACGATCGTGGGATCCTACCTCGACGATAACAACGTGTTCCACGGATTCCAGTGCGCTTCATTCTGTGGTTCGGTCAGCGACATCACCAAGTACGACGCTCCCAACGCGGGAACAGCTTCAAACCAGGGCACGATCAGTTTCAGCGTCAACCCGTTCGGAGTGGTTGTCGGGTATTACTTTGATTCAAATAGCGTGGGGCATGGCTTCGCGACTTCGGCTCCGTTTAAGAAATTCATCACTTTGAACGCGCCGGGCGCGGGCACGGGCGCGAACCAAGGCACTTTCTCGGGCAACGTCAACCTGGGCGGCGAGATCGCCGGATACTACGTTGACGCCAGCAATGAGGCCCACGGCTTCATCACCGCTCCGCCTTACCACACCTTCACCTCCTACGATCCCGCAGGCTCCATAGACACGTTTCCCGCAATCGCAAGCTCTCTGAACACAGAAGGAGTGGTGACGGGAACTTACGTTGATGCGAGCAACGTGCTCCACGCGTTCGTGCGCGCTGCAAACGGCAAAATTACAGCATTCAACGTAAAGGGCGCAGGCACAGGTCCTAACCAGGGCACGTCACCGTCAAGCATCAACGACCTGGGAGCGGTTGCGGGAAACTATATTGATGCGAATGGCGTGAATCACGGATTCCTGCGCCATCGGTTCGGCCGCATTACTACCTTCAGCGTTCCGGAGGCGGGAACAAGTTCCGGCCAGGGCACCATACCGGAGGGCATCGACCTGTTGGGGGATATCACAGGACAATATATTGACTCGAACGGCGTGAATCACGGCTTCGTGCGGAGTCCGTCCGGCGCCATCACCACCTTCGACGCTCCGGGAGCGGGGACGGGCACTGGCCAAGGCACCCTTCCTGAAACCCCGAACATGTTTGGCGTGATCACCGGACAGTATATTGACACAAACGGTATACATTACGGCTTCGTGCGGACCCCGTAATCCCGCGCTAGGTGAACAGGCATCGCCAGTTGACGGTCAATTCTGCGACACCAGGACGCAGGAAACCTGGATGTTCGGTTGGAGAAGGGAGAGGTATCGTATCACTGCCTCTCCCGACCTCAACACAAGTAATGGACGTGAAGTAAAAGAGGGCAATCGTATTCGCCGGACTGAGCAGTAATGTAGGGCGCGAGACTGCGTGCGGTGGTGTGCCCCGAGTTTGTCCCAATTACTTCCGCCTAGGTGTGAGCTTGACGCGAGTCTTGAATGTGAAAGGCCTCCCGCCTTGGGAGGTCCGCTTGCTTTGGGAAGATCGAGTAACGCGAGTGGACCTTGAATACGAATAAACCTGCGCCGGTCTGCCTTAACTGATGTCAGCCCTTGTAAAGGTGAGAGTGCCAATGAAAAAGAGGTTCAGAGGAAAAAGGGCAGCCTCGCTGTGCGGGGGGCTTCTGCTGGGTGCGTTGCTTTTGTTCCCTTCAACTGCGCTTGGACAAGCGCAGATGCTGGCAAGGCCGGATTCCGCCACAATCCAACCGTTCCAAGTGCATGTTCCCGATCGCGCTCTCATTGATCTTCGGCGCCGTTTGGCGGAGACCAGGTGGCCCGATCAACTTCCGGGCACGACTTGGGAGTACGGCGCCGACAACAAGAAGGTTCGAGAGCTGACGGATTATTGGGAGAACAACTACGACTGGCGTGCACAAGAAGCGAAGATCAACGGCTTTGACCAATTCACCACGGAAATTGATGGACAGCAGATTTATTTTATCCATCAGCGCTCGCCGCGCTCCGACGCAATACCGTTGATGTTAATTCACGGCTGGCCCGGTTCGATTCTTGAATTTCTCGGACTGATCGAGCCGCTGACCCATCCCAAGGATAGGCATAGCCCGGCGTTTGACGTCATCATTCCTTCGCTTCCTGGATTTGGGTTCTCTGGACCAACGACAACTCGCGGCTGGAGCCCGGAACGTATGGCGAAGGCCTTGATCGTTCTCATGGATCGCCTGGGGTATTCCCGATACGGCATCCAGGGCGGTGACTGGGGCTCTACCATAGCCCGGGATATCGCTCACGATGCACCTGCCCATGTAATCGGGCTCCACCTGAACCTTCTTTTTGCGGATCCGCCGAGCCGGGAAGCGATCGCACAGATGAGCGACCTGGAACGAAGACGGTTTTCATTTTTTCAAAGGGGCGAAAGCAGCTTCTTCAACCTCCAAGCCAGTGAACCGCAAACTCTCGCCTACGCTCTGACCGACTCTCCAGTCGGGTGGTTAGCCTGGATGGTGGACAAGTTTCAAATTCTGACCGATAACGACGGGGACTTTCTTACTGCGGTAGACCGCGACACATTTTTGACCGATGTCACCCTCTATTGGGTGACTGGTACGGTGGGTTCCGCGATGCGGATCTATCGCGAAAATCGGATTTCGGGCGAGGAGGCATCGGCTCTGCCAAGGTTAGAGACTCCCCTCGCGTACGCGGATTTTCCGAAGGAGGTTTATGCCTCTCCGCTTAGTTGGATTAAGCAGACTTATGATGTTGTGCAGTACACGAAGATGCCGAAAGGAGGGCATTTCGCGGCTTTGGAACAACCCGATCTCCTCCTTGACGATATACGAAAGTTTTTTGCAAAGGTCGATCAAAGATAACCCGAAATTGCTCCCGCTACGAAATGGAACCCGGGCCGCGTTTGATGCCCACGCGCCGAGGTTGTAAACTCAAGAGGTTCGGCGCGCGCCCGTAGCTCAGCTGGATAGAGCGGCAGCCTCCGGAGCTGTAGGTCGGGAGTTCGAATCTCTCCGGGCGCGCCAGTTATCCTTCTCCTACGATCCCCATCCAAGAAAAGCCATCGCCACCCCGAACGTATCGATGAATCCGTGCGCCAGAATACAGACCCACAAATTCCCTTCCGACAAAACGTAGGCCGCAGCTAGAATCAAACCGGCCATGCCGGAATCGACGATACCCGCCGGGCCTTTGTAATAATGTCCATAGCCAAACAGCACCGCGACCACCAGAGTTCCCGCCCAATACGCTGCTTTTGAGCGACCGCCCACATCCGCCGCGCGCCTCAGCAGATAGCCGCGGTAGCCAATTTCTTCGCCGAACGCGGCGAACGTCCAGACCAGCAAGAGCCATTGCAATGCCACCTTCCAGTGGCCGGTAATTTCGTCGGAGCCGCTCGGCGCAATTGCCGCAGGCCAGAAGTGCGCGGTGATCGGATCCATCACCAACGCACCGAGTAGGATTCGGAGCGCGGCCGCTGCGAGCGCAAACAGAATCGTTCGCCGCCACGAAGCCGGCCAGCGCAATCCCACCGCCATCCACGAGCCATCGCGCAACTGCGCCGAAAGAAGTCCGAGCACAAAGAGGATTGGCACTTCGTTGGGAATAACGCGATAGACGTTATGCCCAATTACGATTGCACTTCCTACCGCAAGCTCTGCCAAAGCGATCCAACGCTGTGCAGGCGAAAGTTTTCCCCCAGGAAAGTATCTGGATTTACCTTCTTGTCCCATCATCTCGTTGCCGACGTTGCCAATCTTGCTAACGACTGATTCGTCC
>JBAWBE010000089.1:0-15228 GCA_049589635.1 Terriglobales bacterium
GCATGCACGCGGACAAGAATGTCCGCGCCACACGTTCTACGGCTCGGAATGCGAATGCACGGAATCGGCATGCACACCGGGCTTCGACGCGCTTCCCTTGGCGTCTTGCCACAGAATCGCGTTCAGCTTCTCTGCGTCGTTTGCGTCCGGCCGGGAAAAATCCATGCGCGAAGAGTCTTTCGCTCCCGCAGCTTTCTTCTCGTTGACGCGATAGATGAGCCCGCTGCGCAGATTGCTATCATCGGCCTGATAGGGCGGTTGCGTTCCCGGGCCTGCAACCAGAGGAGCCATCAACAGCGCATACGCGTCGAACAGGTTCATCGGCGGAAGCCCAAGCAGTGCTTCCATGGTGTGAATCATGTTCACGGTGGTGTAGAAGTTGTGATCGACGTACGGCTTCTCCGAGCGTGGCGCGTATTTGCTGACTTCAAGGGCAATCGAGCGGTGCGCATCGACGTGGTCGGCGCCATTCTGTGCATCGTCTTCGATGACGAAAATTGCGGTGTCATCCCAGTAGGCGCTGTGCGAAACGGCCTCGACCACTCGGCCAACCGCGAGATCGTTATCTGCAACCGAAGCTTGCGGAGTCGGCTTCCCTGGGCGTGTTCCACCGGTGTGATCGTCGGGCAGGTAAAGGAGAATAAACTGCGGCAATTCCTTGGCGGTTCCGCGCGCCTTTACGAACTCATCAAACTCACGCAGAAATTCGTCGGCGCGAAGCTGATCGGGATAGTCGACCGCGAAATCGGTATAGAGCGGATCGAAATGATCACGCTGCGCTTCTTTGGTCGGACGCACGTTCTTGAATCGCGGCACCGCCCACGGCCAGGGACTTGGCCCACCATGCGGATCGCCAATATTGGCAGGCAGCGCATCTCCCCGCTTTATCTCTTTAGATGGACACGTGCCAGAGATTGGCGACGGTGTCCCCTCCCGGGGCGAAGTTATCTTTTCGTTCTCGCACCACGTAATCGCCATCATTTCTCCGTAGATGCGGTAGCTGAACTTGTGCCGGGCTAGGTTGTCCCAGATAAAGCCCGTGCCCGGATCGTCCATCGTAGGAAGACCCTCGTCCAAGGCATTGCCGAAATCTTCGGGACGCTTGCTTCCCCGATAAAGAACCGGCCAGATTTTTTCCATGTAGTCGGAAGCGGCTGAAGCATCGGACCAGAGATGCCCGTTGGCCGAGACTTCTCCACTGTCATAAAAGTTGTCGAGCACTCCAAATTGCAACGCGAGCTTGTGCTCGTTGGGCGTGATTTCGGCACCATACATCGTGAGAGAAGGATCGCCATCGCCCACCGGCAGATCGCCCAAGATCTGATCGTAGGTGCGATTCTCCTTGAGAATGTAGATCACGTGGCGAATCGGATTCTTTCCGCCCGCAAATGCGAATTTGCCAGAATCGGTATGAAGAAGATTATTGTCTTCGACCTGCCGCGTGTAGGCGGGAAGATTCTTGTCGATTTCCTCCAGGCTCAGCCGCTGAATCGACCCCCCAATCAGGGTCGCAATATAAGGATGCTTGTTGGGATGCAGCCCGGTCTGCAACGTGGCTCTCATGTTATTGGGCCCGGCGCCCTCGCCCTTAGCGGTGGCGATCAGCAAGTCGTTCCCCGCTATGGCCAACGCGCTCGGGTACCACTCCGTCGGGATAAAGCCGATGGGCGACTCCATGACAGCCGAATTCGAGGATGGCCCGTCGTTTTTGATCTTGAATACTGCGACCGCGTTGAGCGACGCACTCGCAACGTAGAGACGACTTCCGTCGGGCGAGAGAGCAATTGCGATGGGTACCGCACCTGGGTTGGAGTCTTTGTTCAGCGCCACGCCGTAAGAGCGGAGCAGGACGCCCGTCTTCAAATCCACAGCCGCCACGCCGTCCGAGTCGGTCGACGGCCCATTCGACATGGCAACGTAGAGAATGTTTTCATTTTGACTGAGCAGCATAGCCGTGGGATGAACACCCGGTGCGACCGGATCGGAAAAGCGCCACAACTCGATTCTGCGGGCAACCTTGCCTTTTCTTAGATCCAGCTCGGTGACCGCGGAGCCGTTCCACAAGCTAACCCACGCCCTGGTTCCATCGTGGTTCGCGATAACCGTGTAGGGATATGCGGCAGGGATATATCGGCTGATGCTCAGATCGAAGGATTTCAGAATCTTCCCCGAGGACACGTCAAGCAGAACAGCATTGTCAGAGAGATTATTTGCTACCAACAACCGGTCGCCCTTGGCTGATGACAAAACGGCAAGTCCGGCGGGATATGGTGTCGCCGGACTGGTCTTCTCTTCCTCGTCGAAGTATGTCACTCGCTTGTCTCGCGAGAAGTGCGGCGCAGGAATCCCGATAAAACCTTCGGGCGTGACTTCACCATCCGCGAATTTGTAGACCGCAATGCCATTTACGGTTGTCGACGGCATGGAAGCATAAAGATGTTTGCCATCGGTCGAGAAGGCCAGCCCGATAAAGTAGCTTTCGAGAGTCGACTTCTGATCGCCATAAAGCCGATCATCCGGAAAGTCGCGCAGCTGGTTGTTGCTGAGATCGAGGATAGCGATTGACTGCCGCGCTGTAGTTTCAACCGTGCCATATCCCTGATTAAGCAGCGCCGCATAACGGCTGTCGGGACTGAGCACAATGGTGGCAGGAAAGCTGTTGGTGCGCGCAATAAAGCCAGGAACGGGAAGAGTAAGATTCTTGCTCGTGGGCAGGTGGATGACATGCGAATGCTGATTTGCAGCACGAGCAGCAACGATCACGATAATCGCGGCTAGGAGCGCGACCGGCAACGCAACAAAGAGTTTTTTCACCAAGCGGAGCTTTCTTACTGCCGGGCAGTCTTATTGTCGCGCCGATTTGAAGATCGCGAACACCGCACCTTGCGGGTCGGCAATGATCGACATGCGTCCAACACCTTCCATGGTCATCGGCGGCACAAAGAACTTTGCGCCCATTTCTTTGGCCTTGTTCGCGGTTGCGTCAACGTCATCGACCAGAAAGTAAGCAAGCCAGTGTGGAGGAACTCCGGGCTGGAGGTATTTGGAAGGCGGTAAGCCTCCGATCATGTGTTCACCGTTCTTGATATGCAGGTAGCCTGAAGGGTCCTTCTCGTCGCTGATGAATTGCCATCCAAGTAGGCCCGAGTAAAACTTCTGCGCGCTCGCGGTATCGGAGGTGCTCAGATCGCCCCAGCAGAGCGTGCCGTGAACTGAATGGATACCAATGCCGGCACTTTTATTGGACTGCCACAGGGAGAAATAAGCTCCGGTGGGATCCTGAATCACCGACATGCGACCGGCGTCCATGACATCAAAAGGCGGCATAATTACCTTGCCGCCGAGTTGCGACACCTTCGCAGTTGAGGAATCGACATCATCGACCTGAATGTAGAGCATCCAATGCGGCGGAACATGCTGTGCGACCTGATCGGGGCGCAGCGTGTATCCGGCAGCGGCATCCCGGCCCTCAAGCCTGAAAATCGTGTAGACATCGCTCGGGCCCATCGGCATGTCGTTTGGTGCCCATCCAAATAGTGCACCGTAGAATTTCTTGGCGGCAGCTTGGTCCGAGGTGGCAAGTTCTACCCAGCAAAATGATCCGGCGGGATGCTTATCGATAGTGGCCATGGCGCATGAATTCTACATCAATTTCGCTGACGGATTATCAACCATCTACGAAAGTCATGCCGGTCACCGCAAAAAAAATTTAAATCACTGGGGGCACAGAGTACAGAAACGAAGGCGACCTGTTTTGTCTCTGCCACTCCAAGCCTGAACCTACAAGTTTTTCGCGGTCCAGGCTTCGATCCGTGCGAGCGCTTTATTCAGATTCTCAAGCGAATTGGCCACGCTGAAGCGTAGATAGCCTTCTCCGTGTGCTCCAAACGCTGTCCCCGACAGACCGGCGACGCCGGCGTCTTCGAGCAGCGCATCGGCCAGCTTCTTCGAAGGCCAGCCCGTCTTTGTGATGTTGGGGAAGGCGTAAAACGCGCCTTTCGGCATGCGACACGAAAAACCTTTGATCTTGTTCAGTCCGGCTACGAAGACATCGCGACGGTGTCTGAATTCGGCGCTCATTTTGTCGACCGAAGACTGATCGCCGCGCAAAGCCTCGATCCCTGCAATCTGCGTGAAGCTCGCGGTACACGAGGTCGCGTTGGTCACGAGGCGCGAGAGCGGCACGGCTAGGTCAGGACGCATGACTCCGTAGCCCAAACGCCATCCGGTCATCGCATAGGTTTTCGAGAAACCATCGAGCAGAATCGTTCGCTCCTTAAAGCCGGGCACGCTCATAATGGAGAAATGGTCGCCTTCGTAAATGAGCCGACTGTAGATTTCGTCGGACAGAACAAGAATGTTGCGGTCGCCAATCGCTTCAGCAACTTCGAGAACATCTTTTTTCGTCATCACGCCGCCGGTCGGGTTATGTGGCGAGTTCAGGATGATCAGCTTGGTACGGTCGGTGATGAGCGATGCCAATTCTTTGGTATCGATGGAAAAATCGCGATCTTCGCGGACTGGAATCGGAATCGCCTTGCCGAGCGAATACTCGACCATCGACTCGTAGATGGGGAAACCCGGATTCGGATAAATAACTTCGTCTCCCGACTCAATTAACGCCAGAATCGTAAAAAAGATAATTGGCTTGCCGCCGGGAACTACGATTACTTCGTCGCTCGAAACGGGAACGTTGCGCGTACGGCTGACGTAGTCGGCGATGGTCTGGCGCAACTCCGGCAGTCCGGCGGCGGGACCATAGTGCGTCCAGCCATGGTGCAGGGCGTTGGCACCAGCTTCGATGACGTTCGAGGGCGTGTCGAAGTCGGGCTCACCGATTTCGAGGTGGACGATATCCTTGCCTTGTTTTTCGAGTGCGCGAGCGCGGTTCAGGACTTCAAAAGCTGTCTCGGTACCAAGCCGCGACATGCGGCCCGCAAGATGTAATCCGAATTGAGTGGTTGGCATAGCGGCGGTTGGCATTATAGGGCCTCGAGGGTCGCAGTTACTGTTCAATAAATCGCTCAACAAAATGATGGGGCTCGCGAAGCACCGATGTCAAGGACACGCGGCCCAATTGACGCAGATGCAGAAGCCGAACTCAAATCACCGGCATGTATAATCCACGCGGGATTTCCAGGCAAGCCTTGCGAAGGAGTGGCGTGCAGAGCAAGAAAATCGTGGCGGGCAAAAAAATCAAGTTGCAGGCGATCGCATGTGCTGTTTCAATTCTGCTGCTCGACCTCTACGCGTTCTCGCAGGGTAAGGGCAATGATGATCTATCTGCACGAATCGTAGGCGCTGCCATGACCAGAGGCGGAGCAATTTCGTTTCTGGAAACCCTCACCGATACCATCGGCGGACGCGTGACCGGCAGCGAGGAATCGCGGGAAGCCTCGGAGTTGATCCTGAAAACATTGCGCGAAGCGGGCTTCGACAACGCGCATATTGAAGACTATTCTTTTTCGCCGCGCTGGCAACGCGGCCCTGCCACCGGCTGGGTGGCAAGCCCGGTAAAGCGCGCGCTCTATATTGGGTCGTATGGATGGGGGCCGGGTACGAATGGCCGCGTGGAAGTTCCGCTCGCGACTTTGGTCGTTACGCCCGAAGGTAAGCTCTCGGAAAATCCGGGGCGATTTCGCGGGGCCGCTGTGCTCGTCACTCTGGAAAGCGGCGCGAATACTTTTGCGGCCAACTACGTCGTAATGCGTTCCAGAACCGCCGATCAACTTGCTCACGCGGGCGCCGTCGCGATGCTGATTCCATCGGAGAAGCCGGATCGCATGCTCTACACCTCGGCGGCTGGCCTCTACCCTCGCGCGCCCTTGCCAGTACTCTCAGTGGCGAAGGAGGACGATCTATTCCTGCGGCGGCTTTTGGCCAACGGCGAGGTCAAGATTGGCCTCGATATTCAAAACTCCTTTGATGAACATCCAGCAAAAGAACGGAACGTGATTGCCGACTTGCCCGGTTCAACTGCAGAAGATGTTGTGCTCGTGGGAGCGCACTTCGACTCGTGGGATCCGGCACAGGGCGCGGACGATAATGGCTCAGGAGTTGCGGCGGTTCTCGAAGCAGCTCGAATCTTGAAGTCGCTGGGCGCGAAGCCAAGGGCGACCATCCGGTTCGCTTTTTTCTCGGGTGAAGAGCAGGCATGCCTCGGTTCGCGCGCATATGTGGATGCCCACAAAGAACAAATGGACCGCCTCTGGGCCGCACTAATCATGGACAATGGTGCACTACAACCCACGGGCTTTTCGCTGCACGGGCGCGACGACCTGGAAGCGCCATTGAAGCAACGGTTGGCAGCCCTCAATGCGATCGGCGCAGGGTCGATTGTGAGTGGAGGAGATTTGTACTCGGACGACGAGACGTTTGTCGTCGCCGGTATACCCGCGCTGAGCCTCGAGGTAGTTCCATCCGATTACGATAACCGGCATCACACGATCATCGACACTTTCGACAAGATCGACCCGCGGGCTCTGGCTCTGGATACGGCAGCGCTTGCATTGGCGTCCTACTTTATCGCTGACGCAGACCGGGCGCCGGGACGCCGTTTGTCGCCGACAGAGGTAGACAGCCTGTTGAAGAAAACAGGGCAGGCAGAATATGTCGATCTGGATTATGCGCAGTCGCGGGCGCGACCTTGAAGTCGGACTACGCTCGCAATTATTCCGAGATCGTACTCTCTTCGCTCTGCGCGCGCAGGATACGGTCGACGGAATACGGTGCGCGTTGCGACGGCTCATGGTAGTGGCGAACCTGCATCTCTCCCAGAAGTCCGACTGCCAACATATTCAGGCCAGCCAGTAGTAGCACAGCGGCAAAAATCATGAGAGGGCCGTGTTTCATCATCACATCGGTTTGATGCAGAAGCTTTTCGATGCCGAGATAACCAGCCACCGTCACTCCACCCATGATGCTGAACATACCCATCGTGCCGAAGAAGTGCAGCGGTCGCGACAGATACTTGAGCAGGAAACGGATCGTCATCAGATCAAAGAAGACACGGAAGGTCCGGGAGATTCCATAATGCGAAGCTCCGCGCTCGCGGTTTACGTTCTTGATGGGGACTTCGATGATCGACGCACCGTGCCACGAGGCGAGTGCCGGAATGAAGCGATGCAGTTCACCGTAGAGCGGAACCTGGCTTAGGATGTCGCGGCGATAGGCTTTGAAAGTGGTACCGAAATCGTGGATCTCGACGCCGCTGAGTTTCGCCATGAGCCAGTTGGCGCAACGCGATGGAATGCGGCGCATCCAGAAATTGTCGACGCGATTCTTGCGCCAGCCGCTTACGATGTCATAGCCCTCGGCAATTTTTTCCAGAAATAGCGGAATGTCGGCTGGGTCGTGCTGAAGATCGCCGTCCATGGCGATGATGTATTCGCCTCGGGCATGATCGAATCCGGCAGCCAGGCCGGCGGTCTGTCCGAAGTTGCGACGCAGCTTGACGACCGTCACGCGACTGTCCACGGCGGCGATTTCACGCAGCAAATTAAAGGTGCCGTCGATGGAGCCGTCGTCGACGAGAATCATCTCAAAACTCTCGCCGTTTGCTTCCATGACCGACTTCAGTCGCGCGTACAGGTCGGTGACATTCTCCTGCTCGTTATGGAGGGGAACCACAATTGAATATTTGAACACGATGACTTAATTATACGGCAGCGACGACACCGTTTCGAGGTAACTCCCAAGGTGTGGGGCGGTGCGCCAGGACAAGTGCTGATTATCGTGCCGCAGTCTCGCACGCCGCGGGTTACTTTGACGTCGAGAAATCTGCCTGCTCCGCGGACCGGCGGGCGCAGACGCCAATTAGCGCTACCTAAAAAGTGACGGCGCGGCATGACAAATCGGCACGGCGCATGTCGCGAGGACTGCGCAGCCCATCACGAAAGTAACCTACCCAGTTAGCGCCGCAGGGCTGAAGATGGAGATGTCCGATTGGACTCGGACGCTACGAATTATGCCGCAGAAGCTTATGGACGTTCTCATGCTGGGACGATGCTCACACGAATTTTCATGGCCGCGCCGCGCCGCAAATGGAGAGTATTACCAGGTCTGCATGCTGTGCGCGACCGCGTATCAGTATGACTGGAAGACCATGCGTCGCGGCAGCAAGGTGGAAGAACCGGTCGCCGAGACCACCACGGTTCGCCGCCGCTCCGGAAAGAAACAGCCAACATGGGTTCCGCGAGCGCGGCGATTAAAGGTCAGTCTGCCGGTTCGCTATCGCGGAAAAAACCTCAGCACATGGTATGAAGGCTCGATCCAGAACATCAGCCAATCCGGGTTGATGTTTTGGGGTCCGCAGCAACTGCCGGCGAATGCTTTGATTGAAATGATCTTCGAAATGCCAGAAGAAATCTCGGGGCAGAAGAACAGCAATGTGCTCTGCCAAGGCCGGATTGTGCGTGCCAAAGATACCGTGAAAGCCGCGATCAAGCCGGGTGAGACAGAGAGCGCTGATGACACTTTCACGCTAGCAGCTTCAGTGCTGGATTATAAGTTTCTGCATTCGCGCTAGAGCGCGAAGAATAGTTCTTCGGACTGCCGGCAACGCTCAGCGGGCTATTCTGATTTTTCGCACTGTTCCTGCCTGTCCTGTTTTTCCCGGGAATATAAGACTGCCCGAGTTTGGCGGAGAGTTTGGGAAATGCGCCGCTTGAGCCGACGCATTCCCGTGTATCGATTCTCGCCTCGGTTGCCCAGCGGTGCCAGTGCTGCTAGATTCATTCCAGTAAGTTCGCTACTTGGATAGTTATCCTAGGGGCGGGTCGAGTCTCAAAGAGCGGCGGCGCTGCTGGAAAATGCCGAATTCCTGGTTCAAGCAAGATTGGCTCAAGCAAAGCTGGTTCAAACAAAATTGGCCCAAGCAGGGCTGGGTAAAGCAGAGTTGGATCGCTCATCGTCAGTCCGCGATCGTACGGTATGGCGGTGCGGCCATCGCGGTTTGGGTCGCGCTTAGCCTCTCGACTTTTGCCCCTCTGCTCGGCCGACATGCCTTCGCGCTTTGCCTTGCGGCAGTGCTGTTCACCGCGCGATTCGTGGGTTTTGGACCGGCAATTTTTTCCTCGCTGCTGTCAGCCGCTTGCCTCGATCTTTTTGTTTTCCACTTCTCGGCTTTTGGCCTGATGCAGAGCGAAGGCCTCGAGCGATTGGCTGTCTTCCTTGCAATCTCTACATTTGCGGGCAGCATGGCGCGGCAAAGAACGCTAGCTGAAACGCGCGCGGATCGCTCGACGCGCGAAATGGCTGCCATCGTGGAATGTTCCGGCGACGCCATTTTCAGTTACGACCCGGAAGGAATCATTACCAGTTGGAATCGCACAGCCGAGCGTCTGTTCGGATATACGGCGGAAGAAGCCGTGGGTATGCCGGCAGAGCGGCTGACGGCACCGGAGAGGCAGGAGGAATTTGTGCGGAATCGTCAGGTTTTCAGAGATGGCGGCAACGTGAATCCTTACCAAACCGAGCGCCTTCGGAAGGACGGGACGCGCTTGCCTGTTCTGCTGTCAGTATCGTCTCTATGCGACGCGCGCGGGCGGGTACTGGGGGCATCGGCGATTGCGCGCGATATCTCCGCCGAAAAGCAATCCGAAGAAGCGATCCGGCGGAGCGAAAAGCTGGCCACCGCAGGAAGGCTGGCGGCTTCGATCGCGCACGAGATCAACAATCCGCTCGAGGCAGTGGTCAATCTGCTTTACCTGGCTCGGGAGGATTCCGCGAACGCCGCGCAATATCTCACGATGGCAGAGCAGGAGGTGGGCCGCATCGCGCAACTGGCGCAACAGACCCTGGGATTTGTGCGCGATGCGAACTCAACGGGACCGATTAACACAGCCGTCGTCCTGGAGGAGGTCCTGCAGTTATATTCGCGGAAAATTGAAGCGCGACAGATTCGCGTGATCCGGCGCTTCCGCAGCGTTGGGAAAGTTCACGGCTACGCGGGCGAGGTGCGGCAGCTATTTGCGAATCTGATCGTAAATGCGGTGGAGGCGATGGGACAGCAGGGATCGCTGTATGTGCGCATTGCGCCGGGCCGCGATGGGCACGGAGAGCGCGAGGGGGTGCATATAACGGTAGCGGACAATGGTAGCGGTATTCCGTCGGCAGACCTGAAGCGCATTTTCGAACCTTTCTACACCACGAAGAAAGATACTGGCACGGGTCTGGGATTGTGGGTATCGAGCGGGATCGTGGGCAAACATGGCGGCTCGATTCGGGTACGCAGCCGGGTGAATGGGCCGGTTCGCGGGACCGTGTTTTATATTTTCCTTCCTTATCAGGGCGAAGTCAGTAAGGCGGCCTAGGCAGTTTGTTTTCCAATTCCGGAACCTTAGTTCTAAGGTGACGATCAGGCGGTTTGCCTTCCCACTCAATCACTTAGACTCGGCATCGGTACAGTATTCAGGGTGTGACCTTCGTGCTTGGAGGGCCTTCGCCGGGCCGACCTATAATGATCAGAACGTTGCAGGATGGGTGTTTCTCTGACCGTGGAACTCATTTTTCAAGCCGCGATCTTCGCGCTGGGGCTGTGCTGGGGCAGCTTTCTGAACGTATGCATTTACCGGCTGCCGCTGGGCAAGTCGGTGGTTGCGCCGCGTTCGGCATGTCCGCATTGCGGAAAGATGATTCCGCTTTACCACAACGTTCCGGTGCTGAGCTGGCTGATTCTGCACGGCAAATGCCGTAACTGCAAAGAACCGATTTCGCCGCGTTACCTGATCGTGGAACTGCTCACTGGCGTGCTCTTTCTTTCCTGCTTTCTGCACTTCGGCCCGACGCTCGCGACGGTGAAATGCGCGGTGCTGGGATTCCTGTTGCTGGGTCTGATCTTCGCCGACGCCGAAACAAAGCTCCTGCCCGACGCCATGACTTTGCCTGGCTTGGCGATCGGCATCGGATTCAGTTTGCTCGTGCCGGTGAACGATCTCGCCTCGCGAATCATTCCCGGCCTGGTGTCGCCGACCATGCGCGGCGAGATTTCGTGGCGGTTATGGTCGCTGTCGGATTCGCTATTGGGCGCGGCTGTCGGCGCGTCCTTTCTTTATGGCGCAGCGGCGATTTACCTGCGCGCGCGGGGCGTCGAGGGCATGGGATTTGGCGACGTCAAGCTGATGGCGATGATCGGCGCATTTCTCGGAACGAAGCTTACGGTGTTAACGATTTTTGCTGCATCCCTTGGGGGATCGGTTTTTGGATTGAGCGCGGTTCTGGTCGTCTGGCTGAAGCGCACCCGGCGGATTGAGGCGCGCGGGACCCCGGCGATCGACGCGCGGCGGCGGGCCTGGCAATCGGCGCGCATTATGCTGCGCTATTACCAGATGCCGTTTGGCGTGTTTCTGGGCGCTATGGGAATGTTGTCGTTCGTGTTTGGAAACGTGTTGCTGCACTGGTACTGGCGGGCGCTGTAAGCGCTCCTGATCAAGATAACTGGGAGGAAGGTCTATGAGAAATGCTTGTAAGCGAATGATTGGGGTCACTGTGAGTGGCCTCTTGTTGCTAGGAGCCTCTGCATCGGCGCAGACTTCATCGGCTTCGCAGTCCTCAGGGCAATCTCTGGGAGACGCAGCGCGCGCGGCGCGCAAGAACAAGCCTCAGTCGGAGACCGCGACGCGGCATTACGACAACGATAATCTTCCCACGAATGAGACACTGAGCGTGGTCGGACCCGATGCGTCGCAGGCGCCAGGCCAAACGGCGACGCAGCAATCGGCAGCGGCAGATGCCAAAGCGGCCGCGGAGGCGAAAAAGCAGTCTGCTGACGACATGCAAACCAAGCTCGATGCCCAGAAAGCGAAGATCGATCAGCTTTCTCATGAGCTTGATCTGGATCAGCGTGAATACCGGCTGCGGGCAGCTGCGTTCTACAGCGATGCTGGCAATCGGCTGCGCAACGCCGCGCAGTGGGACAAAGACGACGCGGACTATAAGACCGACATGGAAACCAAGCAGAAGGCGCTCGATGACGCGAAAGCGCAACTCACCGATCTACAGGAGCAGGCGCGCAAAGCGGGCGTGAAAGAAAAAGAGAACGACGCGACTGCGAAAGACAGCGACAAAGGAAACACTGACAACAAGGACAACAAGTAAATAAGCTTGCTGAATTAAGAGCTGTCGGGCTTTGAGTGTAGCGCCGGCGGCTCGCTGGTTGTCGCGAGGACGTCTTCGCCTTCGCACTCGACATCACGATTCCACGGGGCGAAATCTGTCGGTCGCTCGACGCAGTTCAGCCGTTCTTCAACCGCTCTTCGATCGTAACCGTTCCCGGATTTGCGCTGCGTGATGCCGCCCGTGCACAAGATGAAACTTGCGCCATCCGGCTGCCGTCAGCGGACCAAGGAACGGATGATCCATGATTTTCGCGCCGGGGCCGAACCGGCGCTCGCAATCGGTGAAGCCTGACTCCATCTTTTCGATCTCCACAAAAATAGAGGAGCGCACTTCTCCTGGTGGCATTCCCTGCGGGAGAGCGCGTTCGGGAGACTTCCTGCCCTCTGGCATGTAGCCGAAATTCACCACCAGCAGCGAACTCAGACGATGTCTCAGCGTACGGCGTGTAGCCAGGGTCGCGCCTTTTTCCAGGCATTTTGCGATGCCCCGATTCGTGTTCTTATAAGTCAG
Source organism: Terriglobales bacterium (assembly GCA_049589635.1). Classification (GTDB taxonomy): domain Bacteria; phylum Acidobacteriota; class Terriglobia; order Terriglobales; family Acidobacteriaceae; genus Acidiflorens. Next base: position 12,628 of record JBAWBE010000089.1, read on the forward strand.
AAGAAGGTGCTCCAGAATCTGCCCGGAATTCCACTTCCCACCGGTAGCCTTGGCTAACGTGCTGTCGCTCGCACCGCCGATTGCATCCTGGAGTTCGCGGCTCAGATGTTCGAGATGAGAAGTCATGGGATAATCTCGCGAGAATCCGATTTCCGCCAATTTTATAGGAATCCGTTGCGCTCGTTCAGTACAATGCTCGTTCAGTGGACTGATCGCGATCTTCGCAAGAGTAGTTGCTCGATTTTGCGAACCTTAACCACCAAGGACACTAAGGTCCACGAAGGAATTCCTTAGACGAAACGAGGCTCGATGAAAGCAATAATCGCGGCGGTTCTCGCGGCAGCACTAGCCGGATGTTCCTCGGCGCCCACTCCTTCCGCACCAGCCGAGAAACCTCAGCCAAAAGCTCCGGAGACGATTACCGGCAGCGGCGCCTTCTACAAGTGCTACATCGCGGCGCGTGGATGGGCGCCAGACGCGCAGCCATTTCGCGTGGAGTCAGCCGCATCCAAGAGCACTGACGGGAAAGCGGGCGAGTGGCGCTCAGGATTTGCCTCGCCGTCGCGCCGGACGACTCAGTCTTACACGTGGTCGAATGCCGATGTCACGCACACCGTTGAAGACACGTACAGTCCGACCAACTCATCGACGCAGGTTTTTAACGTTCAGTTTCTGAAGACCGATACCGATAAGGCGTTCGCGATCGCGCAGCAGCATGGCGGCGACAAACTGCTGGCGAAGAGCCCGGATACTCCGGTGCTCTACATTCTCGACTGGAACCGGCAGACGAACGAACTGCTGTGGCACGTGATCTACGGAAACGATCGCGAGACGGCGGCGTTGCGCGTGGCGGTGAATGCCTCGACTGGGGAATTCTCGCGGGTGGAGAAGTAGACAATCAGCCACCAAAGTCTGGCTATTGACTCTTATCTAGTTTGGCGAGGGAGGCGTGGGCTTCTTTGGCTTGCGGGCCTTCTGGGAGAATTTTTAGATATAGCCCGAAATACTTACGGGCTTCCGCTTTATTTCCTAACTTCTCCGCGGCCTCTCCGGCTCGGAATGTGGCGGTTGCGTCGTTCTCTTTGTAATACAGGGCTTCTTTGTAGCGATCGAGGGCGCCTTTGTAATTTTTGCGTTTGAAATAGAAGTCGCCCACCTGAATATCCTTATTTGCCTTGTACGGGTTCCAGGGATGGAACTCCTGCACATCGGAGTTGCCGGGCGGCGGGGCGAGATCGGAGACCACGTCCTGACTGTTGGGATGATTTTTGGCGTCGTCTTTTGGGGCGCTGGTGTCAATGCGGGTGTCGCGGCTGGAACTCTCTTCGTCATCATTACTTTTGCTTTGATCATTACTTTTGCTTTGATCGGAGTTCTTGGGATCGGAAGCGGGCGGCGCGGCGGAATCTTTGTGAGTAGAGCTTTGACTGGTTGAATCCTGATTCTTCGAATCCTGATTCTTGGAAGCTTGATTCGCGGAGCCCTGATCCTTAGTATTCGACGCACTCGGGTCGGGCGGCTGCTGTGCCAGAGCGCAGGCTCCCGCGAGCAACAACGTAGGCACTAAAAGAGCTGGTCGGTTCATCCTTCTTATATTTTAGCTCGATTTTACGAGCTGATCGCCTTTATTGGCCCGGAGGCAGCAGTTCGTCAAAGAGCAACCCTACCAGTTGGTCATACTCGTGTTGACCATGTTCTTGCAGGTAGCGAGCAACTGCCGGTCGAATCGGGTCGGCATATGCGGGCGCGTGCACAGGAGTTGACGCCACAAGTCTCCCTCGGCCGATCACTGTCGCCGCGGACTTTTTCTGTGCCCCATCTCCATCGGAGACGTAGCCCTGGACTCGGTGCCGCGCGGCATGCACTCTGGCAAACTGCTCGTGGAGGTTGTTGATTGTCTTCAAGCTTTCGAGAGCGCGGCATCCCTCAGCCAGTCCGCCGGTTGAATCCACTGCGTAGATGTTCGGCATCGACCAAAGCGACCGCGTCATGTCGCGGTCCCAGTTGTGCAGGCTAGAGCGCAGGTCCATCGCCCGGAAGTTATGCAGCTCCGCCACCGTGATCAGCGCTTCGTCGGGAGCATCGATCTCGCGAACGTACTCGTTCCAGACTTCCGCTATGCGCTCTTCGGGAATCAAGGCAGAGTCAGATACCGCCGCAAACTCCGCATGCGCTACACGGTGGCGATACTTCTGGCCCGCCCAGAACAAATGACGATGGTGAGTAAGCTGTTCGGCTACCGCATCCACCAGTTTGCGCGCGTCGGCCTCGGAGCGGAGGTTGGCAGCCAACTCGTTGAGACGTTCGGCTTCCTTGATCTCCGGCTCGCGGCTGAGCCTGGCCTGTTCCATTTTCTGCTTGATCTGCTCCTCTTGCTCTGGAGTAAAGCGCGGGGCCGTCTTGACTGTTTCCGGAGGCGTTGGCGTGGAGGTGAGAGCGGGAGAATCCTGAGAAGTGCCGATCAGCAGTAGCGCGAAAAGTGGGATCGCGATCATCGTGCCTCCCGATCAGGCTGATTGTAAGCTAAGAGACGTAGGATGGGGTTAATTTGCGTGATAGTTGCCAGAGATCGCGGGCGAGGGCGCCCGCGCTACACAAAAA
>JBAWBE010000090.1:0-11493 GCA_049589635.1 Terriglobales bacterium
CTGGAAGAAAGAGCTGATGATCAACGACCGCATTGCCGATTCCATCTTCCAGCAGGTCGTCACGCGTGCCGACGAATACACTGTGCTCGCCACGCCCAATCTAAACGGCGATTACATCTCCGACGCCTGCGCCGCACAAGTCGGAGGCCTCGGCATCGCGCCCGGCGCCAACATCGGAGACGGCTATGCGATCTTCGAAGCAACGCACGGCACTGCACCCAAGTATGCCGACAAAGATGTCATCAATCCCGGCTCCGTGATTCTCTCCGGCGTAATGATGTTCCGCCTTCTTGGATGGACCGAAGCCGCCGACATGATCGAGCAGAGCATGGAACGCACCATCGAACAGAAAAAAGTGACCTATGATTTCGAGCGCTTGATGGAAGGCGCAACCAAAGTAAAGACCAGCGAATTCGCCACGGCCATGATCGAAAACATGCAGATTGCAGTCGCCGCTGATTAGGGTTTAACCCGTGCACCCCTGTGTACCCTGTGGTAAAGCTTTTGACTTATCCGTGCGAAAGGAACTTCATGCGCAATAAAGTAACCATCGTCGGTTCCGGCAACGTCGGAGCCACCGCCGCTCACTGGATCGCCTCAAAAGAACTCGCCGATGTCGTCCTCATCGACATCGTTGAAGGCGTCCCACAAGGCAAAGGCCTCGATCTGCTCGAAGCCATGCCGATCGAAAAACGCGACTCCTACATCACCGGCACCAACGACTACGCGGACACCGCCAACTCCAACATCGTAGTCATCACCGCCGGAATCCCACGGAAGCCCGGTATGAGCCGCGACGATCTGCTCAACACCAACTACAAAATCATGAGCGACGTAGTCGGCAAAGTTGTGCAGCACTCGCCGAACTGCATCCTCATCATCGTCTCCAATCCACTCGACGCCATGGCGCAAGCCGCCTACAAGCTCAGCAAATTCCCGCGCGAGCGCGTCATCGGCATGGCCGGCGTGCTCGATTCCGCCCGCTTCCGCGCCTTCATCGCCGACGAACTCGAAGTCAGCGTAGAGAACGTCAACGCCTTTGTTCTCGGCGGACACGGCGATACCATGGTCCCGCTTCCCCGCTATTCCACGGTCGCTGGAATTCCGATCACCGAACTCATGTCGAAAGACCGTGTTGATGCGCTGGTCCAGCGCACACGCGACGGCGGCGCTGAGATCGTCAAATACCTGAAGACCGGCTCGGCCTACTATGCCCCATCCGCCGCGGCCACCGAAATGGTCGAAGCAATCCTGAAAGACAAGAAAAAGATTCTTCCGTGCGCGGCGTATCTCGATGGAGAGTATGGCATCAAGGGCCTCTACGTGGGCGTTCCCGTAAAACTCGGATCAAAGGGAATCGAGCAGATCATCGAAATCAAACTGAGCGCGGAAGAGAAAGCGGGATTGGACAAGAGCGCAGCGGCAGTGAAGGAACTGTGTGCAGTGATCGGCGTCTAGCACATGGTGCGGACGCCTTACGGCGTGGCGTGTGCGGCATCAATCGCTCGGCGAACGAATTGCAATTCTTTCAGCGCGGTACGCAGGTTACGCGTGTCGAGCGCGTTGGCGCCGTCGCTCTTCGCTTCTTTGGGATTGTCGTGGACTTCCATGAACACGCCGTCTACTCCCGCCGCTACCGCAGCCCTCGACAATACCGGAATGAATTCCGGCTGGCCTCCGCTGACAGCCGGGCCATCCTCGTCTCCGTGAGAGGCTGAGGGCAATTGCACCGAGTGCGTCGCATCAAAAACCACCGGCGCAAATTTGCGCATGATGGCGAGCGAGCGCATGTCAACTACCAGATTGTTGTAGCCGAAGCTTGACCCACGCTCGGTCACAAAGACCTGCGTGTTGCCGGCCTCGCGACACTTCTCAACCGCGTGCTTCATATCCCAGGGCGAGACGAACTGACCCTTTTTTATGTTCACCGGACGCCCGCTGAGCGCTGCCGCGACGATCAGGTCAGTCTGGCGGCAGAGGAACGCCGGAATCTGCAAGACGTCGACGATCTCGGCCACCGCCGCGACATCCGTAACCTGGTGAACGTCCGTCAGCACCGGAATGTGCACTTCATCCTTGACTTTCTTCAGAATCCGCAGGCCTTCTTTCATTCCCGGCCCGCGAAAACTGCGGATCGAGGTGCGATTCGCCTTGTCGTAGGAAGCCTTGAAGATGAAGGGGAAATTGAGCGCGCGCGTCACGCCCTTAACAATCTCCGCCATGCGCAGTGCGTGCTCTTCGCTTTCGATTACGCACGGCCCGGCGATCAGAAAGAGATCGCCGGAGCCGATGCGGACGTTGTCGATTTGGAAGGATGAAGACAAAACAATTCACCGCCGAGACGCCGAGAGAATCTAGTATTTCACCACAGCGAGTAGGCTACGTTGGATTTCTCAGCCTCTCTTTGTGATCTTCAAGGAAACGAACAGCCAAAGGCGTTCAATGCCATACCCAAACAGCCAGAGAAGAGCTGTGATAGGGACCATCTCAGCCGCCTGCCCCACTTCTTGTCCGCTAGAGAACCAATGAAAGCCACGACCCCGGCTATCACGAACAAATATTTGACCCAATAGATGTTTGTTATCGTGCCCACAGTTCAAGCGCTCGATTGAAAACCTTAGAGAATTTCTCGGCGCCGTCTGCGCCTCGGCGGTAGACGCTATCTCCCTACAACCTTCTGCGGCCGTAGAAACATCTCCACCTCCGCGGCTTCCTTATGGTCCTTGCGTTTCTGCCCGTACTCGTAGGCCGCGCCGACGAACGACTTGAATAAAGGATGCGGCTCAAGCGGCTTCGATTTGAATTCGGGATGGAATTGGCAGCCGATGAAATATGGATGGCCGGGGATTTCGACGATCTCGACGTAAGTTCCGTCAGGCGTCGACCCTGAAATCTTCAGCCCGCCTGCCGTCATCGTCTCTTCGTACTCGCGGTTGAATTCATAACGATGCCGGTGTCGCTCGCTAATCTCGGTTTGACCGTAGATTTTCTGCGCCAGCGTCCCCGGCTCAAGCTTGCACGGCCACGCGCCGAGGCGCATGGTGCCTCCGAGTTCTTCCACGCCGCGTAGTTCGCGCAATTTATAAATCACACGATGTGGAGTCGCCGGATCGAACTCGCTGGAATTGGCATCTGCAAGCCCACAGACATTGCGCGCAAACTCGATGCATGCCGTTTGCATGCCGAGACAAATTCCAAAATAGGGTACGTGCTTTTCGCGCGCGTACTGAATCGCCTTGAGCATCCCTTCGATTCCACGCTTGCCGAAGCCTCCCGGGACTAGCAAGCCGTCATAGTCTTCTAGCTGGGCTTCGTAAGTCTTATCGTTCGCATCTGAAGTCTCAAGCCCTTCCGCTTCGATCCAGCTCACTTCCAGCTTCAGGTTGTGCGCAAGCGCACCGTGCACCAGCGCCTCTTTGAGCGACTTGTAGGAATCCTCGTACTCAACATACTTGCCGACAATCCCGATCCGCACAATGTCCTTCGGGTTATAAACGCGATGCACAAGATCGTTCCACTTCGAGAGGTCACGATCCTTCGCCTCCAAATGCAGATAGCGCATGGCTAATGTGTCGACTTCTTCGTGCGCAAACACGATCGGCACTTCGTAAATCGAAGCCACGTCCTTGGCGGTGATGACGGCTTCTTCTTCGACGTTGCAGAACAGAGCAATCTTTCCCTTAATTTCTTTAGACAGGAATCGATCGGTGCGGCAGAGCAAAATATCGGGCTGAATTCCTACGCTGAGCAGCTCTTTTACCGAGTGCTGCGTGGGCTTGGTCTTCAACTCCTGCGCAGCGGCGATGAACGGCACCAGCGTCACATGCACAAACAGCGTGTTCTCGCGGCCGTTTTCCTGGCGCATCTGGCGGATGGCTTCTATGAAGGGCAGCGACTCGATGTCGCCCACCGTGCCACCGATTTCGACGATCAGTACATCTACATCCTGGGCGCATTTTTTGGCGGCAGCCTTGATCTCGTTCGTGACGTGCGGAATCACCTGCACGGTTTTTCCGAGATAGTCGCCGCGGCGCTCTTTGGCGATGATCTGCTCATAGAGGCGGCCCGTCGTCCAGTTGTTGTCGCGAGAAAGTTTGGCGTGGGTGAAGCGTTCGTAGTGCCCGAGGTCAAGGTCGGTTTCGGCGCCGTCGTCGGTGACAAAAACTTCTCCATGCTGAAAAGGAGACATCGTTCCCGGATCGACGTTCAGATACGGATCGAACTTCATCAGGTTGACTTTGAGGCCGCGGCTTTCGAGAAGGCACCCGATAGAGGCTGCCGCCAGTCCCTTGCCCAAAGAAGACACAACTCCGCCCGTCACAAAGATGTACTTTGCCGACATCCGTTCCTCGCTTTAATTTTGATTGGAAGATTGTGCAGGTTGGGGTGCACGATCAATTATGGCAGAAGATTTCTCGGAAGGGAATGTGGAAAAAAGGCACTGTCAGTGAAAGCCTTTCCTCCGAACCCAGGGGCTGAGCTACCCATCCGCGAACGCGACCGCATCTAACCTTTCCGAAGCACCAGAAAAGACCGATAATGGTTCCCGGCGTGCATTCCCTCATTTGCAGAACGGGCCTCCTCGCAGCCGCAATGCTTGCGCTGCTTCTCTCCTTCCCATCGGCAGTTCCCGCCCAAACTCTCGCCAGCCGCCTCATCCTCAAAGACGGCACCTACCAGCCCATCACCAAGTATGAAATCAAGGGCGACCGTGTGCGTTATTTCAGCGCCGAGCGCGGCGAGTGGGAAGAAGTTCCCAACGCCATGGTCGACTGGGACGCCACCAAGAAGTACGAGGAAGGCCGCCTCACGGGTGCACCTATTCCCGAGGCGGCCGAACTCGACAAGGAGATCGAGGCCCAGCGCAAAGCCGTGCTGGCGCGCTCTCCGGAGGTTGCACCCGGACTGCGGCTTTCCGATGAAGGCGGTGTGTACTTACTTGATACCTACCAGAACGAGCCCGAATTGGCGGAGATTCAGCAGGCGGGCAGCGACCTCAACCGCAGCACGAAGTCGAATATTCTGCGCGCGGCGATCAATCCGCTTTCCGGCTCCAAGCAATCGATCGAACTTCCCGAGGCACATGCCAAGGTTCAATCGCACACTCCGACGCCCTCGATCTACGTAAATGTGAGCGCGGACACCGCCCAGGGCGCGCCAGCCGTGGCTTCGGGCGCTGAGGAAGTTGGACGTCCCGCGGCCGATGCGACCCCGCTTCCGCCGACCGAGTCCTTCAAGATCATTCGCGTCGAATCAAAGAACGGCAAGCGCGTTGCCGGAGCTCTCAAGATCGCCGTGACCGGCAAGATGAAAACCGACGAACGCTTCGTCGCCGCGACAGTGACGACAATGACCGGAGGCTGGATGAAGATCACGCCCATCGATCCCTTGCCCAGCGGTGAATATGCCCTCGCGGAGATGCTGGGAAAAGACTCCATCAACCTTTATGTGTGGGATTTCGGCGTGAACCCGAACGCACCCACGAATGCGTTTGTGTTGAGACCGGAAGCGCCAGAAACGCCAAAAACCGACGTGCCGAAGGATTTGCAAAAGCGATAAGAACCAGCCAGCATCGCCGTGCAGATGCGAAGAAGGTTGGATGAATCTTTACCGGATGTTCTACGCGCTCGAAGCCCTCGCGAACGGCACTGCTCCCAACAATAGAGCTGCGCCAGGAAGAACGCCACCGAGCAAAACTGCCATCGGCAAGTAAAACCACTCGGGCTTGGCAAAGGCAAACTTCCCGATCAGCATGAGAAACCCGACCAGGATTGCCATCGCGATCACAGGAAATGAGCCGGCAACCAGCCGCAGCCAATGCCCACCCCCGGCGCGACGAGACAAAGCCGCTCCAGCGGCTCCACACAACGGCAATGTGATCAGCCATGGGACGTACGCCACAAATGTTGCCCAACCCATCGCCACAAACCGAGATTGCAAACCCGCCATGGTCGAAATCATCAGAAAGACCATCGCCGCAGTGAGGCTGACGAGCGCCGGTATCCAAAAGGTCTGTGTTCGTAGGTTCATCGTCCAGCAGCTTATGCTCCTTGTCTTGTTCTTCCGGGGTGGAGCCTTCAGGAACGGAGACGCGCCCAATAACAAGGCCGTGCCCGGAAGAACAATCCAGTTCAGTACACCACAAAGCAGACCGAACCACTGCCGTGGGGAAGGGTGGCTCATGCGCGTAGCCAATGCCGTCCATAAGGGGATCATTACGATCGAGGGAGCCAGCACTGCGGTCGCGCGAGACATGGGATGGCCTCCTGCGCGCTGCGACAAATATGCGCTCGCGGCACCGAAGAGCGGCAATGCAGCGAGCCAGATCAATTGATAATTCAGCGGGAGCCCAGCGTGATTCAGCATTGGCTGTGACAGGGGAAAGGATTTCTGCAAGATCAATCTCCACACCATTGAACTCGCCAGGCTCACTAGCGCAGGCAGCCAAAATGTTTGTCTGCGGTCGCTCATCATCCCCTCTTCACACTCGCCGAAGCTGGCCTCGCTGCGGCTCTCTGAGCAGAACGCTCGGCGACCGAGGACTTGCGGAACCCGTACGTGGAATCCTTACGTCTCCACCATCCCGCGCGATGCGACCCCAATATTGTCGCGGGTCGTATTCTTCACCACGTACATCATCTCGTCGGCCTGCCGGATAATGTCATGCGGGGTCTGCGCGTCGTGTGGAAAAGTTGCCAATCCCATGCTAGCGCGCACCGGAAGATTCAATCCCTGCTCGGAACAGAAATTTCCGCCGCGCAGAGACTCCTGCAACCTCCGCGCCACCACCACTGCCTGGTCTTTGCTGGTCTGCGGCAGCAGCACCACGAACTCGTCTCCGCCATAGCGAAACGCGAAATCGATCAGCCGCAATTGAGCCTTGACCAGGTATCCAACCTCGGCGAGCAGCCGGCTTCCCACCAAATGCCCGTGCGTGTCGTTGACCGACTTGAAGTGGTCGAGGTCGATAAAAATCACGCTGAACTGGTAGCCAAAGCGCGCTGAGCGATAGACCTCAGTTTCTAAAGTTTTATAAAGATGCCGGGCATTGAACAGGCCCGTGCAGTCGTCCGTGATCGTCAGTTCCTGAATCTTTTCGACCGCACGCGCATTCTCGATCGCAATCGCCGCGTAGTCGCATAAGGCCTGGAGAAAAAACGTCTCCTGCTGACTCGGTCCCACATCCGCATTTATGAGCTGAATTACGCCCAGCACGCGGTGACGCGAACGCAAGGGTACGCAAATGACCGAGCGCGTCTGCAACTGCGTCATTTCGTCCAGCCGCGACGAAAACCGCTTGTCCTGTTGCACATCCGGCACGATAAGCGGCTGCCCGTGCCGCGCTACCCAGCCTGCAATTCCCTCCCCCACTTTAAGCCGCGCCTTCGACAAGACCTCGGCCGCCGCACCCACCGCAATGGCAAAGTAAAGTTCGTCTTTCTCCTCGTCCACCATCAGGAGCGACCACGTGTCCGGGCGGAAGTATTCCGCCATCTTTTCCATGATGGTTTGCAAGATGGAGTCGAGATTCAACGACGACGTCAGCGCCTTTGCGACATCGTGAAAAATCGTCAACTCTTGCGACTGGCGGATTGGGGACGTACCCGCAGATTCCGGCATCTACTCCTCGAGGCAGGTGGGAATACAAAATTATAGTTTTGGCCCCGCCAGGCGGGCAACGAACGATGGTAACAGGTACCACCGGTGCCAACTTTACGCCAATAAACGCCGCCTCCCGGGCGGAATCCCCGTCCGGAGTCCCGCAAACGCTAGCCAACGACCTTATAGGGCCGCATCATCTCATTGTCCTCGTGTCCGAGCACGTGACAGCGCCAGACGTAGCGGAATTCTTCTCCGGGCTTGGGCACGACTCCAGAGGGCAGGTCAAAGCGGCAATCACGTCTTAACGTAACCTGAATAGGTTTTGACGGTGTCTTTCAATGCCGGGCGCTCGCTCAATTCCGGCTGAGGCTCCCGCTAATTGCACATGTAGTTATGGGAGAGCAGACAGGCTCTCGCCTAGGTACTATCCCGTACGACAATTACGCTCGCTACGGTGTCGAATTTGCTATGTAAAATCTTGCGCGCACCCAGGCAGCATCCCCTCAAGCCCTTGATCCCTCCACGGTTGCGATAAAACAGCCGCCCTTGGCATGGCGGTTGCTTTCTCCATGTGAGAGGAAAAATCTCGCAGGAGGTCTTGTGAATAAAAATCGCAATACACCTAGGCAACTCTTTCATACATTGGGAGCGCTGATTTTGGCGCTCCCGCTGTTGCTCTCGATCCCGATGCAATCGCAAACCACGCCCTCGGGAAACACGATGCCCCCAACGGCAGCACAGCCACCGGACACGACTCCGCCAAGCGCTGTTCCGCCGGACACAACGCCTGTCCCGCCTGAGCGAGCCCACCCCGTTGGACCGACCAGAGCACCGACGCCGATGCCAGGCGACCCGGACGTTACTCAGCGCGACGTAGCCGAGATGAGTCATTTTCTCGACCAACATCCGGAAATTGCAGAACAGTTGCGCAGAGATCCTTCATTAATCGACAACCAGCAATTTCTCGCGAACCACCCGGCGCTCCAGGAATACATGCAGATGCATCCTGGCGTCCGCAAAGAGTTCGACGAGAATCCCAACGCGTTTATGCACGCTGAAGATCGCTATGACCGCAGCCAGGAAGAACGTGGCCATTACAACTACGGCATAACGCGCGAGGAATTGGCCAGCATGGATCACTTCCTCGACAGTCACCCTGAGATCGCGGAACAACTGCGCAAAGATCCATCGTTGATCGACAATAAGCGCTTTGTCGCCGATCATCCAGCGCTCCAGGAATATTTGCAGGCGCATCCTCGAGTGAGCGCCGAGTTCCACGAGCATCCCAACGTCTTCATGCATGACGAAGAACGCTATGATCACCGTGAAGACGCCTCCCGCGGCAATTATGATCGTGACCACAACCGTGATTTCGACCGCCGCGAAGTAACGACCTTTGGCGAGTTTCTACGGGGCCATACAACGACCGCAGATGCGCTCACCAGCGATCCAACCTTAGCCAACAACCGCGAGTTCCTGGAATCGCATCCCGATCTTCGGAACTACCTCCAGGCGCATCCCGGAATGCGGGACCAGTTGTCCGCTAACCCGCAGGCCGTGATGACCTCGCCCGCACTGGCTGGCACAACAACGCCTCCAAAAACCGGAGTCACCACAACTTCGCCAATCAAACCCGATCAGCCTATAAAACCGGAACCGCAGCCACACTAGTAAACCCTCAGCCTGGGAGGTCCTCGTGGACCTCCCATTTCATATTTCATACGGTTTTTATTTTTTAAACGGTTTGTATTTTTTAATTAGACGCAAGTAGCGCAGTTACAAAGCTGAAGCTAAAAAGTTGGTTACTCCAAGGGAGGAAGCACTTATGAAGGCAACTATTTTAGTCGCAGGCGCGCTGCTGCTATCGATGCTGGACCCAACCAGCGCAGTGGCCAAGGACAAGAAAAAGCCGCCACGGGGAATGATCGAAAGCATGCAGTCATTGCCCTGCGGAGTCAAACAAAAGGGCCTAAACGGCCTGGGCGCCGTATGGGGCTCGGTCGGAGTGACCAGCGTCTCGTCCAATGAGAAACTGTGCCCGCAATACCTTTTTCGTACCGACGATCTCGAATATCACATCCGGCCGAAAGACACCAAGCATCCTATAATCCTACCCATTGGCCACGAAGCGGAATTCAAAATCAAGAAAGACGAAATTCTCCTGAAAGTAGCCGACGGCGATCACAAAACCTTCGCCTACCATGTGATTTCGATGGAACCGATCAAAGCCGCTGAGAACGGCGACTATCGGCAACCAGCTGCCGATCCGGCGGCCCAATCGCCAGGCAATTCATCGGCAAATCAACCCGCACCGCCAGCACCCACGGTCCGGCCTCAGGACACTTTGCCGCAGCGCGCCGTGAATCAGAACACGCCGCCACCGACGAATCAGCCAGCTCCTCCGCCGCAGTACTAGATGTCGGCGCGAAGTGGGTCGAGTCACAGACTCGACAACGGTGTGGACCCGCTCATTCGACTCCCCAAACGAATGAGTGGGCTATCCATCCCCGGCGTCAAGGCAAGTCGATCCCCAACGATCTAGCTATGCTCCAGCCTCTCCTCAGAGTAGAATTCCGTTTTCCGTTCGGCGAAAGCGAGAACCACTCACTTGCCATCCTTCGGGGAAAAACTGAAGCTTGAGCGCGAGAAGCGCAAAATCACTCTCGACCAGATTTCGGCGTCGACCAAGATCGGCACGCGCATGCTTCAGGCGCTCGAAGAAGACAAGTTTACCCAGCTGCCTGGAGGCATTTTCAACAAGGGCTTCGTCCGCGCCTACGCCCGCGTGGTGGGACTCGACGAGGACCAGGCCGTCGCCGACTATTTGCTTGCATCAGGTGAAGCGCCCGCGGCGAGACCCGAATCGGCAGGCCGCGACAGCGTGACACGCGACGGTGCCACCCGCGATGCCGCGTCACGGGACGCCGCTGCCCGCGAGGAAGGCGATCGCATCAGCCGACTGGAAGCTATCTCTGACGAGCCTTCGCGATCCCTGCCATGGGGAGTATTTGCCATCATTCTGCTGGTGATCGCGCTCTTACTCTCCCTCTGGAGCCATCGCCGTCGAGAGCGGGAGAGATTAGACGCGCATCCAGTTCCCGCGACGACCGGGGGACGATCGGACGGACCAGCATCTCCGCAGGCAGTAACTTCGGCGGACACCTTCGCGACTTCGATTTCGACGACAAGCCCGCACGTAGATTCGCCATCCGCCTCGGCCGGTAGACCCAGCGCAGCACCTGCCCCGATGAATGCGGAGAAAGTTTCCTTTTCCCCCGGCCCAGCCTCGCCCCAGGGGAATCAACCGGCAAGTTTAAGTTCCCCGTCCATAAGCCAAAGTTCGAGCACCCGACCTGCCCCCGGCGAGTTCCTCGTCCTTATTCACGCCCGCGAGGAAAGCTGGGTCTCCGTCTCGGTCGACGGCAAGCCGGTCGGTTCTGAGCTCCTGGAACCGGGCAGCGAGCGCACCTTCCACGCCCACCGCGACGTCTTCGTCAAAGCCGGAAACGCCGGCGGTCTCGACTTCCAACTCGATGGAAAAAAGCTCGAAGTCGGCGGTGAATACGGCGAAGTCAAGTCCGTTACCATCGGCCATGCCGGACTGATTCCGAACGCCACCCCACCGCCCACAACGCCCTGATTTACCTCTTTCTTTTCTTCCGTTTACCTGCGTGGCCACACCGTTTAATGTGTGTTTCTTCCGCTCAATGTCAGCCGCCTTCGGTCCCGCCAATTTGATTGCACGGGCAGGCCATCTCTGATAACTTTTTGAAGATAGCTAGAAACCTAAACTGGTCGCGAGCCTGTGGCGCAATAATCCCCCCTTTATCGGAACCCTAGGCCCGACCCAGAGGTCAGCCCCAGAAGCGCAACGTCACCCAGAGGAGATAC
>JBAWBE010000091.1:0-2408 GCA_049589635.1 Terriglobales bacterium
CCTTCGTGATTCCCTGATAGCGCTGGCAGTGGTCGTCGGCACACACGTCGAAATCCGGATGTGCTTCGCGCCCGTACCATCGAAGGATTTCGTGAGAGTCGAGCGGCGGCTGCGGCGCACTCCCGGAGCGGGCGGGATCCACTTTCGGAAACCAGAGCCAGCTGCGCGAAATCACGGCGTGAGCTTTCAACATTTCGAGCGGACAGCTTGCGCTCATCTCGGATGAAATCACGCTGGTGACGTAGTCCTCGAGCGGTACATCGTTGATAATTGTCAGCCCGGCTTCTCGTTTGATAAGGCGAAAAGCGCCGCGAAATATCTGGCGCTCCTTGCGTTCCCAATGAAAACCGATTCCGATCGTGACGTCGTCCAGCGCGAACGCGCACGATGCCAGGTCCGATGGAGTGAGTGTAACTTCAGAAGTAAATCTGTGGCGGCCAGGACTGTAGGACTTGCCGGAAGTATCAGCATAGGCACCCGTCAATTCGACTTCGACGGCAGCTTGTCCTTCGATAAGACCGACAGATACGTTCACCGCTCACTCTCCAGCCTGGCCGTTACTTCCCGGAACTGATCGTCAGGCAAGGTGACTTCGCGAAAAATTGCGGCGATGGCGTCGCCAGTGATTCTTTCGAAATGCTCTGCCTTCGGAACGACGAAAATTCCACACAAATCGATCGATGCCGGACTTACAGTCAGTTCGCCCGTGTGAAAGACCTGTGGCCGATGTTTTCCTCGCGGAAACAGATATGTCACCCACTCGCCTCGCGCATGAAAGACCGCGATGTTGACCATCGGCTCTGGACGTTTGCCGGTCGTCTCCGCGAGCAGATCGATGGCGCGATACATTCGATCGATCAATGCAGATCGATCTCTGCCACGAAATAAGAACACATTCCTTCGGTAGTTCGGAACGGTGACGCTGGTCAGTCCGGCGGTATCCTTCTCGATTGGAAACAATGCTCGCGAGCCTGCCTGAAAGTGCATGTGATCTGGTGCGGACGCGCCGCATTCCGGACCGTTGTAGACGATGAAATATTCTTCGAGGGCGGCTGCCAGATCGAGCATATTTCCGAACTGGTTCGCAATGCCCTGCAAGCCGTGCTCTCGGTGAGCAATCGTCAGATGACGATCCACTATCGGAAACGGATTGCAGTAGATGGCGAAGTTGTCATCGAACTGCAGGCCCTCTTCTTCCGAAGGCAGATTACCCGCACATAGGAAGCAAGGACGTTTTGCAACCGATTCCCGGTCGACCGGCGCTGTTGTGCTAGCCATCCTATGAGGAATGTGACGGATGAAGATGTCGAACCAGTCGATGCGTACCGAACGCGTCTTCGCGTGCGCGAGACCTTCAAGGCTTTTCGCGAGCTGCGGCCATGCTCGTGTCTGACGCTTGAACAGTTCTTCTACTTCGTAGGTCATCGGCGCATTCGAGCCTGGACCTCGATAGTACGCAGCCAGTCCTTGTACAGGTCGTATCGATTCGCAACCTCGAGAGGCAGTGCGCTGTCGCTATTGCCTTCCCATCGGCGGCAAAGATAGACGGACTCATAGATGCGGCCGATCTCGTAGTCACGGCTGATGCGCAACGCTACGGCATAGTCCTCGCCATAACTCACATTCGGAAATCCTATGTGGCGCAAAACCGAAGTGTTGAATGCGCGCGGCGCGCCAAGACCATTGATACGAAGTGCGTTGTTCCTTCCATTGTCGCGCGTCCACTCGCGATGGTCGATAAGACCGGGCGGAATTTCCTTTAAGGAGAAATCGACCATCGTATAGGAACCTATGACCATGGCATAAGGCCCGGCTTCAAGCTCTGTCACAATCCGGCGAAGGACGCCGTCGTTGAGGTATAGGTCGTCGGAGTCAAGTTGGAGGACATATTGTCCGCAGTCGCTGGAATAAATCGCCTCGTTCCAGCATCCGCCGATTCCGAGGTCGCGGCTTTTGGGAACGATGTGCTTAACCCGCGGATCGCTGATGCCGCGCAGGATTTCTGTGGTGCGATCGGTCGAATGGTTATCGACCACGATCACGTTGAAGTCGAAATCGGTGCTCTGGACGAGGGCGCTTTGAACGGCGTCTAGAATTGTCCGCTCGCGATTGCGCACCGGAATGACGACGCTGGCTTTTACCGGAAGTTTTTCAGGGACCGGAACCTCGGCGAATTGCGGCGGCAGGCAGGCGCCGATTCGTTTGAGATGCGCCGTCGCGATGCGCTCCATTTCGATTTGGTAGTCGCGATTGCGCGGATCAACATAGTCGAATTGCTTTTCACCCATCGTGCGCGCATCAGGCGTCGACGCGCCGTATAACGGTTCGGGAATCCGCACGATGGCGCGTTTTTCCGAAATCCTTAGCCGCAGATTGTATAGAGCTCCCCATTTCCAGGTACTCTCGAT
>JBAWBE010000092.1:0-7799 GCA_049589635.1 Terriglobales bacterium
AGTCCCAGGCGGTTACCTGTACAACGCGCCGGTCAACACCAGCTCCTACACCGGAACCATCCAATCTCAGAATCGCAATTTCAAACAGGGTATCGTTCAACAGTTCAACTTCAACATTGAGCACCAACTCCCCGCCAACATTGTCCTGACCGCTGGCTATGCTGGCACTCGCAGCGCGCACATTCTCACCAGCCAGCTGAACGAAAACCTCAATGACCCTGCTGCCTGCGGTTCGGGCACCTACACGCTTGGCTGCGGCTTTGGGTTCTTCCCATACACGGTAAACCAGCCCGGTGGAGGAGCATTTCAATCCGTCGATACCAACAACAGCATCGGCCAGGCCCGATACGATTCTCTTCAGATCAAGGCTGAAACCAAGAGCGCTCACCATGGGCTCTACGCCCTTCTCGGCTACACCTACTCCCGCAACTTCGACAACGGCATGCCCGATGGCTTGGGAACCAATCCCGGCGCGTTGTACTATCCGTTGCCCGGTACCCAGAAACTGGATTGGGGTCTCTCCGAGCTGAACCTCAACCAGAGCTTTACCGCCAGCGTGCTCTACGATCTCCCGTTTGGCAAAGGCAAGTATTGGGGTAGCGCATGGAGCAGTCCGGTAGATGCAGCACTCGGACACTGGTCCGTCAACCTGATCGAGAGAGCAACCACTGGATTCCCTCTCTACGTCGTCGACAGTGCTGATGAGTCCGATACATTCTTCTCCTATAACGGCAATACTTTCCAGCGTCCCAACCAGGTGGGTGATCCAAACAGGGGCGGCCCGGAAGGGGGATATACGAATTGTCCCGCCCAGGTCCACACGATCGCAAACTGGTTCAACCCATGCGCCTTCGCTCCCGCGCCCGCCGGACAACTTGGCACCGGCGTTCGCGCGCCCGTTTACGGTCCGCGTTTCGTAAACACGGATTTTTCTCTAATCAAAGACATCCCTTTCTCGTTCCGCGAAGGGATGGGTCTGCAATTCCGCGCGGAGTTCTTTAACCTCTTCAACCACCCGCAATATTTCTTGCAGGGTGCCGGAGGAACGGGAGAACAGGACATCAATACATCCTCCAGCTTCGGGGTAATCAACAACACCGTCAACAACCCGCGTCTGATCCAGTTGGCCTTGAAACTGAAGTTCTAGAGACCGCCGCCGCATTCCAAAAGAGACGGGCCGGGTGCCCCACTCATCGCACACTTTCCGATGAGTGGGCTCCCACAAACTCGAATTACAAATCACATCCCTCGCCCGCCCACCTGTGCTATATTTCCACGCCATGCGACGCCGCCGTCTAACTTTAGCCGCTCTCGTCTTACTAACTTCCGCCCTGGCCTTCGCCGCCGACGAGGAAGGTCAACCTGCCCCCAACTTCCACGCCAAAACCACCGCTGGAGAGACGTACACCAACGCCACTCTCAAAGGCAAAGTCGTCCTGCTCCAGTTTTGGACTACCTGGTGCCCCTACTGCCGCCGCGAGCAATCCCTCATCGATTCCATCGATCACGAGTTTGCCGGGAAAGGCGTAGTCATCCTTGCCATCGACGTCGCCGAGTCCAAAAAGAAGGTGAAGCGATACTTGCAGGACAGCCCGCGCTCCTGTCGCATCGTCCTCACTGAAGACACGAATCTCGCCGCCATGTATCAGGCGAACTCTTATCCGATCTATGTTGTGATCGATCGCGATGGCAACATAGCCGCCGAGCAGCGGGGCGCGGGCGGCGAGCGTTCAATAAGAAGAATGCTCCGCAAAGCGGGCGTAGACACAGAACCAGAAAAACAAGATTAGAAAAACAATTAAAAAAGAATCTTAGCTGCCGCGTAGAGACCGGGGCCTGCCCCGTCTCAGCAGCGCACCAACTCTAGACGGTGGCGTCGCAGTCGCGCCGGGGTTAGCGTGTCTTACCCGAACAACCCGGGCAGCAAAACAAATCGTGCAGGTTACAAACTCACTTATCCCTCAGCCGAACCACAAACTCCTGAATCTCCCCTCGCTCCTGCCCTGCTTTCTGCGCAGACTCCTTCGTCAACTGCTCATGCAGCTGCAATTCCCGCTGCGCTCCCGCCTCATTGCCCACCCGTTTGTAAGCCAGTCCCAGCCGATAATGCGCCTCATCCAACTCAGGACTAACTTCAATCGCCTTCTGATAGGCCGCGACCGCGTGCGCATTATCCCCGCGCTCCGCATATAAAATACCGAGCTGCAACTGTGCCGCGCCTAACTTGGGATCGAGTCGAATCGCCGCCTGAAGCAGCATCTCGATCTGCGAAGCAGCGGCATCGTCGATCGAACCGGCCGCTTGCTTCGACTTCCACAATCCCACCGCGTCGTAGTAATTAGCCAGCGCATTGTCCGGCGCAAGCCGCGCAAACCGCGCCAGCCTTTCAAGCGTCTCCGCCGACGGCACAGCCTCCGCGCTCTGCATCTTCCCCATAAACAAATAAGGAGCAGGATCAGCCGGAGCAAGATCCGAAGCACTTGCCAGATAATGCGCGGCGCGGTCATATGCCCCTCGCGCATACCAAGCCACGCCCAGCCCAATCAGCATGCGCGCGGACTTGGGATCAACCTGATTCCCTTTCTCAAAGACCAGCGAAGCCGGCTCCAGCGCCCGATGCAACAGCAACTCGCTACCCCAATCAAAGAGATTTGCCTCGCTGGGAGCGAGTTCCGCCGCCCGCTCATACTCATGCACCGCCTCCAGTGGATTGCCCAGCTTCTCATCGATCTGCGCTAACCGGTGATAAAGCTCCGAGCGCTTCTGTCGAGTCGGAGGGTCCAGCTTGAAATCGCCCTGACCGTTCCCATCCGACGCATCGTCGCTCCCCGCATGTTCCTGTCGCACAATCTGGGCTTGAATTTCCGAGCCCTCCTGCAACAGATTGCCATCTTCAGCTGAATTCCCCGCCCCACTCTGGGCCACAGGCTTCCCTGCCCCCGCCAAAGAAGCCGTGTCCCTAACCAGCGCCTCGCTGTTGCGCAAAACGGTGTCAGACCCGTGCCCTCCAGCATTGGAAGCCGGGGCCACACCCGCAACCGTGAACTTCGGCTCATCAAAAAGTTGTGGTGCCTTGCCGGCAGGCGTATCTTGCGCCGATGCAGAAGACGCGATGGCGGTGTCCAGAACCAGCTCAACTTTCGTAGTCTCGCCCGCTGCCAACGTCACCGATTTGACGATCGTGAGACTGCTTCCACTCTCACCCGTGTGCACCGTATAGGCGCCGGCCCACGGTCCAACCAAACGGAAGGCTCCTTTAGAGTCTGTTCGGGTGTTCCAGTTCTCCGTCGAAACGTCGTTGGTAGACTGCAACGTGACAGTCGCACCAACCACCGGCTTGCCCCCGGAATCCCGGACGTGGCCCTGTATCGTCGCTGTTCGGACTGGTGGCGGGGATTGCGCTTTTTCCTGCGCGGAAACCACACCCGAAGCAAACGCGATCGCAATAAGAAAACAGCAAATTGAAGGGCTGAATCGAATTGAAGGGCAGAAAAATCGGCGCAACAGACTCAAGGTCAACCGAAGACTCCTGGGAAGAACCATGGATGCGAAACGAAGACGCGAACGAAATCTACCTCCGCACAACCAACGCTCGCAATTCTATTCGCACCGGACTCCGCGCCGCAATCGACATAGCTCACAGCCCGGCTTTACAATGGCAAACTTCAATGCAAAAAAACAATATGCCTTGTCATCCCGAACGAAGTGAGGGGTCCGCAGTTCGGCAGCGTCGAGAGAACAGAGGAATGCGAATGAAAGCGGCCCGCATCTGGATCTGCGCGATTGCCCTCCTGTTGTCCACCACTTTTGCGTACGCCGAAGGCAAGCGCAAAATCATCATCGATCAGGACGCCGCCGGCCCCGCAGGCAGCGACCAGCAAGCCATTCTGCTTCTAATCCAATCTCCACAAACTGAAGTCCTCGGCATCACCGTCGTCACTGGCGATGCCTGGCTCACCGAAGAAGTCGCCCACACCCTTCGCACCCTCGAACTCATCGGCCGCACCGATATCCCAGTGGTCCCCGGAGCCGAAAATCCACTGGTGAGAACCCGCGACCAGACTCTCGAAGCCGAGCAACGTTACGGCTCAATTGTGTGGCTCGGCGCATGGACCCCCAGCCTCTACCACGCGCCCCGCGATCTCGGCCCGATGCCGGAGGGCATGCCCACCACCAAGGCCGCCAGTGAAGACGCCGCCCATTTCCTCATCCGCATGGTCCACAAATATCCGCACGAGGTAACGATCGAAGAGGCTGGCCCGATGACTAACTTGGCTCTTGCCATCACCATCGATCCGGAGTTCGCCAGCCTGGCAAAAGAGTTAATCTTCATGGGCGCTAGCCTGAACCCGCGCACCGATGATCCCGAATTCGCCAACAACCCGCGCCATGAATTCAATTTATGGTTCGACCCTGAAGCCGCCCACATCGTCCTCCGCGCCCCCTGGAAAAAAATCGTCTGCACCACCGTCGACATTTCCCTGAAGACCCGCCTGTCAATGGATCTGATCAACAAAGTCAAAGCCGGCACGACGCCGGTGGCCCGCTACGTTGGAACCTACGCACGTCTCCATGGAACCTACAACTATCTCTGGGACGAACTAACGTCGGCCGCGTGGCTGGACCCATCGCTCATCACTAAAACCGAAACCCGCTACATGGACGTGAACCTGGATCGGGGCGCAGGCTACGGCGACACGCTGACCTGGAGCGACAACGATAAACCAAAGCGCGACCTGCGACAGGTCGAAATACAAGTGGATCTCGACACCGAGCGGTTCTACAAGCTCTTCGTAAGTCTCCTGACCGCCGAAACGCCCAAGCCTTAGCCGAGTGGCAAACTCGGTCGTGAAAATCGGCATGCTTACCGACAAACTAAACACACTTACAAGCTCATCGGCCGATCTCTGCGAGCATTTGCTGCGCCGCGGTGTGATTTGGCTTTTGGATTAGTAGCTTTTGGAGAATGACGCGGGCTGCGTCTTTGTCACCTTCGATCAGGTGCACTCGCGCCAGGTTCAGATAGGGTTGGTCGAAGTCAGGCGAGGCCTGGATTGCCTGCTCAAAGCTAGAGACAGCATCATCGCGCCGGTGAGTGCGCAGGTAAAGGATTCCGAGGTTGTTCAACGCTTCGGGATAGTTTGGGCGGGCCTGCAAAGCTCGTTGCAGCAGCTCAGAAGCCCGGGCTGTGTCGTCTTGCTGGGCATACACCATTCCTAATCCATAGTTCGCGTCGGCATCATTGGGGCTGAAGGCAAGGACTCGCTCGTAAGTTTTACTTGCCTGCTCCCATTGCTTTTGCTGGCGGTACGCGCTGCCCAGATTGTTGAGCGCGATCGGGTGATCGGGACTCAGGCGCAGCGCTTCCTGAAAGTAGGCGACTGCGTCTTCGATGCGGCCCTCCCGCCCAGCGATCAGGCCAAGATTATTCCAGGAGTTGGCCAGCGTGTCAGGGTAGGTTGCGCGCATCTTTAGAGCACGTTCGAAATATTTTTGCGCTTCCCCATTCTTGCCTTGATTCAGATAGACACTACCGATGCCGTAGACAGCCTCGGCGCTTTCGGGATCGTCACGCAGAGCGGTCTGAAATGCAGTCTCCGCTTGATCAAAATATCCTCGCTGAAAAAAGACGGAGCCGTAGGAAAGATAGTTGCGTCCGAACTCTACTACCTCCGTGACGCCGAAGAACGGGAGAGCGCGAGCAAGACGATCGGCGGGCTTCTGAGGGATGTTCCGAAAATCTTGTTCAACGTGCCCAGGATCGGCGGGGCCTTGATAGATCTTGACGATGTCTCCTTTGGCGTCGATTAGGAACGATGTCGGGAGCGTTAGGTCGCGATGGCGATCGAACAGGTACCGATAAACGATGTTGTAGATGGCCGCCACGTCGTCTGAACCTTGGAGGATGGGAAATGAAAGTTTGTGTTCGCGCGTGAATGCGTCGAGCACTTCCGCAGTGTCGACGTTGATTGCAAGCATCTGAAGTCCGTGCGCGGTCCACGAGACTGAATGTTGGTTAAGAGAGATCCAGTTCTGCTGGCAACGCTGGTCGCTGGCACCGCCGAAGTGCAACAAAACCGGTTGGCCGCGCAAGGCGAAAAGAGATTGCTGATGGCCGTTCAAGTCAGCGAGAGAAAATGCCGGAGCCGAAATCGGTGCCAGTAGCCATGTTTCAGCGACTTCCGGCATAGTGTCCCGCGGTTGCGGATTGATGTCTGAAGTCTCTTGCGCTGCCAATTGCTCGAGATTCTTGGGTGTTTGGAATGCCTTGACACGCGTCGGTGTTGTCGTGCCTTCCGCTTCTTCGATCCAGAAGCGATGGTTGATTGGCAGGTCGTGCAACGTCTGCACGACGCCGCTCGGCCAACGAATTGTGGCGCTGACTGTCGGAGACGCGTCAGGCTGTGTCTCTACCTCGAATTGTCCGAGACCGAAGAACACATCTTTACTGTGTTGGGATAGGAAACCGGAGCCCGCTCGGATAGAGCACGTCTGACTTCCATTTGCGGTTTCGATTTGTATGAGTGCGCCGATCGCGTCGCGGTTGCTTTTTGTTCCTTGCAAACGAAAGGCAATCGATGGAGGCAGGCTCGGCAGCACGTTTTTCACAATCCGGAGTTGGGGTGCGTTGCGATTCTTCAGGAAGATCTCCTGGCGGCCGTCCTGATCGAAATCGGCGACGGCAAACGCGCGACCGTCTTCCAGA
Source organism: Terriglobales bacterium (assembly GCA_049589635.1). Taxonomy (GTDB): domain Bacteria; phylum Acidobacteriota; class Terriglobia; order Terriglobales; family Acidobacteriaceae; genus Acidiflorens. The sequence goes on from JBAWBE010000092.1 coordinate 6,707, forward strand.
AAGTCGAGACCTGCGACGCCGGAGACGTCGGAAAAAGTACCATCTCCGTTGTTGGCGTAGAAGATGTTGCGCTCATAGCCGCTCCAGGTGCGGTCGGCGCGAATCAACTCGTTGACGGCGCTCCAGCCTTGTTCGTAGTCGTGGGACGCCTTCGCGTCGTCGGGAGATTTGGCTACTACCTGCCGCCAAAAGAAGCTGTTGAGATCCTTGGAGTTCCGCTCAGGGCCGCTCACCATGCCGTTGACGACGTAGAGGTCCGGGCGAGTGTCGTGGTCAAAGTCGAAAGTGTCGCTCGACCATGCCCAGCGGCCGATGCGCGTTTGCGAAATGTCGGTCGCATCGGCGAATTTCGAAACCGCCCCCTGTGTGAAGGCGACCAACATCTTCGAGTCAACAACTTTAACCGCGGAGTTCGCAGAGTGCAGCGCAGAGGACGCCGAGAAGAGCGAGTTGCCCATCGCGTGTTTGTGATACTGTGCGCGCACCTTGGCGGGAGAATTCTTTTTGAATTGCTCCTGCATTGTGATTCGCTCACCCGCCGCTGTCCACATGTTAGCGACGTATAAATCGTCGACTGCGCTTTTCTCGTTGCCGGAAGTTTCATCGTTGAACCAGCACACGCTCATGCCTGCGCCAATATCTTCCACGCCGGCCTCGGCAGCCACGTCGGTGAAAGTGCCGTTGCTATTGTTGCGGTAGAGATTTTTGCGGCCGAAATCGTTGACTACGTAGAGGTCAGGCCACCCATCGCCATTGAAATCGTTCCAGCTGCAACAGAAACTGTAGCGCGTGTTGTTCTGGTTCATGCCCGCTTCCGCCGTGACGTCACGGAAAGTGCTGTTGCGATTGTTGCGCATCAGAAAATTGGGTGGGCCATTGTTGGCATCGTAGTAGGGAGTCGGGTATTTGTATTGGCTTGTGCCCTGGTAATAGATGTACAGACAAAAATATATGTCGAGCCAGCCATCGCGATCATAATCGGCAACAGCGGCTCCGGTGAACGTGCCTTGCGGTGGGTTGGCAAACTGGAAGGCGTTCGGCTGCTGATGAAATCTTGCGTTGCCCTCATTGAGAAAAAGCAGCGGGCCGTTGT
>JBAWBE010000093.1:0-4608 GCA_049589635.1 Terriglobales bacterium
ACGACGTGCAGATCCTGAATCCACCGAAAGATAACCTGATTTGCGACGCCGCGAAGGTGGAAGAAATTCTGGGCGTCCCGCCGGAGCGCGTGATTGACATAATGGCGCTGCGCGGCGACAGCATAGACAATATTCCCGGCGCTCCCGGCATCGGCGACAAGGGTTCGGTTGAGATCATCAAGCGTTTTGGCAGCGTCGAGCAAGCGCTCGACCGTGCCGCGGAAGTGGAAAAGAAAACCTACCGCGAGTCACTGTTGAACAATCGTGACATCATTCTGTTCAGCAAGAGCATGGCGACCATCGACACGAATGTTCCGGTGGAATTCAATGTCGAGGCCATGCGCGCCGGTGAGCCCGACTTGATTTCGCTGCGCCAGCTTTTTACCGAACTGGAATTTACTTCGCTGTTAAAAGAATTGCTTCCCGAAGTTCAGATCGCGGAGACGCACTACACCGAGGCGCAATCTGCCGCGGATGTAGCGGCTCTTCTTGCTTCTATTGCGCCGGACGGTTCGCTGGCTGTCGCAGTGGAACTGGATCAGGCCGAGCCGCCGCCACTGACTGATGAAGAAGTCGTTGATGAGGAACCGCAAGACGCGATGCTGCCCCTGACAGATGGATCTGCCGAAGCTTCACCATCGGCGCCCGAAGCCGCTTCGCACCGCATCGCTATCTCCGGCGCGGCTGGCTCCGCTGCCATCATCAAGCTGGATTCCAGCGGCGCGGCCGTGAAACTTCGAGCCATCCTGGCCGATGCAGGTACGCCTAAAATAATTCACGACTATAAAGCGGCCATTCACGCGCTCGATGCGCAGGGCATCGGTGTGCACGGTGTGCACGACGATTCGATGCTGTATTCCTACCTACTTGATCCAACCTATTCCTCGCATCGCTTGGCGGACGTAGCTCTGCGCCGCTTCAATCTCAAGGTCAGCGGCGACCTCGCGGAAGCTGCCGATATCACGGGCAGGCTTGCGTCTGCTTTTCGCGAAGAAATAAAGCAGGCAGGACTTACAAAGCTCTACGAGGAAATTGATCTGCCGCTGGTTCCGGTTCTGGCCCGCATGGAGCAGGCGGGAGTAAAAATTGACACGGCTGCGCTGGCGCAAATGTCGACCGAGCTCGAGCGCGAGATCGGAATCAAGGCAAGAGAAATTCAGCAGATCGCCGGCGCCGAATTTAACATCGGCTCTCCGCGCCAGCTCGGCGATGTTTTGTTCAACAAGCTAAACCTGCCAAAGCCCGTGAAGTATGGCAAGGGGCGCACGATCTCGACCGCGGTGGATGTTCTTGAGACTCTCGCCGAGGATTATCCCATCGCGCGCATGGTACTTGACTACCGCCAGCTCACCAAGCTTAAGTCCACGTATGTCGACACTTTGCCGGCGCTCATCAACCCCTCTACCGGACGTCTCCACACGACCTTCGGGCAGACGGGAACCGCGACGGGGCGGCTATCATCGGCGAATCCGAATCTGCAAAATATTCCTATCCGCACTGAACTGGGACGCGGCATTCGCGCCGCTTTTATCGCCGAGCCCGGGCACGTTCTGCTCACTGCCGATTACTCGCAGATCGAGCTTCGCCTGCTCGCGCATTTTTCGCGAGACCCTCTGCTGGTTGAGGCGTACCGCCGCGGCGACGACATTCATACTCTCACTGCATCTCAGGTCTTTGGAGTTCCGCCGCTGATGGTCACGGCTGATCACCGGCGCCAGGCCAAAGTTGTTAACTTCGGAATTGTCTACGGGCTCTCGCCTTTCGGGCTGTCGCAAAATCTCGGCATCGAACCCTCTGAGGCGAAACAATTCATTGCGGCTTATTTCGAGAAATATAGCGGCGTTCGCAGTTTCATCGACAAAACTCTTGAAGAGGCTCGCCGCGATCTGATAGTAAAAACTCTGTTCGGGCGCGTGCGGCCCATCCCTGACATCAACAGTAAGAACTCGAACCAGCGTGGTTTCGCCGAACGCACTGCCGTGAACACGCCGCTACAAGGGACAGCAGCTGATTTGATCAAGATAGCGATGATCCGGATCGACGCCGCGGTGCGGGAGCGCGAGCTGAAATCGCGGATGACGTTGCAGGTCCATGACGAACTGGTTTTCGAAGTTCCGGAGAGAGAAGTGGACAGCATGCAATCTCTGGTTCGTGAGCAGATGGAAAAAGTTCACGCGCTGGCCGTACCGTTGCTGGTGGAAATGGGCGTCGGTCCCAACTGGAGAGACCTCGAATAGAATCGAGCAGCCTTGTTCGTGCTGAGGTATATCTCGACGCGAAACGAGGAACCTAACGATCTCGAGTTCACGAGCATGCTGAAAAGCCGCTTAGAGTCAGCTTTTTGATGTTATACTATAATATAACTAAGGAGGTACTCGGCATGCATGTCACCAACTTGCGCAAGGTAGGCGGCTCGGTCATGTTAGCCGTCCCGCCCGCGCTGCTCGACATTTTGCAATTGCAGCCTGGCGCTAAGGTCGGCATCGCTATTGAAAGCGGCCGTCTGATCGTCGAGCCGCGGCAACGCCCAAGATATACCCTGGACGAACTACTGTCCAAATCCAGTCCCAAGGCCCGTCGATCGAAACAAGGCTCGAAACAAAGCTCGAAACGAGAACAAGAATGGCTCGCTGGCAAGCCTGTCGGCGGCGAGCTAATCTGATGGAACGCACGATGGAACGAGCCGCCCGGCCAGTAATGAATCGCGGCGAAATCTGGCTCGTTAGTCTCGACCCTACATCCGGCCACGAGCAAAGGGGCCGCCGCCCGGTTCTGATCGTTTCCCCGGAGCCCTTCAACCGAGTCACCAAGGTGCCCGTAGTTCTGCCCATAACAAGCGGCGGAAATTTCGCGCGCGTGGCAGGTTTCGCCGTTTCCTTAGAAGGAATCGGAACCAAAACGACGGGCATTATCCGCTGCGACCAGCCCCGCGCTCTCGATCTCGCTGCACGCGGTGGCAAAAAGCTCGAAAGTGTTCCGTATACAATCATGGACGAGGTGCTCGCGAGGATGTTGCCGATATTTGAGTGATACGAATTACTTCTAAGCCCCCAGCGCCTTCTGAATCTCCCCCGCAATCCCCGCGACTAGCGCGCGCATCTTCTCTTCCGACTCAGCCTCCACCATCACTCGCGCCAATGCTTCGGTGCCAGAGTAACGCACAACAACGCGGCCGTTTCCATCCAGTTCGCGCTCGGCAGATTCAATTGCCCGCTGTACATCCGGCACCTGGGCGAATGGAATCTTCTCCCGGACGCGGATATTCTGGATTTTCTGGGGAAACACTTTCAGGTCGCTGACCAACTCTGCCAGTGACCGGCCGCTACGCACGATCACATCCATTACACGCAAGGCGGTCAGCAGACCATCACCGGTAGTTGCGTCGCCATCGCGAAAAATAATGTGCCCGGACTGTTCCCCGCCAAGGGTTGCGCCGGTCTTCAGCATTTCCTCGAGAACATATTTGTCCCCGACATTCGCCCGCAACATGCGAATACCGGCTTTCTTCAGCGCGATTTCCACGCCCATGTTCGACATTGTGGTTGCGACAACAATGTTTCCCGATAACTTTCCGTGAGCCTTCAAATCCCGCGCCGTGAGCAGTAACACGCCGTCGCCATTTACCACCCGGCCCTGGGCGTCGCAAAAAAGGGCGCGGTCGGCATCGCCGTCGAAGGTCACGCCGAGATCAAACTTGCCATTTGATTCTGCGACGGTTTTGCCCAACGTCTCCGGATGCAGCGCTCCGCAGCCTTCATTGATGTTTCTTCCATCCGGCGTCACGTGAATGAAGGTCGCTTGGGTGCGCAAACTGCGAAATAATTCCGGGGCTTCGGCCGTGGCTGCGCCGTTGGCGCAGTCCACCAGAACGCGCAAGCTGCTGAGATCCGACGACACACTGCCCGCCAATGACTCGATGTAGGCCTTGCGGAGCGCTGTTTCGCCGGGCAGAGATGGTCCTGCAATTCGAAGGGCGGTATCGTCGGCCACACCCGGTCTTCCCAGCAGCGCGAAAATTTCTTTTTCAATCGCCAGTTCGCGCGCGTCGGTCAGCTTGAATCCGTCTCCGGAAAAAACCTTGATGCCGTTGTCGGTCCACGGATTGTGCGACGCCGAAATCACCACTCCCGCCGCAAATCCGCGCGACCGCGCCAGATACGCCACTCCAGGCGTCGTAATCACTCCTGCGCTATGCACGATCACGCCCACGGCTGCCATTCCCGCAGCCACGCGGTCGGCAATCCATGCGCTTGACTCGCGTGTATCCTGGCCGATCAAGGCCTGCGCCTTGCCAGCCGCTCGTATCAGATCGTGTCCGAGCGCACGACCGATCAAGTACGTGCTTTCCATGGTGAGCGGAAACTCGCCGGCCACGCCGCGAATCCCGTCCGTGCCAAATAACTGTCTTGTCTCAGAGTTCATAAATTGTGCGGGTGAAAAAAAGTCGAAGCGCGATTTTGAAATCGATCGAGGACGCTTTGCAATTATTAAACTAGCAGCTCAATGCCCGCCCCCGGCGGGCTTAGTCTTCCCCATGATCACCGTCACTCGCACTGGGGCGGGTTGAACCACTTGCACCAGCGGATCCGCAACGTATACGTTGGTAAC
>JBAWBE010000094.1:0-7782 GCA_049589635.1 Terriglobales bacterium
CCTCTACACCCTCCCAGTAATCTGGCTGGTAGTCTCGACCGTCTTCCTCCTAATCCACTTCGTCCCCGGAGACCCCATACAACAAATGTTAGGCGAAGGCGCGGCCGCCGGAGACATCCAGGCCATGCGCCACGATTACAGACTCGACCTCCCAATCACCCAGCAATACTTAATCTACTGGCGCGGTGTCTTACACGGAGATCTGGGCAAATCAATACGCTTCAATCAATCGGTAACCAAACTAATCGCCCAGCGCTACCCCTACACGCTGCAACTAACTCTGGCATCCTTATTTGTAGCCATCGCGCTAGCCATCCCCGCCGGAGTCCGTTCCGCCCAGCGCCGCAACCAATGGGACGACCGCGCCCTAAGCGTAATCAGCCTATTCGGCCTGTCCTTCCCCAACTTCGCGCTAGGACCAATCCTGATTTTGTTCTTCGCAGTAAAGCTAGGATGGCTCCCTGTCTCCGGCTCGGGAACCTTCGCCCACTTAGTCCTCCCCGCCATCACCATGGGCAGCGCGTTAGCCGCGATCCTGACCCGCATGGTCCGCACGTCGATGCTGGAAGAGCTAGGCCAGGACTACATCAGAACCGCCCGCGCCAAAGGCCTGACCGAGCGCACCGTCGTATATCGCCACGCCCTGCGCAACGCGATGATCCCAATCATCACAGTGCTAGGCCTCCAATTCGGAGCCCTGCTAGCCGGCGCCATAGTAACCGAAACCATCTTCTCCTGGCCCGGCATAGGACGACTTACAATCCAAGCCATCGCCAATCGCGATTACTATCTCGTGCAGGGATGCATCCTGGCGATCGGATTGACGTACGTCGCGGTGAACTTTTTGACGGACTTACTTTATTCGGCGGTGAACCCGAGGATTCGGCAGTAACGCATGCGACCATTCACACGCGGTCGTTCACGCTCTAGGGGACATCTATGTTGTTCCGTGGCTACATTGATGAAAGCTATAACGAGCACATCTTTACGCTCTCATGCTCGTCTCGACTGGAAAACAGTGGGACGAATTTGCGAGAGGATGGAAGTTGGTTCTTGATGCTCGGAACCGCGAGCTAAAAGCCGGGTGCCCCATTTTTGCGCGTTCTGTGCGCAAAAGTGGGATTCCACTACCGTGTGCACCATTGGATCTATTCCGAAGTCTCGACAGACTATTCGGTGAGCCATTTGCCGGGTGCCCCATCCTTGCGCGTTTTTTGGCGCAAGGGTGGGATTCCACTACTGCCTCGCGCATGGGATTTTTTGTCGGTCAGCACGATGTCGCGCTTCAGATGGAGAATGTGATCGACGTGCGAACGGCCCTCTTCAGCAAGATCGCGATGCGCGCTTGGGAGTCTTTTTCTTCTTCTTGGCCTTGGCCCGTTGCCACGCCACGACCTCCTTGATGGCTTGCGCCTGCGCCTCCTCAAAGATGCCTTCCTTCTTCAAGAAGCCGTCAATGCTCGATCCCAGATTCTTTCCACTCACCTGCTCCTCTTCGTTCTTGGCCGCGAATTCCGGAGGCAGTTCATCTCCCACAACGGGCGGATTTCCCTTCCCAACGCGCTTCAGAATACGAGCGATCTTGGCAGGATCGGCGCGCCGCGCTCGCTCTGCAAAAAACTCCTCAGTCCTCAAGTCAACATTGCTTCTTCTCACAACTTTGTTCCTCAGATACATTCTAAATAAGTAGGTGAAAGCCGAGGGACGTGATTATGGCCGTCGCAACGACATCAATCCGCGTGAATACCCGCCTCGCCGACGAGGCGAAGAAAATTCTCGGAGTGAAGTCCCGCTCAGAGGCCGCCCGCATTGCGCTCCGCGAGATTCTTGGGCTGCCCGGTGCCGTGGCTCGGCACCTACCGCGCTGCCTCCACCGTAAGCCTCAACCCAACCGCCTTCGTCACGGCCACCAGCGTAGACAGCCGAGGGTTTCCTCGAACGGATAACGCGCGGTACAGGCTCTCGCGTTCGATACCAGCGGCCTTCGCCACCTTGGCAATGCCGCCCCGCGCCTCCGCGATGCGGCGCAGCGCAATCAGCAGCACGCCCGGCTCGTCGTCATCCTCCAATGCTGCTCTAAGATATTCGACGGCAAACTCCGAATCGTCGCGCAGCTGCCGAATCACAGCCTCATCGTGAGATGTGCTTGCCTTGCGTTTCATAAAGTCCTTAAACCATTGTAACTTATAAATCACAGATGGGTTCCCCATCCTAAACGTCGCGTTTTGTGCAACGTTTAGGGTGGGATCCCACTCCTGCGTCGCGCATGGGTTTCTGTTGGGCAGAGAGTTCCATCCAGAAAAACCTTGACTTAAGAAATCAAGCAGACCAAGCTTAATGGGGACCAAACAAGAGTCGTTGCTGCTGCGGAAGAGAGTTGATTCTTTGATAACAGTTGTCACGAGCGGATGGCGGAGAATAATCGCTCGCGGAGGCAAGAACATCCACTAACTCCTTATCCCGGAATATTTTAGCGATAAGTGCTTATTCCTCAAGATTTTGAGAGGATTTTTTCTCTAAGCGGATGATTCCAGAGATTCGAGGGGGGTATGGGGGGAGGGTACTAACTGATAAGCATCCCCGAATCCTCAATCCAGAATGGCGACCTCACAACTGACCACGGGCAACTGGCAACTGGCTAGCAGCGGAACCCGCCTGGCCCGCCACAACCCCCTGGCCGCCATCGGAGTCGCGCTCGTCATCCTCTTCGTCCTATGCGCAATCTTCGCGCCCTGGATCGCGCCGCAAGATCCCGCGCACATCGATCTGCCAAATCGCCTCGAGCCGCCGTCGACGCATCACCTTTGCGGCACCGACGAACTCGGACGCGACATTCTTTCCCGCCTCATCTGGGGCGCCCGTATTTCGATGTTCGTCGGGTCGAGCGTAGTCGCCGGGTCGCTGTTGCTCGGCCTGATCGTCGGCTCGATCGCCGGATACTACGGAGGTCGCATCGATCGCTTCGTTAACATCGTCGTGATGAATGCGTTTCTTTCCTTCCCAGGAATTCTGATCGCGATCGCCTTCGTCGCCTTCCGCGGTCCAGGTATTTTTAATCTGGTGCTGGCGCTCTCGCTCGGAGGCTGGGTCGGCTACGCGCGCCTGGTACGCGGACAGGTGCTGGCCGTTCGTGAGAAAGAGTTTGTCGAAGCCGCGCGCGCCCTCGGAGCAAGCGACCTGCGGATCGTGTTGAGCCACATTCTGCCGAACATTATTCAGCCAGTAATCGTGCAGGCCGCGATCGGCATGGCGGGAGCAGTGCTTGCAGAAGCGACAATGAGCTTTCTAGGTTTGGGAGTTCCCCCGCCCACTGCCAGTTGGGGATCGATGTTGAATGACGCGCGCTCGCATCTCTTCGACGCACCGCATCTGGTAATTTTTCCAGCCGTCACGGTGATGCTCGCCGTCCTGGCATTCAACTTCATCGGCGACGCGCTACGCGATTTTCTCGATCCAAGATCACGCATCGAAGCCGGACTCTGATTCATCGCTGTGAGGATGGCAGTAAAACTCGCACTTGGCAGCCGCCGCTGCCGTTGCGATTCGAGAGCTCGATCGACCCTCCATGAGCTTCCGCAATCTGGCGCGACAAAGCCAGTCCAATGCCGCTGCCCGCCGGCTTGGTCGTATAAAAAGGAACAAAAGCGTTGCTCGGATTGAGCAGCCCGGGCCCATTGTCGTCGATATTGAGGATGACATTGGGATCCTCGAGCCTCCAACTCAGCATCACTTGCGGCTTGGCGCCTTCTGCGTGAATGGCGGAATCGTTCGTAGCATCACGAGCGCGGCCTGTCTCTAACGCGGCCTCGACTGCATTGCGAACAAGATTAATGAGCATCTGCTCAATTTGATCGGGATCGACCATCAGGGTAATGTCAGGGCCGCGCAACATCGTCACAGTAAGGCGAGTTTCCAGGAATACCACGCGCTCCACGATGGGAGAGAGCGCGACGCGCCTGAGTGCTGGAGGCGGCATCTGGGCCAGTTGCCGATAGGCTTGCAGGAAACGGTTGAGCGATGCGGAACGCGCTTCGATGATTTCGAGTCCGCGCTCAAAATCCTGGCGCTGCTCTATATTCATGCCCGCCTCACGGAGGCGAGCACTCAGGCTGCCGGCGATGGATTTGATCGGAGTTAGCGAATTGTTGAGTTCGTGGCCGAGTACGCGAATCAGTTTTTGCCAGGCGCTGCGCTCTTCTTCGCGGAGCGCGCGGCTCACATCGAGCAAGACCACGAGAGTATGGGGAACGCCGCGTTCGCGGAACTTGCTTTGCCGCACAAGCCAGCGAGCGCTCGAACTATTGGCGGGTAAGGCCACCAATGTTTCGTTTGCATTTAGGCAATCGGCCAACCCGATCTCGTCGGCAGTGCGCCCGAGAATGCGAATCGCCGCTTGCTGGAGAAGCCTTTCGCCAGCGGGATTCACAAGCCGAAGCACTCGGTCGGGATCAAAGGCGAAGAGCGGCGCATCGATTTCTTCGACGACTCGCCGAAGCAACTCGGTCGCTTCGATGGCGCGAATGCGGCGGTCGGCTAGCAGATCGGCGAGGGCATTTACTTCTAGCGAGAGTTCCCCCAATGCGTCTTCCGCGACCGCTCCGCGCGCGCGAAATGAGTAGTCCTCTTCGCGCAGCGATGCAACGACGTTGGCTAAAGTTTGCAGCGGCCTGACGGTTTGCTCGTGTAGCAACATCGCGAGGATCCACCAGGCGAAGAGCACTGCGAATGAGAGTGCGAGTTTCGATTCCCGCAGCCAAGGCTGTTGCCAGATCAGAATGCCGCAAACCAGAATTCCGGGTAGGGCAACGAACACCGCGTAAAGGCTAATGCGGCGCTCATAGAGGAGTCGGACTCGCTTGCGTGGAGGGTTGCGTGTTTTTGCCTGTCCGCTCGGTTGCGAGCTAGAGGCCATACTTCTCCATGCGCCGATAGAGCGCTCCACGGCTCAGGCCAAGCGCCTCGGCCGCCTGGCTGATGTTACCTTGAAAGCGCTGTAGAGCCTTTCGGATCAGGAGCGCTTCCACGGCCTCCAGGCTGAGTTCCTCAAGATTCTGCGCCTGGGGACGCTGCATATTCAAGCCCAGATCCGCGGGTTGAATCTCGCGTCCTCGGCACATCAGCACGGCGCGCTCAAGGGTGTGTTCCAGTTCGCGAACATTTCCCGGCCAGGAATACTGTGCCATCGCTTGCAATGAAGAACTCTCGAAGCCATCGATTTCGCGGCGATAGCGCGATGCGTAGCGGCGAAGAAAATGGATCGCGAGCGCGGGAATATCTTCGCGGCGTTCGCGCAGCGGTGGCACGTGAATCTCAACCGTGTTGAGGCGGAAGAGAAGGTCTTCGCGGAACTGGCCTGAGCCGCACGCAGCTTGCAGATCAGTGTTGGTCGCCGAAATGACGCGCACGTCGATCTTGCGGGCACGCGACGATCCGAGGCGTTCGATCTCGCCTGATTCGAGCACACGGAGAAGTTTCGCCTGCTGGCGGATGGGAACGTTGCCGATCTCGTCGAGGAAGATCGTGCCACCATCGGCCAATTCGAAGCGGCCAATGCGGTCGGTGCGCGCATCGGTGAAGGCGCCTTTAACGTGGCCGAAAAGCTCGCTTTCGAATAAGGTTTCTGCCAGTGCGCCGGTATTCACAGCAACCAGCGGGCGCGCTGCGCGCAGAGACAGCGCATGCAACGTTTGTGCAACCACTTCCTTGCCACTGCCATGTTCACCGGTAATAAGAACGTTGGCGTCGGAAGGTCCGACTCGTGCCATCGATTCGAGTACCGGCTGCATGGACGCAGCCTTGGCGATGAATTCGGGACGGCCTTGCGCCTGAAGCAGGCGATTCTCGGCCGCCAGTCGCTCGGCTTGCTGGAGCGCGCGGTGAAGTTCGACTTGGGTGCGCAGAATGGAGAGCAGGCGCTCGTTCTCCCAGGGCTTCTGGATAAAGTCACGCGCACCACGACGCATCGCTTCTACCGCAAGTTCCACATTGCCCCACGCGGTCATAACAATGACCGGCAAAATTCCATCGAGCGCGACGATTTCAGAGAGAAGGTCCAAACCTTCCTGGCCAGACGTGGTGTCGCGAGTGTAGTTGAGGTCGATCAGCACCGCGTCATAGGAATCCATATACAACGCTTCGCGCACTTGCGCCGGGGAACTCGCCTTCTCCATGCGATAGCCGTGGGGATCGAGCAGTAGTTGAAGCGCTTCAAGGATGTGCGGCTGGTCGTCCGCAGCCAAAATCCGCGGCACGGGATTCTCCCGCATCCGCGAAAATGCGGCGGAACGAACATCTTGCGGCTTCGCGGAGGTCGGCATAATTTACTGGGCCGATGCGGTAACCGTACCGGTGACCGCATCCTGAATCAGCACTCCATTATGTTCCAAAGTCGCCGCAGTAGAGCGATCGAGTTCGACTTTGGCCTTTTGGTAGGTCGTCATGGCGGTAACGAGGGTCAATTCAGCGACTGAGAGGTCGCGTTGCGCGGTCATAGTTTGGTAGGTTGAGCCCGATCCGAGGTCCTGCTCTTTTTTTGTGATTTCAAAGGTGCGCTGGGCTAAATCTCTTGCTTTGCGAGCCGCGTCAACTCGAGCGCGAGTTTGTTCGAGCGCATATTGGGCGTTGCGAACTTCGATGCGAATCTGCTTGCGCAGTTGCTCTTTGCGGAGGCTAGCTTGGCGGTACTCGAGCTCCGAGCGATATTGATCCGCTTTGGCAACGCGGTTGCGAAACGGGATATTCAGATTGAGGCCGACGAAGTAGTCTGGTGCTGAATTGTTGAAGGTGGTTTGCCACGTGCCTGGCAGGTCGGTCGGAGTCGAGGAGGTATTGTTGGGCGTCACGAGTCCTCCCAGGCCACTGCCACCGTAGAATCCAACGAGCGAGAGCGATGGCAATAAGGCATTGCGCGCAGCCTGGCGGCTGATCTGGCGGTTGACCAAATCGATATCAGTCTCGAGCAATTCGGGGCGATTCCTCAGGCCTTCCGTAATCAAATCGAGAAGCGGCTCGGTTGAGGGATTCGGGTCGGTCTCCTGCATGCGGTCGGTCGGAACCACCGGAAGTTCCTGCAACGTAGGATCGTCGAGGCTCTTGGTGAGCGCGTTCTTGATCAAGGATTCCTGGAGCTCGAGGTTAGTCCGCGCGACTGTCAAATCCTGATCGCGTTGCGAGACTTCGGCCTCGGCCTTCATCACGTCCATTTGCGGAATGCTTTCGAGTTGCAGTTGCTTCTTGGCGTTGTCGAGCGTCTGGTTGGCAAAATCGAGAGACTGTTCGTTCACACGCGCCTGTTCGTAAGCGCTGACTAGGTCCCAATAGATATTTTCGATTTGCGTAACGGTGGCAATCACCTGATCTTTGAAGGCGATATCTGAAATCCTTTTGTTGTTGTTGGCGATGCGAATGTAGCGAAGATTTGGGCCAAATCCAAAACCCGCGAGCAGTTCCTGCTGGATGGTGAACCGGTAGTAGGAATTCAGCGCCGGGGAAAGCGTGAAGTCGGGACTGTTGGTCGTCTGCCGCGAGTTGTCGAACATAAAAGAAATCGTTGTGCCGGAGGAAAAAGACTGAGTAAGGTTGGCGTTGACCTGAGTCGTGTTCAGTTGTAAGGGGGAAATACCATACGTCGCTTTGTTCGATTGCGGCAACGTCAGATGCTCGACCCCGCCGTTCACATTGAGCTGCGGATCGTAGGAGTTGACGGGAGCTCCGACGCCCAAGGTCGACTGCACCAAGCCGGATGCGCCCGCACCCGCGCCGCCGGCGCCGCTTGTTGTACCG
>JBAWBE010000095.1:0-4359 GCA_049589635.1 Terriglobales bacterium
GCATCGCCAACAACGTGACGTGGTCCGCGGTAACCGATAACCAGGCTACGCTCTCCATCGGCTCAATCGCGATTCAGCCGGGAAATTCTAACCCTGCAAACAGCGTGATTCTGATCGGCACCGGAGAAGCCGACAATTCCGCCGACTCCTATTTCGGCCTCGGCATTCTGCGTTCCGCCAACGGCGGCAACACCTGGACCTTAATCTCCACCGCCAACACCGGCGCCTTGTCTTTCAGTGGTCTGGGCGGAACGCGCATAGCTTTCAGTACAGCAAGCGGCCAGACCAGCACCGTCGTCGCAGCGATGGCGGCAAGCTCCGAAGGTGAGGTTTCCGGCAAACTTACTTCCAACACTTACCGTGGCCTCTACACTTCCACCAATGCCGGACAAACCTGGACCTACAATTCACTCTTCCTCGGCGGAACCGTTGAAGCAACATCGGCAACATCGGTTGTCTATAACGCGACCGCCGGATTATTTTTCGCCGCCCTCCGCTATCACGGCTTTTACTCATCGCCTGATGGCGTCACATGGACGGCTCTAGCCAATCAGCCGGGCGCTGCAGGCCTGTTGAACGCCGCAGCCTGCCCATCAAACTACGTCACCACGTGCCCCCTCTATCGCGCCGAAATCACCGTCGTACCCGGACGCAATGAGATGTATGTCTGGTTCGTTTCACTGGATTCCAACGACAATCCCGTCGACCAGGGAATTTGGCAAAGCCAGAACGCTGGCGCATCGTGGACACAAATCAATGAAAGCGGAATTATCAACTGTGGTGACGTCAGCGGCTGCGGCGTGGAGCAAGGCTCCTACAACCTCGAACTGCTTGCCGTTCCCAATGGAGCTGCCACGGACCTTTACGCCGGAGCTATCAATCTATACAAGTGTTCGATCAGCTCCCTCAATCCCACCTGCGCAACCACGCCATTCCTGAATCTCACCCATGTTTATGGCTGTGACCCGCTGGGCGCGCTCGCGCACGTTCATCCCGACCAGCACGCGCTCGCCTATACGATTCCAACTTCCGGCTCGGACCTGATGTATTTCGCCAACGATGGCGGCATCTATCGCGCACTGAACGGTTTCACCGGCCTCACCACCGGTTCGTGTTCCGGCACGAATCAATTCGACGACCTCAATCAGAACCTCGGTTCGATGACCCAGTTCGTCGGCTTCTCCCAGCATCCCACCGATCCCAACACGATCTTCGGAGGCACGCAGGATAACGGCTCTCCCGCAACCGCGACTGCGACGACAAGTTCAGCGTGGGGAAACATCCTCTCCGGCGACGGCGGTTACAACGCGCTCGATGCCAACACCGGCAACTGGTTTGCCTCGAATCCGGACACGGGATCAGGCACTCTCGGCATTCAGCAATGTTCTTCCGGCATAAACTGCAATGACGCCAGCTTCACCACAGTCATCAGCAGTGCCGACGTCGGCGGCGATGATGGCGCATTCTATTTCCCTTACCTCCTCGATCCGCAATCCACGAGTTCGCTGTTGGTTGGAACCTGCCGCGTGTGGCATGGTCCGCGATCGGGCGGTGCGTTCACTGCACTTAGCCTGAACTTCGAAACCTTCGGCACCGCAACCTGCGCTGGAAATGAAGTAAATGTCATTCGCGCCATGGCTACCGGCGGACCCACGAATGCAAATGGTTCAGAAGTTATTTATTCCACCACCGACGGACCCGGGCTGGACAATCCGTCTTCTCCTCCCGGCGGAAACGTGTGGGTCACCACAAATGCCGCAGCAGTTTCCGGCGCGTCTTCAACATTTGCCAACACCACGCTCAACGGCCCCGCTGGCGCCAGCATCAACCCGAATCAATTTCCTATCTCAAGCGTTGCCATCGATACCTCCGACCCAACCGGCAACACCGCCTACGTCACCGTGATGGGCTTCACCGGCGGCCCCGGCCACATCTGGCAGACCACAAGTGCAGGCGCGAACTGGGTAGATTTCAGCGGCACCGGCACAAACGCAATTCCAGATTCTCCCGTGAATGCAGTCGTGGTCGATCCCAACTCGCACGTCGTCTATATCGCCACCGACGTCGGTGTCTTTCAAAGTCTCACGTCGACCGCGGCCTGGACCGAACTCGGTCCAACCTCAAGCGTGGAATCAACCGGCTTCCTGCCCAACGTCGCCGTCACCGCTCTCGCAATCTTTAATTCCGGCGGCCAAAAGTTACTGCGAGCTTCCACCTACGGCCGCGGCGTCTGGCAGTACAATCTGCTGGCTGTACCGGATTTTCACATCTCAGTGCCAACCGCCACGCAGACCATCTTCCCCGGCAACTCGGTAAATTTCACCGGCACACTCACATCGCTCAACGGCTACGACAACTCCGTTCAACTCAGCTGCACCTCTGGAACATCGGCTGCTCCCAGCCCTTGCGTTCCCACCCCCGGCAGCTTGACTCCAACTCCTGCCGGCGCAGCATTTTCGCTGAACGCTGGCAGCAGCACCATCGGAAATTACAATTTCAACCTCCAGGCTTCCGGCACCGATCCCAACAACACAACCCACACCTCCGCGCTCACTTTGCAAGTCATCAACTTCAGCGTAACGGCACCACCGTCCCCAACCAGCGTGAACGTGCCTCGGGGTGCCACTTCCCTGCCTGTAAGCTTTCAACTCTCCGCGCAAGGTTCGTTCAATCAAAGCGTAACCTTGAGCTGCAACATCGGTCTGCTCATCCACGGCGCGACCTGCGCTTTCACCCCCGGCGCAACCTTCAACCTGACCTCCGCCTTACCGGTTACGGCGACGGCGACTGTAACCGTCCCTGCCAGCACTCCAATCACCGGCTACACGGTCACTGTGCAAGCTAACACGGCGGGAGCGCCCGTTCCTCTGGCTACCACCTTCTTAGCGAATGTGATCGTGAACCCCACCTTCGTACTCACAGAGCCTGCGGCTTTCCCCAATGTGAAAGCCGGTAGCGCCGGCACCACCGGCTCGATTACCCTCTCTTCGCAAGATGGCTTCGCTGGCACCGTCGGCCTGAGTTGCGTCACCACCTTCGGGGCCAGCAGTTGCAGCATCAGCCCCGCATCCGTCAGCGTGGCCCTCCCGCCTGCCGCCGCTTCCACGTCGGTTCTCACCATCAACGGAACCAGCTTCTCCCCGGGAACCTACCAGGTCAGCGTCCTCGGCACCTCGAGCTCGCTTTCCGACTCGTTGCCAATTCGCTTCTCCGTCGGCGACTACATCATCGCCGGAACCCAAACTCTCGCCACCACCCCCGGTGCTTCCGCCACGGCAAATCTCACCTTCACGTCCGAATACTCCTACAGCGGCAAAATCAATCTCACTTGTGATGCTACAGCCCTCCCCGGTGCAGCCTGCGCGCTGAGCCCGGTAAGCCCGATCACCGTCGCCAGTGGCTCCCTAATTCCCGTAACCGCAACCATCCCCGTTCCCAAGAACGCAGCACCCGGCACCTACGGCATCAAGCTCACCACACAAGACTCCACCGGCGAACCAGTCCACCCATGGACAATCACTCTCACCGTGCAGGATTTCTCTCTCAGCGCCATCACGCCGCCCACCCAAGTCGTCGGCGCTGGTCAAACCGCCACCTACAACCTGAGCGTGATGCCGGTCGGTGCCGCATTCGCTAACCCCGTGACTCTCTCCTGCGCCGGTGCGCCCGCAAGCTCCACCTGCAGCTTCACGCCGAATCCCGTAACCCCCGGCAGCGCCGCCGCCGCAGTGGTTATGACCATCGCTACCAGTGCCACGGCCGCGCCCGGAAATTCCTCCGTTACTGTTACGGGGGTGTCCGGTTCGCTCTCGCATCCCACCACGCTCTCACTCACCATAGCGAGCAGCTTTCAGCTGGCGATCGCGCAACCTTTTCCCGCCGCCGACCGAGGATCTCAGCAGACGGCCAAAATTTCTCTGACGCCCAATTACACCGGCTCGGCTAACGCTACCTGCGACGCAAGCGCGCTCTCCGGCACACAATGCACGCTCACGCCCGCAAACCCCGTCGCATTCACCGGCTCTCCGGTCACCATCACAGCCCTCATCAATATTCCCTCCAACGCAGCGGTCGGCACATACAGCATTAACGTTAACGTTGAAGACGTCAGCGGTTCCCCAACTCATTCTCTAGCTCTTCCGTTTACTATCATTCAGGATTTCACTCTGAGCGCTCCCAGCCCCGCAACCCAAACCATCAACCCGGGGCAATCCGCAAATTACAATCTCAGCATATTGCCGGTCGGCGCTTCATTTACTAATGCCGTCTCTCTTTCATGTTCCGGCGGTCCCGCCGTCTCGCTGTGCAGCTTCACTCCGAACCCAATCACTCCCGGCAGTAGCTCCGCTGCCGTTGTGA
>JBAWBE010000096.1:0-5165 GCA_049589635.1 Terriglobales bacterium
CCAAGTTCCGCTCGACGCTACATTCGACTTCATCGGAGTCTCGAGCTATGGCAACCGCCCCACTGCCAAGGAAAATCCCGCCGGCCACGCCGCGTGGGATTCGCTCGGCGAAGTGCGCGTGACAAAAGATATGGATCAGTCGCTTGTCGACCGCAACGTAATTCTTGTCGAAGATATTCTGGACACTGGACTGACTTTGAACTACATCTCCAAGCTCATCCAGGCGCACAAGCCGCGGTCTCTAAGTATCGCTGCGCTGCTCGACAAGCCTTCGCGCCGCTTACAGCCCATCAAAGCTCAGTACATTGGGTTCACAATTCCCGATGCCTACGTAGTCGGCTACGGTCTGGACTACGCCGAAAAATACCGCAATCTTCCGGACATCTGCGTCATCGAAAACCCATAATTCCTAATTTGTAATTTCTGATTTGCAATCAGAGACCCCATTCTTTGCGGGTTCGGTGCAATTTCCAATTACAAATTGCCAATTGCAAATTTCCAATTCTCCGGCTGCTATCATGCTATCTGTGAAAACGACCCCGCCAGTCCCATCGATCCGACCCTCCGAGGCGGAGCCGCTTCTGCTCGAAGTCGCGGACGTCGTCAACACCACTCTGGATCTCGAAACCACCCTCCGCCGCGTAGCGGAACTCGTTCGCAAAGTCATCAACTACGAGATTTTTGCCATCCTCCTGCTCAACGAGGCGCGGCAGGAACTCTACGTGCGCTTTCAGGTGGGCTATCCGCCAGAGATCGCCGACCGTATTCGGGTAAAGGTCGGCCAGGGTATCACCGGTCGCGCCGCTGAAACGCGCCAAGCCCAATTAGTCGCCGATGCAACGCGCGAAGACTTCTACATCGAGGCGCTGCCCAATGTGCACTCCGAGCTCGCCATTCCGCTAATCGTCAAGAATCGCCTGATCGGCGTGATCGATATTGAGGCTCGTCAAAAGGGCTATTTCACTGAAGAGCACAAGCGGCTACTGACGCTGATCGCCTCGCGCATGGCCGTCGGCATCGAAAACGCGCGGCTGCACACGCGCATCACACGCCAGGCCCGGACGCTGCTCCTGTTAAACGAGATCGCGCGCGAACTGACCTCGATCCTCAACCTCGACGAACTTCTTAAGCGCATCGCCGAACTGTTGCGTCGTTTGATCGACTATCAGATGTTCAGCATTCTGCTGCTCGATCAGACCGGCGAAAAACTTCAGCATCGATTTTCGCAGCGGTTCGAAGAGCGTCTGCACCTCAAACATGACATTCCGCTCGGCCGAGGCGTGGTGGGCTACGCGGCCCAGGCAAAAGAAGCGGTGCTTGTGCCCGATGTTTCCAAGAGTCCGCGCTACATCGCGACCAATCCTGAAACCCGTTCGGAGCTAGCCGTTCCGCTCATCTATCAGGAAAAAGTAATTGGCGTGCTTGACCTCGAGCACACGCGGCGCGGATATTTCACTGAAGATCACAAGCGAACATTGACCACGCTCGCGGCGCAACTCGCAATCGCCATCGAAAACGCGCGCCTTTACGAACAGATCGCCCGGCAGGAGAGCCGCCTGGAGCGTGATCTGGCGCTCGCCCGTGAATTGCAATTTCGCCTGCTACCGCACTCGCTTCCGAAGATGCGCAATCTTGATGTGCAGGCGAAGTTTGTTCCGGCACGCGCCATCGGCGGTGACCTCTATGACTTCGTCCCTTATTCCCTTTCGCGTCTCGGCATCGCCATCGGCGACGTCAGCGGCAAGGGCGCGCCGGCCGCGATCTACGCGGCGCTCGTGAGCGGCATCTTACGCTCGCACGCTCCCATTGAACCCGGCCCGGCGGAGATGCTCTCCGCTGTCAATCTCTCGCTTGCGGAGCGCCGCATCGCCGCGCAGTTTGTCTCCATCATCTACGCCGTTTGGGATGACGAGCGCGCGACCTTGCTGGTGGCCAACTCCGGATTGCCGCTTCCACTCTATTGCCACGATGGCAAGATTGAGCCGATCAACGTGACCGGCCTGCCGCTTGGCCTCTTCGACGAAGCGCAGTACGACGAGCTCAACTTCAAGGCAAAGCCTGGCGATATGTTTGTCTTCTTCAGCGATGGCATTCTCGACGCGCGCAATCGCCACGGCCACGCCTTCGGTCCAGAGCGCGTTGAGGCGATCGTGGCAGGATGCGCGGACAAATCCGCCGACTGTGTCGTAAAAGAAATCTTCCAGGCTGTGAGTGAACACGCTGCCGGCGTCGACGCCTTCGACGATCAGACGGTGGTTGCCATCAAAGTAAAAAACACTCCAGGCAAACGCAAGTGATGCGCGCCAACTCCCCTGGGCTGATGGTTCGTCCGCCCGCGTTTATATACCGGCGTGAGGCTCGCGCGGATTCGCCCACTTTATTTTGCGAGCGGGCTGACCTCACGCGTCTCGCCGCGCGGTATGGCACTCCGCTCTACGTTTATTCGGCCGAGACGATCCGCGCTCGTCTAAAGGCATTCGGCAAGGCTTTTCGCGCGATTCGTCATACCGTTTGCTATTCGGTGAAAGCGAATTCCACGCTCGCGATTCTGCGACTGATTGCTCAACAAAAGGGCGGCTTCGACGTCGTTTCCGGCGGTGAACTGGAGCGGGTGTTACGCGCGGCGCCGAAATCAGCGTCTAAAGTTGTTTTTTCAGGCGTCGGCAAGACCGTGCCTGAAATTGAACTCGCTCTCAAGTCGGGCATTCTGCTCTTCAATGTTGAGAGTGCTTCGGAATTGCGCGTTCTTGCTGAGACTGCCGCGTGCCTCAAGAGAAGAGCGCCGATCGCACTGCGCGTCAATCCTGATGTTTCGGCGAAAACGCATCCCTACATTTCCACCGGCCTGCACCAACACAAGTTCGGAGTGCCGATCCCCGAAGCCTACCGGCTCTACGCTGAAGCAGCGAAGCATCCAAATTTGCGCGTCGCGGGAGTCAGCGTTCACATCGGCTCGCAGATCACCGACCTAGCTTCGTTTACCGACGCGCTCAGCCGAGTTGCCGCTCTCGTGCGCGAACTGCGCAGCGCGCGACATGACGTCAAATACATCGACGCCGGCGGAGGGCTTGGGATTCCCTACCAGCCAACGGCGCAACCCTTCACGGAACAAATTAGTGCGTATGCAAACGCTGTGCTTGAGCCGCTGCGCAAGCTCGATATTCATCTTTTACTTGAACCAGGACGCTCTATCGTCGGCTCGGCCGGGGTTTTGCTAACGCGTGTCATCTATCGCAAAACGAACAACCACAAACGCTTTCTGATCGTCGACGCCGCCATGAACGATCTTCTTCGGCCATCGCTTTACAACGCATATCACGAAATCGTGCCGGTGCAACTTTCGTCGTCTCAAGAGAAGGAAACGACCGACGTCGTTGGACCCATTTGCGAGACAGGAGATTTTCTTGCCCGCGATCGCGAACTCCCGTCCATGCAGGAAGGCGATCTGCTGGCAATTCTCGATGCCGGAGCCTACGGCGCGACGCTAAGCTCGAACTACAACACCCGCGGGCGCGCTGCCGAGGTGCTAGTTGATGCAGCGGAGGTGCACGTGATAAGGAAGCGAGAAAGCGCCGCAGACCAGATGCGACTGGAACGATAAATGCCGGAATGCCAAATGCTGGAGCGCCAAACGCTGGAGCGCCAAACGCTGGAACGCTAAACGACAGACCAGTTCCACGGGCTTTTCAGGTTGTTAGCGACCCATCTTAGTGTGGCTGTTATCTTCTATGGATGAAGAGTAACGCAACCGCGATGCTCAAGGTCAGCGCTTCAATCAGGAGCGAATAAGCAATTAACTTTCGTGCCCGGCTGAATCGAGCCACCAGCCAGCTGGCTCCGAGTCCCACGATAATAAAAGGCGACCACAAGAGTCGATACAAGCCGACCAAGGCCAAATTCTGCGGCACGCGATTTTCACCTAAATAGATCAGCGCGAGGGAAACTGGCGCACTCACGCTTATCCCCAACATAAGTTGCGAATATCGCGTATACAAGCCCTCAAAGCCTGCCATCAGGCGCACCAGAAAGAAGCTGGGAATCATGAAGAGACAGACGATGAATATCCCGAGGAACAGGTCTCCGGCCGCATACATGCCACCAGCGCCCGCAACGTCGGCCGGATGACTTGCTTCTTGCAGGTACCTGATGAGGATAAGGCCCCCGGCAATCGCCAACGCAGCGCCGTAGCCCACCGCGATAAACCCCAACTGCACCCGCCAGGAGATTGGTTTCACGAGTGCATTCTATCCCGCCGAGCGCCGCGTTCTTGGATGAACCGGCGCCTTCGCTCCTGAGGGAGCTTACAACGTTACCTGTCTCCCCACTTCAGCTTGGTCGAGAGCACCTCGAAGAATGTCTTCTGAAAGCGCACCAATTTCGCGGGATGCTCCGCCTTCACGCACCGCACCAGATCGCTATCCTGGAGCGGCATTCCGACCTGTCCGTCAAGGCTGAGGTACGCTTCTTCCTGTCCGGTCTTGACACTGATTTCGATCTGTACCGAATCGCGCACCACCACCGGTCGGTGCGTCAATCCGTGCGGCGAAACAGGAGTGACCACGAAGGCCTGCACATCAGGCTTCAGGATCGGACCGCCCGCACCTAGTGAATAGGCCGTCGAGCCGGTGGGCGTGGCGAGAATCAATCCGTCGGCTTTGTAGCTGGAAACAAATTCTCCATCCACGTAAAGCTCAAAATGATTGAGGCGCGAGATCGCGCTCTTGCTCACCACCAGATCGTTGAGCGCGGCATGAGTGGCCAGCGTCGAACCCCCACGGACCACCATGCAGGCCAGCATGGAGCGGCTGTCGATTACATAGTCGCCGCGCCCGATCGATTCGAGTGACGGATAGAGACCAGTGAGCTGAATCTCGGTCAAGAATCCGAGCGTGCCCAGGTTGACGCCGAGAATCAGCGTTCCGCAGCGTGAAACTGCGCGTGCCGCCGAAAGCAAGGTGCCGTCTCCGCCTAGCACCAGCGCGAGATCCGGCGCAAACTGTGCGAGCTCACTACGCGGAATCACCCGGGGCGCAGAATAGTAAGCCGCGCCCTCCTCATCGATGACCACCTCGTAGTTACGAGCGAGCAGCCATTTTTCGAGGACGGGCAGGACCTCAACCAGTTCATGACGGTCGGGCTTCGCGAGGATGGCAACAGTCTTTATT
>JBAWBE010000097.1:0-1795 GCA_049589635.1 Terriglobales bacterium
CTTCCCGACGATTTCGGCCACCGGGTCGCGGTCATAGAGCCGCTGGGGCCAGAAGCTTTTATCGTTCCAACAGTCCTCGCAAATGGTGATTCCGAGGTTCTCCGAGTTGAACGGAAAGACGAACTGGGTGTTAGCAGGCTGGAAGTAGCGCGACTCGTCGAAGACATCGTAGGTGGGCAGCAGCATCTTGCGCTGCTCGAAGAGGATTTTGCCGTTGGCGATCAGGGCCGCGCAGTTGGCGACGGGCTTGCCGGTGTTGTCCATCGCGTCGCCAACGAAGCCTACCAGCGACGGCAGCGGGATCGCCTTGGCGAGCCGCACCAGTTCTTGCTGGTTGCGCTCAACGAACGCCGGGCGTTCGACAAGGTCTTGCGGCGGATAGCCGCACACGCACAGCTCGGAGAAGACGGCTATCTCGGCGCCTCGCTTGCGAGCCTCACAGGCCAGGTCGAGAATGCGCTTGGAGTTGCCCTGAAAATCTCCGACCGTGGGATTGAACTGGGCGAGCGCGATCTTCATGAGCGACGGCCGAAGCAGGCACGACAGTTAGCTGTTATGTTCATCGAAGATATGGCGAACCACGCCGGCGAAAACTTTGGGTTACGGCGATAATGTTTGCGGGCGAAAAAAAACTCCCGAAGGAGGTTGCTCCTCCGGGAGTCTTGCGATCCCGCACATGGTGAAATTCACGTAGTCCTGAGCGAGCTTCTGGGCGCAGCGTTCGAGCTTAGACGCTGAAAGAACTGCCGCAGCCGCAGGTGCTCTTGACGTTCGGGTTATTGAACTTAAAGCCCGAGCCCTCGATGGTTTCGATGTAATCAATCTGCACACCGTCGAGATACATCTCGCTCATCTGGTCCACGAGGACTTTGAGGCCGTCGAACTCGTAGACGTTGTCGCTGTTTTCGTTGACGGCGTTCTCAAAAGCCATGTGGTAGCTGAAACCCGAGCAGCCCCCGCCTACGACAGCGACGCGCAAGCCCGTCGGAGACGGATTTTGCTGCGTCAGAATCTCTTTTACCTTGGTGACTGCTACCGGCGTTAGTTGAACCATTCTGTAATCCTCCACAAATTGCCCGTAAGAACCATGGGCCCCAACCGCAAGGTCATTATATCAGATTCGCGACCGCAACAAATGGGTGCAGCAGATTGTGTTGTTTTGGGGCAACCATTGCCGGGTTCGAATGGCCTCCAATTCCCTGCTCCTGACCAAACACCGTGACTGGCTCCTACCCCGCCCGTAAATCCGTTCCCGGGAACGCCAGTCTCCCGATTGGCGCACCAAGCAGCATCATCGCGGTCCAGCGCCGTAGGCGCGGCATAAGTTAGCTCCGGGCGTAAGCCCGGGGAAAAGCGCAAAAAGAATTACAAGCGCCGTAGGTGCGACACTCTCAGCCTGTTTGCTAGCGTGCTTCGACGAGAAGTTGCGGGTGTAAGCCCACCGCCTCCGCATAGGTGACGAGCGTTTCCAGGCTGAACTTTGAGATCTTGCCGGTCATTAAATCGCTGACCCTTGGCTGTGCTTCATTCAAACGCTTTTGCAAGTCCGCTTGTGTGTATCCCCGCTTCTTGATGGTCTTGACGATCCGCGAATGCAGCTCCGACTTCATCCTTAGCGCGGCGGCCTCTTGCGGCGAGAAACCGATTTGCTCGAACACGTTACCTTTCATGCTTGGCCTCTTTCTTTCGTTTTGCGATCTCCTGCCTCAAAAGTTGGAGTCGCTTTCCCGCGGTTTCAATCTCTTTTTGTGGCGTTTGGTTGGTCGTCTTCCGGAAACAGTGCAACACATAAATC
>JBAWBE010000098.1:0-2054 GCA_049589635.1 Terriglobales bacterium
GCTTTGGGATCGGATAACTTGGCCGCCCCGAGAAACCAAGAGAGCGAGTCCCGGGATCCGCTGCTTTGCCATTTCAGCCTGAAGATAGGCATCGACAGCATCACTTTGCGCTTCGATTGGTCCTGAAGCCGAAGCTTGTCCCACCCAACCGATCGCAATCGACGCGACAACCGCCCAATGCCGCAATCTCAGGTTGATTTTCATGATTGTCAGAATAGCCTTTTCATACGCGGAAAAGAACAATCCCGGCTGCCGGCAAGTCGATTGATGAAGTCGGCAGCACTATCGGCGCGAGAACAGGCAGTATTTTCGCTATCGCGTGATTACATCAGCGATGCGCTCACCAGTCTTCCCATCCCAGAGAGGCGGTACAGTTCCCTTCTTCGCTCTTCCCTCCAACACCTTGGACAACTCCGCGCTAAGCTTGGCGCGGTCGCGACCAACGAGCACATTAGTACCCATCGAAATCGTGATCGGCCGTTCCGTGTTCTCGCGGACCGTAAGACACGGTATGCCGAGATAGGTCGTCTCTTCCTGAATGCCGCCGGAATCGGTGATGACCACGGTCGCCCTGGTTTGGAGGGCAAGAAAGTCAATGTAGGGGAGCGGGTCGAGCACCTGCAACTGGCCTGAGCTAAGACCAAATTCCGCTATCCGCTGACGCGTGCGGGGATGGGCTGGGAACACGACTTTGAGATCGCGGTTGACCTCGAGAAGCGATTCAAGAATTCCCTTTAAGGTCGCGCTGTCATCGACGTTGGCCGGCCTGTGCAGTGTTACGAGGGCGTAGCGATCCGGGAGATTATCGTGGTTGATCTTTCTTGCCGCCCGCAGCAGTCGCACCAGAGAATCGATCATCACATTGCCGACCCGAAAAATCTTTTCGGACGCAATTCCCTCTTTGCGAAGATTTTCGTCTCCATCTTCCGAGGGAGTAAAAAGCATGTCGGCAAGCTGGTCGGTGACCAATCGGTTGATTTCTTCGGGCATGGTGCGATCGAACGATCGGAGACCGGCTTCGACGTGCCCGACCCGAAACCCAAGTTTGGCGCAAACGAGAGTTGCGGCAACGGTGGAATTCACATCGCCGAACACGAGGACGAGATCTGGCTTGCGCTCGACGACGACGGGCTCAAAACGAACCATGATTTCAGCTGTCTGCTTGGCGTGCGTGCCTGAGCCGACCGCGAGGTTGATGTCCGGTGCCGGGATGTCAAGTTGCTCGAAGAAGACATCGGACATCTTGACGTCGTAGTGTTGGCCGGTGTGGATGAGGGTCTGGACTACCTTGTCATGGTGCTTCAGGGCACGTAGAACTGGAGCAACCTTCATGAAATTCGGGCGGGCACCGACGATGTGGAAGATGTTCATGAGTTTTTGACGGATGGCCTTAACGGCCTGCTCAAGAGTACCTGCTTAAGCCAACAGACATTGTATTCGTTGCCACTTTCGGCCATTACAAGGGCCATGTGGCTGCCCGCTTCGTAATGGGGCTCCGCCTATCCGGTCACCCCTGCGGTGGTCGTTCCTCTCCCGGCATTCTGAAGGCAGAGCGTCGTGGTTCTAGCCGTCGTCTGCCTCAGGGCAACGCAGGCGAAGATATCGCGAAAAAGCTATTTTCACCGATCGCCAGCTTTCATTGACTCGCTCTGACCACAGACGTAAGATTTTCGCCAATGATCGGCAAGACCATCTCGCACTACCGCATTGTCGAGAAGTTGGGCGGCGGTGGAATGGGTGTCGTCTATAAGGCCGAGGACGTGAAACTGGGTCGGTTTGTTGCACTCAAGTTTCTGCCCCACGACGTCGCCAAAGACCAACAAACGCTCGCCCGTTTTCAGCGCGAAGCCAAAGCTGCCTCTGCGCTGAATCATCCCAACATCTGCACCATCCACGAAATCGATGACCAGGGCGGCGAAGCTTTCATCGCCATGGAGTTTCTGGACGGCGTGACACTGAATCACCAGATTGCGGCCCGTCCGATGGAGACCGAGGTGATCCTCTCCCTCGCGATCGAGATCGCGGACGCACTCGATGCGGCCCATGCACAGGGC
>JBAWBE010000099.1:0-9972 GCA_049589635.1 Terriglobales bacterium
GGACGCCTCTGGCAGCCCTCCCCCAGAACTGCCAAACTACTCGTTGATCGTATGGCCTCTTGGCCAGACTGTAAATGTCACTTCCGTAATGTCAGCGAGCGTGCGAGTACTCGCCAATCATGGTGCGCATAGTAACCAAGGTGTTGGTTACTTAACGGGAGTCTCGTCGCGCCTTTCTGCCTTTGGCGCTTTCGCTGGCCTTACGCCGAGGGAGCCCCGACCGCTTTGTCGGCGACGAAGACAGAATTGACCAGCGCCGCGATCTGATCCATGGAGCCGTCGACGTCGAGCGTGAAGCGGAAGAAATCGATCTCCGCGAGCGCCGGGTAGCTGGTCACGAGATGATTCCATGCGGTCTCCTGCGAGAAGGAGACGGTCAGGGTCTCGTCGTATCCATAGCCGAGGTTGCGCACACGGCAGAGCAGGTCGCCGAGATGAACCAGGCACACGAGGGGACTGGCTGTCTCCATGAGATCCAATCGGTGGTGGCTGCCGACGGCTTTCGCGAGTTCGCTTGAAAATCCCCAATGCTCGCAAAGCATGCGTCCGGCATCGGCGTGCGTGTATCCGAGGAGTTGCTGCTCCGCGAGGTGGAGCGGGCAGCGCTCGGCGGAGGCGCGTTGCAGGCAGTCACGAAACTTTGCGTTGTCGAGAACCGAGATAACCAGGAAGCCGAGGTCGTGCAGCAGACCTACAAGGTACGCCTTCTCGGGCTCTGGGTAGCCGATTTTGCGAGCCATGGTTTGGGTAATGAGTGCGCAGCCGAGCGAGTGACGCCAGAAGGTATTCGGGTCCAGTACCCATTCGTCGGCTGGGATAGTCTGGTTCATGCACGAGCCGAAAAGAATCGAGCGCACCCGATCGATACCGAGCGTCATGACGGCGGCGCGGACGGTTCCCGCCGCGTTGCGTCCGAAAAGAGGAGAATTGGCCATTCGCAGGCACTGGGCTGCAATCGCTCCGTCACGAGAGGCGAGCTCGACTACCTGTTCCATTCGGATGTCGTCGACTGGCAAACGCATCATGGCGAGCAGGGGTTGAAGGATGGCGGGAGCGGTCGAGATCGAATCGAGCGCTGCGATCCGGGATTTTAGTTGGGTAATCTGTGGGTCGTTCATGAAGTGCCTCCGGCAGC
Organism: Terriglobales bacterium; assembly: GCA_049589635.1. Classification (GTDB taxonomy): domain Bacteria; phylum Acidobacteriota; class Terriglobia; order Terriglobales; family Acidobacteriaceae; genus Acidiflorens. The sequence continues at coordinate 1,136 of JBAWBE010000099.1, forward strand.
GGTTCGAGGCCCAGGTTTCAAATACGCCGTGGTTCCTGGAAAGTGAACCAAACGGAAAGCTTCGTCGACCTGAAACAGCGATTCGGCGTGTCCCAGGAAGAAGTAGCCTCCTGGAATCAGATTGCTGAAAAAATGCTGCACCACCCGTTTTTTGGAAGCGAGATCGAAGTAAATGAGCACATTGCAGCAGAAGATGACGTCGATCCCTTTCAGGAAAACCATCTTGCTGTCGTCGCTCAGATTGACACGGTCGAAGCGCACATGCGCCCGGAGCAGATCGTTGACCTCCAACTTGCCGTTGCCGACATCCCTGAAATATTTTCTGCGCTGGACGTCGGTGACATTGCGCAACGCGTAGTCTCCGTAGATTCCGGCTTTGGATGTCTCCAGCGACTTCGTATTCAGGTCGGTTGCCACAATGTCGAAAGTCCAACCCGCCAGCTGTTTTTCTTCGAGCAGAAACATGGCCAGCGTGTAAGGCTCTTCTCCGGTTGAGCAGCCAGCCGACCAGATGCGGAGCCGCTTGAGACCGATTGCAATCTTCGACTGCATGACCTGCGGCAGGATCACGGTGCTCATAGCACTGAGCTGGGCGGGATGGCGAAACATGTAGGTTTCGCCAATCGTGATTTCGTTGAGCAGCAGGCGCAACTCGGTATCGCGGTTCCCGCGCACGGTGAGGTGATCAAGGTATTCGGATGGACTGGTTGCACCACACACGGTCATGCGGCGACCGCAACTCGAGACCAGGAGATAGAGTTTCTGGTCGGAATGGTAGATACCGGAGATCCGATAGACGAGGTCGCGGACCTTCAGGTAGGCCGGGTCGCGAGGGACAGCGTCGCGAGGCCCAGTTCCAGGGATTGGCGCCGGTTTTGCAGCTTCGATGGCCATTGAGGTTATTTATGCATCTCCATTTCGGCTTTCTTTCCTTCGGTGTTCTGTCTTTTGGCGTTCTTCAACACCACTGCTCAACTGTGCGCGGCGCTCGCCACGCCTCGATGAAAAGAAACGCGGCGCAGGATTTCGGGCACGACCGCGTTCAGTGGGCAGACCCGGTCGGCAAGCTTGGCAGCGACCACGCTTCCGGGCATACCCCAAACGACCGAGCTAGCCTCATCCTGAACGATCACCGCGCCTCCGGCTTTGCGAATTTCGGCTGAGCCGAGCGTGCCGTCAGAACCCATGCCGGTCAACACCACCGCCAGCACATTTTCTTTAAAGCAGCGCGCCACCGAACGGAACAGCACATCCGCCGCTGGCCGGCAGGAATTCTCATGAGGATCGTGGTTAAGACCGAGCACGGATTTCGTTCCTTGCCGCGACACCGTCATGTGGAAGTCTCCGGGTGCAATCCATACGTGTCCCTTTTGGAGAACTTGGCCCGACTCACCTTCCCGCACTTGAAGCTGAGTAAGACCATTAAGGCGCGCCGCCAGTAATTTGGTGAACATCGCGGGCATGTGCTGAACGATTACGACCGGTACAGGAAAGTCTCGCGGGAATTGCGGCATCAACTCCCCCAACACGTTCGGACCTCCCGTGGAAGTCGCAATCGCAACCAGGTCGATGCGGGTGGGCGGATACTGCACCGGCGGGAGGTATGCGGTCACGGGCGTGATCACGCGGCGCTTGTTGCGCGCCCCGCACAGCGCCTTGATCTTCGGGATCAGTTCTTCGCGCACCAGGACGCGCGCCTTTTCCTGGCTGCCCGCATTCGAGGGCTTGGTCGCGTAATCGCTCGCGCCGCGCGCCAATGCCTCGAGGGTTGCGGCCGCGCCCGGGCCCGTCAGAGTACTGAACATGATGACCGGCAGGCGCGAATCGATTTTGCGAATCTCAACCAGGGTTTGAATGCCATCCATCTCCGGCATTTCGACGTCGAGCGTCACCAGATCCGGTTTGAGCTGCGGAATGGCAGTAAGGCCGAGACGCCCAGCGCCCACCGCGCCTGCGACGACGATCTCCGGATCCGCTGCCAGAACTTCGGTAAGCAGGCGGCGCATCACGGCGGAATCGTCAACGATCAATATCCGAATCGGCGGCACGCTTCGCGCTCCCTTGCGTCATTGGGCTGACCGAGTGACTTCTCTCGATTTCAATAGCCTGCCGCGGCGCCTCGTCTCCGGCTTGGAGCGCTCGCGGGCGTGCGGTTATTAACGGAGTCGCTGAGCTTGAAGCGGCCGACCAGTTCGCGCAACTCATTGGCCCGATTCGCCAAGTCCTGAGCAGCGATTTGAGCCTCGCCTATATTGGTCGAGGTGTCCTGCGCGGCCTGTGCGACGCCGCTTATGTTGCTGGCAATGGTGCTGGCGCCGCTCGCCGCTTCCGAAACGTTGCGTGCCATCTCGCCGGTGGTCGCGCTCTGCTCCTCGACGGCGGTCGCAATGGTGGTCGAGATCTGGCTGATCTTGTCGATTACTCCGCGAATCCCGCCGATAGCGTTTACTGCGCCGTTCGTATTTTCCTGGATGACAGCAATTTTCCCGCTGATCTGCTCGGTCGCCTTGGCCGTTTGTTTCGCCAGTTCCTTGACCTCGTTGGCAACTACCGCAAAGCCTTTGCCGGCTTCGCCCGCACGGGCGGCCTCGATAGTCGCGTTCAAGGCCAGCAGGTTCGTTTGCTGCGCAATCGAGGTGATGACCTCGACCACTTTGCCGATTTCCGCGCTTGAGGAACCGAGCAGCCCCACGGTCTGGTTCGCTGCCTCAGCGGCAGTGACCGCTTCGCCTGCTACCCGCGCCGCTTCGGTTGCATTCTTGGCAATCTCGCAGATTGTGGAATTCATTTCTTCCGCGCCCGATGCTAATGTCTGCAGACTGGTGTTCACTTCGGCACCCGCTTCGGAAACCACTTTCGCCTGCGCCCTCGTCTCTTCGGAATTGGCCGTGATCTGCTGGCTGGTAGCCGAAACCTCTTCACTGGCCGCTGCGACCTGCTCCGCCGCGGCCCGCATGGTCTTGACCATCTCATGCAAATTGTTCTTCATGAGGTTTAAGGCGAGGCTGGCCTGTCCGACCTCGTCCCCGGAGGTGACCTCGAGATCCTCGATGGTAAGGTTGTTGTCGGCGATTTCCTGAATCATTTCGAGCATCCGGGTAGCGGAAGACGTGAGCGACCGCGCCAATGAGAATGCGATAGCGGATCCAAGTACAACCGTGCCCAGCAGGATGCCAATTACCCAGTCGCGAGAGGACAGATAGACGGCGGTCGCGTGCTTTGCCGCCTCCGCCGCCTCTTTGTCGTTGAGATCAACGTCCTCTTGCAGAAGTTTGTCGGCGGCTATAAAAGCTTCCGATCCGTCCGATAGCGCTACACGGGACGATTCCGCTTGCTTGTTCTGTCGCGATAGTTCCAGGACGCGCCCCTGCACGGCCACGTATTTGTCCCATGCAGAACGATATTGCTCGTAGACACGATGTTCCTCGTTGGTGGCGATCTGGGGCTCATATACTTTTTGAGTGGCGGCGACCACGGCCACGGATTGTTCAAGCCGGGCTTGGGCCTCTGCTTTACCCGGATTGAGGATATAACTCAACTCCCAGCGCCGCGCGGTAGCGCAAGCGAATCTCAAATCGGCGAGCGACTTCGTGTTGGGTAGCCAGTTGTTTGCCACCTCGATCGTGCTGGCGTTTAGCTTCGAAAGTTGAAGCAGCGAAAAAACTCCCAAGACAATCATCAACGCCAGGATTGAGCTGAATCCCAGTCCTAGCTTCGGAGCAATTTTCATTTTGGTAAACCACGTCATAAGACGCTCACTTTCACCAACGGTCGTCGAGTGATTTGCACAAGCGCGCTTCGCGGACGGCGGATCCTATGCCTGCGGTGCTACAACCTCTCCATCGGCATCGAAGTCATTTCGCGTAAGCGAGATTCCATGGCCAAAAGCGCCAAGAGAGGGTAGGCGGGAATCGCGTTGAAGTGACTCGTTTTCCTAGGTTGGAATTTCACACGCCCGCTCGGCGTCGAGCACGTGCATCAGCCCGCTTTCGAGCTTGTACACGCCGAGAACTAGCGAACGCAGTCTCGGAGAAAGCGTCTCGGGCACGCGCTCAAAACTGTCTTCTCTGACCTCAAGGACGTTGCCGACCTCGTCGGCCAGCAGGCAGACCGTGCCATCGCCGGCGCGCACTATCAGACAGACGGGCGTGATATTCGCGGGGCGCTCGGCGAGTTCGAGCTGGCGGCGCAGTTCGAAAGCGACCACCACCTGGCCCCGCAGGCTCATCAAGCCGCTGACGACCGCGGGCGCGAGTGGAACCGGCCGCAACTCGCGATAGGCGACCACTTCCTGAATTTTCTGCGACTCGATCCCGAAGAGCAGATGATCCAGATAAAACGAGCAGAATTGATGTGTCTCCGCCATAGTTCAGATCCCGGCCGCTGCAGTCGCATTCGACTCGGCTGGCTCAAACGCTTCTCCGGCGCTCAGAATGGCCGGGACGTCCAGGAGCTCTGTCGCGCGGTTGGAGATCACTGCGGAATAAAGCACGCCGGGGCGCGTGGAGGGGGATTGCGGTCCCGAGCGGCTCTCGACAATGTCGAGAATCTGGTTCACGATCAGGCCGAATGAATGACCCTGGTTTTGAAGCACGAGAACTTGCAGATCAGCGCTGGTCGGAAGAGCAAGACTATCTTCAGCACGGTCATTGACACGGTCTTCGGCACGGTCCATATTGGGCCGCTCCTCGAGTGCATGGCTGATGCGGATGAGTGGAAGAATCCGCCCGCGATACTGGGTGACCCACTGATTTCCAGAGCGTTCGACCTTTGCCCCCGGAATGTTTTCAAGCCGCGCCAGCATGTTCAAAGGCACCGCCATCCGCGAACCGGCCCGGCCCGCGAAGAGAACCAGTTTTTGGAGGTTGTTGTCTTCCGTCTTGGCCTGCTCCTGCTCCGCTCGCGCCCGTTCGTCGGTCTCGGCTACGAGGCTGGAGGACTGGGCGAGGCCAAGTACATCCAGGATGAGCGCCACTTTGCCGTCGCCCATAATGGTTGCTCCGGCATAGGCGCTGATATTTTTTAAATGGCGGCCGAGCGGCTTGACCACGATCTCTTCGGTGTCGGAAATTTCGTCGACCACCAATCCAAACCTCCGGCCATCGGCCTGCAAAACGACAATGTTGACACGCTCGAACGGGCTTGCGCGCGTATCGCTGCGCACCTCACCGAGCATGCCGATTGCGGTCGTTCCGTCTACCGCAGGGCCAGTCTTGAGCACTTGCCTCAGGTGCACCAGCGGCAGCAAGCGCCCGCGCAGACGGTACACCGGCACCCCATGGATCATCTCGACGCCCTTGCGAGCCTGGTTGCCGTCGAGGCCGACCAGTTCGAGCAGACTGACTTGCGGGATGGCGTAACGTTGCCCCACACTGGTCACGATCAGGGCGGGAACAATGGCGAGCGTGAGCGGAATTTTGACTTTAACGGTGGTGCCTTTTCCAAACGACGACTGTAGATCGACGGTGCCGCCGATGCGTTCGATGTTGGTCTTGACCACATCCATGCCCACGCCGCGGCCGGAGACGTTCGTGACCTTTTCGGCGGTCGACAGGCCGGGCAGGAACACGAGATTCGCCGCCTCCCGCTCGCTCATGCGCGCCGCCTGATCGGCGCTGATCAATCCCTTCTGCACCGCCTTCTGGATCACTCTCTGAATGTTCAGGCCCGCGCCGTCGTCCGAGATTTCAATGTTGACCTGTCCTCCTTCGTGAAACGCGCGCAACGACAGCACGCCTTCCGGATCCTTGCCGGCTGCGCGGCGGGCGTCCGGGCCCTCGATGCCATGGTCGACGGCGTTGCGCACCAGATGGGTCATCGGATCCTTGATCGCCTCAATCAGCGTCTTATCGAGTTCGGTCTCCTGCCCTTGCATCTCGATCCGCACCTGCTTGTGGCAGGTCAGCGCCACGTCGCGAACCGTCCGCGGAAAGCGGCTCCAGATGCTGACGATCGGCTGCATGCGCGTCTTCATCACGCTCTCCTGCAACTCGCTCGCAATCAGGTTGAGCCTTTGTCCGGCCGTGACGAGGCCCGTCTCCTCGATATTCTTGGTGAACTGGAGAATCTGGTTGCGCGCCAGAACAAGTTCCCCGACCAGGTTCATCAACTGGTCGAGCTGTCGTACATCCACGCGAATCGTGCTTTCACTGGCGCTCTGTCCATGCGATTGCTGGACGCGCAGCGCTTCGAGCACCTCGCGAGGTTTGACCGCACCCTGTTCGACGAGAATTTCGCCGACGCGCCGCGGGTCGCCTGCTTGTTGCATCGCGATTGCGTCAGAGACCTCTCCCGGAGTTGCTTCCCCACGGCTGATGAGGATGTCCCCCAGCGACCTGGATGCGGAATCACTGTCGGCAACTGGCTTGGCGGGTACTAACTCGTGTGTGGGCGGCTCGCTGGATGCCAACGCGCTTGCTGCCGATTTGCTTGCTGCTGCCCCTTTTGCTTTCTTGACCCGCAGCGGAGCAGCGGGCGCGGCCACGCCCTCTGATTGCAGCAGGTGCGTCAACCGGGCAATCAAATCCTGATCGTCGCGCTCCCCCTCATTTCCCAATGCCTCGATGCTGGACAGCATTTGCCGTACCGCATCGACCAGGGCGAGCAGGCCTGTGGTCAGTTCGGGATGCAGGCTGAGTTGCCCGTCGCGCAGTTTCGTCAGCAGATTCTCGCCAACATGGGCAACCGCTTCGAGCTTGCCAAAACCGAGAAACCCGGTCGTCCCCTTAATGGTATGGATCGTCCGGAAAATGCTGCCCAGAATCTCCCGGTCCGAAGGATGCTTCTCGAGGTCAACCAGGTCGCGATCGAGCCGGTCCAGATTTTCATGACTTTCGACCAGAAACTCTTTGACGATGTCATCATTTTCATTCATGGCGGATTACTTTCTCATCGGAAGGATCGTGCCCAGGGTTGAGCACCAAGGTGTCACGCGGCCCGAGACATAGGGCCTGGGAGTGCTAGAGGGGACGAACCGATGCCAATGGGCAAGTGTGTGGCGAGACGAGAACCTGGCTGGCAGTTATGAACCACGAGCCCCGAGCGACCTGGAAAAGTCGTCGCTCGAAGCTCGCAGCTTGTGACACTACATTGTTTCTTACATTCCTGGACCTGCCGGATAGGCCGGCAAATCCGGGGGCTGCGGCGGCAATTTCTTGGGATTCGCCTTGATCTCCTGCATCACCATCTCGATGACCTTATCGAGCTGCGAGTCCTGTCCCTTGATAACCTGGTCGGGAGGATTGTCGACGATCACGTCCGGTTGTACGCCTCGGTTCTCAATCAGCCATTGGCTGTCGAGGCCGTAGAGCGAGAACTCCGGCCGCGTGATGTAGCCGCCATCCATTAGAGGTATCTGTCCGCGGATGCCGCGCACGCCACCCCAGGTGCGGGTGCCGATAAGTGGCCCCAGCTTGTATTGTTTGAAGAAGTAACTGAAAAAATCGCCGTCGGATGCGGCATAGTGATTGGTAACGCAGGCCATGTATCCGTAGAACACCTGGCCCGGAATCGGTCCCGGTTGAAAGTTGCGGGAGCTTCCCATAGCTGCCAGCGTACGCCGCAGTCTCTCGAAGATTAGCTGATCGACGAATCCGCCACCGTTGTAGCGAACGTCGAAGATGATTCCTTCCTTGCGGATCTGCGGGAAGTATTCTTTGACGAACGCATTCAGCCCGGCCTCGCCCATGTCGGGCAGATAGACGTAGCCTATCTTCCCGCCGCTGGCCGCATCGACCTTCTTACGGTTGCTCTCGACCATGTTCAACTCGCGCAAATTGAATTCGTCGGCGATTGGCTTGACGACCACTTTGCGCGCGCCGTCGGCGCTCGCCTTCGAGTTCACGGTTAGGGTTACGACCTGATTTGCGGTGTTAACGAGGAGCTCGTCCGGCGTCTGCGGGGAACGCAGAGAACGGCCGTTGATCGCGATCAGGTAATCGCCTTCTTTCACGTTGACGCCCGGCTCCGTCAGAGGAGAGCGCGACTGAGCATCCCAATTTTCACCGGTATAGATTTTCTTGAAGCGGTACAAGCTGCTCGCGGAATCGACTTCATAGTCCGCACCCAGCAATCCAACGTTTACCCCGTGCAGGTCCGGGTACTCGCCGCCGCCGACATAAGTATGGGAGTTCGATAACTCGCCGATCATCCCGGCCATGATGTAGGTCAGCGAATAGCGATCGGCTACATACGGAAGCAACTGCGCATACTGGTCGTGCACCTTTTGCCAGTCGACGCCATTCATCGAGGCCTGGAAAAAGTAATCGCGCTCTTGCCGCCAGACCTCGTTGTAGATCTCCTTCCATTCCTGCGGGGGATCAACCTCAGCCCGCATACCGCTGATATCCAGGCTCCCCTCGCTCGGCTTATGCGGGGAGTCAGGCGGTTTGGCGTCGATGATGCCATACTTTGGTCCGCCGTCGCCGCGATAGAGGAGTTTCGATCCGTCGGAAGAAAGCGCGAAGCGGAACGCCCCTTCTATCAGTACTTTGTCCTTGTGGTCTTTCAGATCATAGGCGTGAATCGCGGGTTCTTCGCCGGGGATCGGCCCGGAAAGTCCGTTAACAGGGGACGTGCTGTAGTAGATCGCATCTTTCGAAGCATCCAACCCGCGGATCTGCGCCGGGGGTACTGCGAGGGCCACGATGCGATTCTGAATCCCGTCCAGATCGATCTTGAAGATCTTTGGCGGTTCCTTTTTCTCGGTTTCAGACGACTTCTCGTCGGTCTTCGTTTCTTTCGCGTTTGCAGGTTGCTTGTTCTTCTTGCCCTCCTTGCCCTCGGGCTTGGTCTCGGGACCCGGCGTTGCTCCTGCGGACGGCTCTTCAGTCTTTATC
>JBAWBE010000100.1:0-7428 GCA_049589635.1 Terriglobales bacterium
AGACGGGCTGAGGGTCAGGGTCCTCGCGTTTCCACGGCGAATGTCCCTCAACTGCTTTGCGGTAGTTCCCGGACAGGCCGCGCCAACTGACGAACCGCATCGTGCCAGTTTCGTCGTAGAGCAGGATCGCTACCCGCTCGCATTGCAATGCCTCGCAAATGGCCTCCATCGCTGTGCCATAAATTTCGTCCAGGGAACTTGCGCGATGCAATCCGTCAGCAACCTGGAACAGTGCTCTTTGCTGGCGGAGCGCATCCGCCAGAGCATTCTCTGCGTGCTTCCGCTTTAACTGGGAGTTCACACGTGCCAGTAGTTCGCGCGCCGAAAACGGCTTGTTGAGATAATCGTCCGCCCCCGCACTGAGTCCCTCTAGCCGCGAATCTTCTCCGGCGCGAGCAGAAAGCATGATCACAGGGATAGTCTCGGTGCGTTTGTCCGACCGTAATTCCTTCAACAAACCAAATCCGTCCAGCTTCGGCATCATCACGTCAGTCAGGATAAGGTCAGGAGGGCGCTGACGGATAGCTTCAAGCGCCGCCTCACCATCAGCGACGGTCTGGACATCGCAACTGGGTGACAGGAGCTTCCGTACGTATTCCCTCATGTCTGCGTTATCATCGGCGAGCAGAATGCGCGGACGCCGTTCCGTGCCTTGGAGCCCTGAGATTTCAGGTGGCTCGATTTCAGGGGAGACAAGGACCGACGTTAACGGAACATCCTGTGCCTTCTGGGCCTCCGGTAGCCAGTGCAGAACTTCTTCTACATACGTTTCGCCTTCGAGGGTAGTTGACGTCAACGTGCGTTTTGCGCCGATCCGGTCAGCGGGCAAGTGATCTTTGCCGAATGGAATTGTTACTCTGAACGTGCTTCCTCGACCCATTTCGCTGTCGACTCTTGCGGCACCGCCGTGCTGTTTCGCGAGTTCCTGCACGAGGGCAAGGCCGATACCGCTGCCCTCGAACGTGCGCCCGTGGGCATTCTTGACTCGATAGAACCTCTCGAATAGATGTGGCAACTCCTCGGCAGGAATGCCCGTTCCGGTATCCCTTACCGCAAGTTCCATTTGCCCGTCGCTCTTACCGACGGAAACCTCAATCTCCCCCTTAAAAGTAAACTTGAAAGCATTCGACAACAGGTTGAAGACAATTTTCTCCCACAATTCGTGGTCTATATAAACTGGTTCGTCAATTCTGGGGCAGTTGATAATGAATTTGAGGCCGGCTCGCTCCATAGCGGAACGAAAGACACTCGCAAGTTTGGAAGTCAGTTGGGAAAGATCGGTCGGCTCGAAGGAAGCCTGAAAACGCCCGGCTTCAATTCGAGAGAAATCAAGAAGGGTATTGACGAGCTTTAGCAAACGGAGTGAGTTTCGATGTGCAATGTCAAGGCGTTCATGATGCTGCGGAGAGAGTCCATTGGACTCTGCAAGCAGGTCTTCGAGGGGAGCCAGCATGAGCGTGAGCGGAGTGCGAAATTCGTGGCTCACGTTGCTGAAAAACAAGGTCTTGGCGCGGTCGATTTCTGCGAGCGCCTCGGCGCGTTTCTTCTCATCTTCGTAAGCACGCGCATTTGCGATGCTCGCCGCGATCTGTCCGGCAATGAGGTTGAGAAATCCAGCGTAGCTCACGTCGAGCGGACGATATGGATTGAGCCCAATCACAATGATTCCAGCAGGGGTGGTCTGTGCTTGACTTGTCAGTGGAAGTAGGAGTGCCCGGTTCGGGGGGCTATCCCATGCTCCAGTTGGCAACGAATCGAATCGCTCCGCTAGACCCTCGACGATGACGGAGTCTTTGCCGCCAAGCAAGTCGCTCATCGGCCACGTCTGGTTCTCTTCTATTAACTCAATCACTTCGGGCGCCGCCGGGTGACCCGCCGTGATACCAGTGCGGCAAGCAAGACGAGCTTGTCTTCCGTTTTGAGACAGGAAATACGTGAGAGTGAACGGCAAATCCTGCTCATCCTCCGAAAGGCTACGCGACCATGACGAGACCACATCTTCTTCTGTAATTGTCTTGCTCAACTCTGTCGCCAGCGAGCGTAAGGTCTTGAGCCGGCGTTCGCCAATGACGCGGTCCGTTTCCTCGGTGACGACACAGAGGTGACCGGCGATTTTGCCATCGTCCCCGGACAACGGACTATATGAGAATGTGTGATAGGTTTCTTCACGATATCCGCTTCGCTCCAAAAACAGCAGCAGAGCTTCGTCCCATGTCGCTTCGCCCGTGTCTAGCACTCTTTGAATCCGGGGGCCGATATCATCCCAGATTTCTTCCCAAACTTTCTGAGACGGATTCCCCAATGCCCACGGGTGTTTCTTGCCGAGTGTCATCTTGGCGTAAGCATCGTTATAGAGGAACGTGAGGTCTGGCCCCCAACTCATCCACATCGCGAAGCGGGACGTGAGCATCACGCGAACGACAGTCTTGAGGCTTTGGGGCCACTCCTCGCTTGAGCCAAGAGGAGTTTCTGCCCAGTCAAAGTCATGGACCAATTTTGCCAACGCTCCGCCCGCTCGCACCCACCCCTCTGTAGCTGCCCCTTCAGCGTTGAGTTCTGCATGCGCTTCAGGTTTGGCTTCTCCGAACATTTTTTCAATGGCGGGCAGCAAATCTCTGGTCAGATCGGATTTTGTCACCGAGGCGTTGGCGTCCACGCTGCGAGCTTGCTCGCGGGCGATTGTCGGATGGTTCTGAGTGACAATGATCACGTTGCACTCAGGAATTTCACGCTTAATGATTCGGGTCGCCTCCAGACCGCCCATGCGAGGCATGTTGATGTCCATGAGCACAATGTCGGGACGTAGTTGACGGACCTTTTCAATAGCCTCGATCCCATCGCCAGCTTCGCCACAGACGCGGTAGTCGGGCTGAGATTCGAGGAAAGACCGAACAGTACGCCTAAAGAGCTCGTGATCGTCGGCGATTAGGATTTTGATGGAACTCATTTGTTTTTGAGAAATGCGCACTGCCAAGAGGCACACGAATACCGCACACTTGCAGCCTAAAGATGCATCATGGCCAAAGCGAAAGCCTATACGGTGTTTACTGTATGGGTCGCAAGCCGGCATTGGACGGACCACGCAGCCCCTTATACCCGCATCGGCATTTTTCGATCTAGCAAAACTCGGGTGAGTCCTTGAAGAAGGGCGAATCCGAAACACTGTTCTTTCTTTGGATGATTTCGAGCGCCCCCCCTGTGCGATGCATTAGGGCACCCCGTGACGAAGTGCTTGTTTTAAAGATTGGCCCCGTCATTGCCGATACCCTAATCAGTGGCCCCGCGTGAATGCCACATTGGAGCTCTCTTATGCAGAACACTCTCTCAGAAAAACACCACGCCATGAGTCCGTGGCGTTTGACATGGATCTTCCGCGCAGGTATCACGAGGTCGAAGCTCAGTGCCTCCGTTTATATGGCCCTCGTTTTTTCCAACATGGCCAAATGGCAGGCCGTGAGTCTTGAGTCCGATTGGAACTCAGGCGAGCCCAGGCACTCGAGGCTCTTCGAGTCGGGACCGAAAGCATGATGACATCGGAAGTGCGCGAACATCTGGCCGCGGTAGTCGATTCTTCCGACGATGCCATCATCAGTAAGGCCCTGGATGGAACCATAACCGCCTGGAATCACGGTGCCGAGAAGATCTTCGGCTACTCGGCAGCAGAGGCCATAGGCCAACCGATGCTAATGCTCTTCCCTCCGGATCGTGTGAACGAGGAGTCTGACATTCTGGAGCGCATCCGCCGAGGCGACAACGTGGACCATTTCGAAACCGTCCGTGTGCGAAAGGATGACAGGCGGATCGACGTATCGGTGACGATTTCGCCGATCCGGGACGGGAATGGCGCGATTGTGGGCGCTTCGAAGATTGCGCGCGACATCAGCGAGCGTAAGCAAGCGGAGGGGAAGCTCGCTGAGCAAGCGGAGGAACTCTCGCGGCAAGCCGAGGAATTGTCACGCTCGCAACAAGCTCTGGAAACCCAGACGCTCATGCTCCAGTCGGTGCTGGATAGTATTGACGAGGGATTGGTCGCCGCCGATGAAAATGGGAAATTTATCCTCTGGAATCCCGCCGCCACCCGGATTGTCGGCATGGGCGCGGAAAATGTTGCTCCCGGCGGATGGAATTCACACTACGGCGTTTACCTGCCCGACACCATTACGCCCCTCCCGGACGAGCAAAATCCCCTTTCGCGCGCGATTCAGGGCGAGGTTAGTACGGCCGAGATCTTTATACGCAACCCGGAACTCGAGGAGGGAGTATGGCTCGAGATCAGTGGCGGCCCTCTGAAAGGCAGGGACGGCTCGGCGCGGGGCGGGGTGGTCGCCTTCCGTGATATCACACAAAAGAAAGCGGCCGAACTGGAGATCCGCAAACTCAATGAAAGCCTCGAAGAACGAATAGTGCAACGCACCGCGCAACTGGAAGCTGCCAACCGCGAACTGGACTCCTTCACCTACTCCGTCTCTCACGATCTACGCGCTCCTTTGCGCCATATCATGGGATTTGCTGCGGCGTGTCTGGAGGAATTCGGGACAACCCTTGAGCCCCAAGCCCTGCACTATGTTCAGCGTATTCAGGATGGCACCCGCCGCATGGGTCTCTTGACAGATCAGTTGCTGAATCTGGCTCGAACCGGACAGCGGTCGTTACATCTGCAACTCACGGGATTGAACGCAGTCGCGGAAGAAATCATCGCTGTGCTGAAACCGGAAACTGAAGGGCGCGAGGTGGAATGGAAAATTGGCAGCCTGCCTTCCCTCGAATGCGACGCAGTGCTGATCGGGCAAGTCTTTCAAAACTTGCTGTCCAATGCCATCAAGTACTCTCGCACCCGTCCGCACGCGGTCATTGAGATCGGCCATACTCAGGAGAACGGGCAACCGGTTATCTTCGTAAGGGATAACGGCGTCGGTTTCGACATGAAATATGTCGATAAGTTATTCGGGGTCTTCCAGCGTCTTCACCGGGAAGAGGACTTTGAAGGTACAGGTGTGGGATTGGCGACGGTCCATCGCATCGTGCAAAAACACGGAGGCCGGATTTGGGCGGAAGCTGAGCTCGACCTGGGCTCGACATTTTATTTCACCTTGGGCGGTAGCGAACGAACTGGGTTGCGAGGCGATGTAGCCACGGCAGGGAGCTAATCCTGGTCATCTTGAGTTCTTCTAATGAGACAGTCGACACGAACCATGCCAGCATCAGGACGAGCCGCAAAAGCCCGATCCCGTCGCCAGCAAATCCTCAGTCCACGTCTTATTGGGAAACGCTTATTAGGAAACTCTTACCGAGTCTGCGAAACCGTCACCGAAATGCTTTTGTCATGCCATTTGGCCATGACTTGACTCAACGAATCATGTTCGCGCGTCGATAACAAACCTAGAGGGCTAGGGACGAAGTATGTCTGTCGCACAATCGGGTGTTGGTGCAAGTTCACGACGAGAACAGAGCCAGCCACAGGACTGGCTGGTCGGCGGCGGAAAAATGGGTGAACTCATCCGCTCGATGGACTGGAGCAAGACCCCCTTGGGCCCTATCGGGTCATGGCCGCAGAGCCTGCGCACGACCGTGAGCCTCTGTCTCGCCTCAAACTTTCCTATTTCGCTAGCCTGGGGTCCGAAGCACGTTCAGATCTATAACGATGGCTACTGGCCGATCTGCGGCGAGAAGCATCCTCACGCGACCGGCCAGGACTTCAGCGAGTGCTGGGCTTCAGCATGGCCCGTTGTGGGGGAAGCTTTTGCTCGCGCTCTGGCCGGCGAGACTTCATTCTTGGAAAACCAGCGGATGTTTCTCGATCGTAATGGATACCTCGAGGAAACATTCTTTACATTTTCGTTCAGTCCCATCCGCGACGAAACAGGTGTCGTCGGTCTGTTTCATCCAGTCACTGAAACCACGAATCGAATGTTAAGTGAGAGACGTACGCGTGCCCTGCGCGATCTGGCGGCGCGTACCGGCAAGGCGCAGTCGCCTGAAGATATATGCACGCGGGCCGCGCAGGTGCTCTCGGACTATCGGCTGGATTTACCCTTCGCCCTTTTCTACTTGTTTGAGGACAAGAGTGAACAAGCTCGATTGATTGCCAGCACAGGTTTGCCTGATGGGAGCGCGGCGAGCCCATTGCTTGTGTCGTTAGTTACGCCCCAGGAGTCGAGCTGGCCGTTTGCCGAATTGGCGAAGACAGGTCGTGCGCAACATGTAACCGATGTGAAGGCGCGATTCGGCTGTTTTCCCTGTGGCGACTATCCCGACTCGCAGAAAGAAGCTATCGCGCTCCCACTCACGCCTCCCGGCTCTAAAGGCCCAGTAGGCGCCCTCGTAGCCGGTGTCAGTTCGAGATTGGAATTGAATGAGACCTATCGAGTCTTTTACGACCTGTTGGCAGCGGCAGTCACGACCGACGTGGCCAATGCGCGAGCCTACGAAGAGGAGCGCAAACGTGCCGTAGCACTGGCCCAGGAACTGGCTCTTGTTCGAACACACTTGGAGTTGGCGAATGCCCGGCGCGAGTGGACGAAGGAACTCGAACATTCCAACAAAGAGTTGGAGGCCTTCAGCTACTCCATCTCCCATGATCTGCGAGCTCCGCTCCGGGCTATCGACGGCTTTAGTGTGGCTCTTCTCGACGAGTACTCCGGAAAGCTTGACGGGCAAGCTTGCCACTATCTGCAACGGGTTCGGATGGCCACACAGAAGATGTCCGCTCTCATTGACGATCTGTTGGACCTGTCGCGCGTGAACCGGGGCACTCTAAAGAAAGAGTTGGTAAATCTCACCGGGCTGGCGCGTGGCATAGTTGGCGACTTCCAACAAAAAGACTCAGCGCGCAAGGTTGCGGTTGAGATAGCAGACGGGCTCTCGGCAACCGCCGACAGACGGCTCGTTACGATGGTTCTGGTCAACCTGCTAGGCAACGCCTGGAAGTACACCGCGAAGACGTCGCGGCCTCAGATCACATTTGGGAGAGATAACGAGGATCACGAATCTGCGTTCTACGTTCGAGATAACGGTGTCGGGTTCGACATGGCTTATGCCGACAAACTCTTCGCGCCATTCCAGAGGTTGCATTCGGAAGCGGAATTTGAAGGAGCAGGCATGGGTCTCGCGGCCGCACAGCGAGGCATTTCACGACACGGTGGCCGTATCTGGGCGGAAGCGGCAGTCGGCGCAGGGGCAACATTCTATTTCACGTTGGGAGGCATCCGATAATGTTTGAAGAACAAACAATCCTGCTGGTGGAAGACAATAACGACGACGCCGAACTGACCGTGAGGGCTTTCACTCGTGCGAAGGTCAAAAATCCGCTGGTCCGTGCGCGTGATGGGGAGGAAGCACTGGACTATCTTTTCGGCCGAGGAGCATATGCAGGAAGGGATGTTCGCGACCTCCCAGCCGTAACGCTCCTTGACATCAACATGCCCAAGC
>JBAWBE010000101.1:0-3379 GCA_049589635.1 Terriglobales bacterium
CTCACGGCAATCCCGGCGAGCCTTGATGTGAAGCGTTTCGACGACGACTTCGCCCTGACCAACCTGCTTCGCACCCACGCGACGGACTTCCTCTTGGCAGCGGCGCGCAGAACCGGATGCCGAAGATTTATCGCTCAAAGCTATACGGGATGGCCATACGCGCGCACCGGGAGCTGGATCAAGCACGAAGACGATCCGCTGATCGCGACTCCCGAACCGTCGGTAAGTAAAACTTTCGCGGCAATTCGTCACCTCGAGTCGGCAGTCCTCGGCGAACCTGCAATCGAGGGATTTGTTTTGCGCTACGGCTCCTTCTACGGTCCGGGTACGTCTCTCGGTCTCGGCGGGTCTATGCTCCAGGACGTCAGGAAACGGCGCATCCCAATCATTGGCAAAGGCACAGGCTATTGGTCGTTTCTACACATTGACGACGCCGCGTCGGCAACCCTGGCGGCCGTCGAAGCGCCTTCGCCCGGTCTCTACAACATCTGCGACGACGAGCCAGCGCCGGTTTCTGAGTGGCTGCCATTCCTCGCCGGTGCAATCGGCGCTCCGCCCCCCAGACACATTCCACAGTGGCTGGGACGCCTGGCAATCGGCGCGTATGGGGTCGCGATGATGACCGAAATTCGCGGTGCGTCAAACGCGAAAGCAAAACACTGGCTGAACTGGCGACTCAAATGGCCGAGTTGGCGGAAGGGATTTCGTGACGGCCTCGGGAACGCAATTCAGGAAATGCCCAGCGCACCGAGACTCTCCAAGGCAAGCTAGCGCGCCTCTTTTTGAAGGCCGCACGTTGTAGGCCACGTAGCAATGCTCAAATTTGCTGCGCTCGCCGCATCTTCATCAGCGCCCAATAACTCGCAAACGAAAGTGCAAATCCTACGAACCACGAATAGTCGTAAAGAACCCGCACCGACGGCACGACTAACCCGACCAGCGCCATCCCGGCTCCTGCAAATAGAGCCACCATCGCTCGCCAGTTGAAGCCGTGGGAATATTCATACGCTCTCCCGCGTAGATACAGGTCGTCGACCAACAACACTCGCCGGCGAATCACAAAGTAATCGCAAATCATGATGCCAGCCACCGGCCCAAGAAACGCGGCATAGCCCCCGAGCCACCCGAAAATAAAAGTGCCGTAGCTCGAAAGAAGTTTCCACGGCATCAGCACGATTCCCATCAGGCAGGTCATCACGCCACCCGTGCGGAAGTTGATCTTCCTCGGCCACAGATTGGAGAAATCGTTGGCAGGCGATACAACATTCGCTCCAATATTCACATTCAGCGTCGCCAGCAAAATGGCCACCAGCGAGATCACCACTGCAACCGGCGAGTGGAACCGACTCAAAAGTTGCACCGGATCCCAAATCGCTTTCCCAAAGATAACCACGGTCGCCGAAGTGACGAGGATTCCGATCAGAGAATAAAGCGTCATCGTCGTGGGCAGCGCAAGCGCCTGCCCGAGCGCTTGTTGCCGTTGGCTCTTGGCGAAGCGTGTGAAGTCCGGAATGTTGAGCGATACCGTAGCCCAGAATCCGACTGTGCCATTAAGCGCCGGAATCAAGAACTTAAGAAAGTCAGGAAAATTGGTGAAGCGCGATTGCGCAGAGAGCATCGGTCCGAAGCCTCCCGCAGTTTTGTAAGCCCAGCCGAGCAGCAGCAGACCGACGGCCAGGAGGATTGGCGCGCTGATTCCTTGCAAAAAGCGAATGTACTCAATCCCGCGGAGGATTACCGCCAGATTGATCAGCCAGAAAGCCATAAAGCAGATCGCCGTACTATGCGGAACTTTTTGCCACGCCGGTGAAAGCGACATGAGCGTGTTGATGGCCTCGCCGCCGATCCATGTCTGAATCCCGAACCATCCGCAAGCAACCAGCGCCCGTAAGACCGCCGCGACATTCGCGCCGAGAACTCCAAAAGACGCGCGCGCGAGCACGGGAAACGGAACGCCATAACGCGCCCCCGGATGAGAATTCAAAAGCATCGGAATCAGGACGATGCTGTTGCCCAGAAAGACCGTCCCGACAGCCTGTTTCCAGTTCATTCCGCCCTGAATCAGGCTGGCGGCCAGCATGTAAGTGAGAATGTTGACCGACATCGAAACCCAAAGCGCAGCGTAGTTGTACGTGCCCCAGGTGCGACGGCCAGGAGTAGAAGGAGCCAGGTCTTCGTTGTAGAGCGGGCTGTTTTGGATTTGTGTAGAAGCAGCCATTGATTTTTCTAGGGGCCAGTTCCCGTTTCTGAGAACTGGGAACTAAGAACTGAGAACTGGAAAGTGAGAAGTTCTAGTCCGCCGCCGCATTCACCGACTGCTCCGTCAGTGCGGCATACGTTTCCGGCCGGCGGTCGCGATAGAACTGCCAGACTTTTCTCACTTCCTGAATCATCTCGAAGTCGACATCCGCGACCAACACTTCGTCTTTGTTGCGGCTGGCCTGCGCAAAAATCTTGCCGCGCGGATTGCAGAAGTAACTCTTGCCGTAGAACTCGCCGATGTTCCACGGCTTCTCGCGTCCCACGCGATTGATGGCCCCCACGAAGTATCCGTTGGCAGCCGCATGGGCGGGCTGCTCCAATTCCCAAAGATATTCGGATAATCCAGCAACCGTAGCTGACGGATTAAAAACAATTTCCGCGCCGTTCAATCCGAGAATTCGTGCTCCCTCCGGAAAATGTCGGTCATAACAGATGTACACACCCACCCGTGCGTACTTCGTTGTAAATACTGGATAACCCAAATCTCCTGGCGTGAAATAAAACTTCTCCCAGAACCCCGGATGCACATGCGGAATATGGTGCTTGCGATACTTCCCCAGATACTTGCCGTCGGCATCGATAACAGCCGCAGTGTTGAAATAAACGCCCGGCATATGCTCTTCGTAGACCGGAACCACGATCACCATGCCGTGTTTGGCGGCGATCTTTTGCATCATCACCGTCGTCGGCCCTCCCGGCACGCGCTCGGTCAGGTCGTACCAGCGCGTGTCCTGCTCGGCGCAAAAGTAAGGTCCGTAAAAAAGTTCCTGGAGGCAAAGAATCTTAACTTTCTTCTTGGCGGCCTGCTCAATTAGCTTGAGGTGCTTGTCGATCATGGCCTTCTTGATTTCCGTAAGCGAGCGCGAGGCGGGAGCCGCGTTGCTTGCCTGGATCAGGCCGCAACGAACGATGCGAGACATGTGGACCTCCAGTGGAGGCCAATATAGCAGAGTGCCAGGGCCTCATCTGAGTTGTCATCAGGAGTCGAAGAGGGATCGTACGAGCTTCCCCCGTGTTCCTCCGTGTACCCCGTGGTTGCAAGCTTTTGCTTCTCCTACCGCAAAGCCGCGTCGAGGGCGTTCTTCCAGCGTCGATTGTCGATCGTCCAGTACACGCG
>JBAWBE010000102.1:0-3381 GCA_049589635.1 Terriglobales bacterium
GCGCGGCGGAGAGCCGCGCCGTTTCAAAGCCCATCACCATCGCGCCGGGTCAAGTTTAATTTCATCGCGCGAAACCGGAACTCTACCCCTTACCCACGCGAGCGCGGGCGGGAAACACCTTCGCGAACTTATTTCGTGAATGACTTTATGGCGGTAGCTTCGTCGTCCTTCACGTCGAAGACGGTGTAGAGCTTGGTGATCTGGAGCAGGTCGTGAACCTTCTTCGTCAAGTTCAGCAGCTTGAGCTCGCCGCCTTGATTTTTGGCGGTGGTGAAGGCGCTGACGAGTTCGCCGATGCCGGAGCTGTCGATGTAATTGACGTCGCCGAGATTGAGCAGAATCTTTTTCTGGCCTTTGGATAGCAGATCGCGAACCGTGTCGCGCAGAACGACGCTGCCTTCGCCTAGAGTGATCCGGCCGCTGAGATCGACGATGGTGATGCCATCCACCTGACGAGTACTGGACTTCATGGTCACTGGGGAGCCTCCTTGGAATCCGCGTCGCCGCGGACGTGCTTAATCATTTTAAGTTCGGTGCCCGTTTGGGAGGGGTGAATCTCCACCTCATCCATGAACGAGCGGATCAGGAAAATTCCGCGGCCCGATGTTTTCAAAAGGTTTTCCGGCGCCAACGGATCCGGAATCTTGCTCGCCTCGAGCCCCTTGCCTTGATCGCGAATAATGATGACAAGATTATCGGGCGTTCGCTCAAACGCGAGCGTTACCTTTTTGTTCGGGTCGTAGGCATTTCCATGTAAGACCGCGTTGACGGCGCCTTCCCGCACAGCCATGGAGATCTTCATGATCTCCTCGTCGTCAAACCCCGCCTCCGCCGCCATGCGGCTCGCCGTCTCTTCCGCGTTATTTACCGTCTCCAGCGTCGAATCGAGCGTATAGGAGACGCGGTCTTGAGACATAAAGCGATTGGGTCCTGAGCCAGCTATGGCCGCGCTACAACTTTTGACACCGATGCCATGATAACAAGGCTTGGCCCGGCGCGGGCGAATTGAAAAGTGTGCCTGTCGGAGCGGGAAAAGTCAACGTGGAGCGGACCGCCGACTGTGGGCTACTTTGATCTGACTCGAAAAAACTCCCAAAAGAATCCGACTAAGAAGATCCCCAACGTCGCGACGAGCGTCAGCGGCCTCCCAAGAGAAATCGGATCCCAGCCTACACCGCCAGTCTGAGCCGAACGTGATGCAATCGAAAGGCAGAACACTACAACGATAACGATCAGGAAAGCCGCAGCAAGCACAGCTAGCAATCCCGCTATGGTGCACTTAAAGTAAATCACGCCCCTCCTTTCGCCCCCCGCAGTTCTAGGCGTCCAAAAGCGCATAAACGCCTCTACACTCCACAGCCGCCCTTTAAACTAGGCCACTTACCCCGGTATGTTAGCGCCGTGCGCGCCGATGCAGGCGTTAGGTGTCTTCAGAACGATTCATCTTGATTCAGTCTACCTCCATGGACTGTTACCCGGGCATGGGGCATGATCGCTCGAAGTGATCGGGTGCGATCACAGTACACATGCGGTTCGGGAACGAATCTATTCAGGAGAAGAAATCATATGTCTTACGTACATACAAATACCGTTCCAGGAGCACGTCACCAGTATTCCTTCTCTCCCCGACCGCTAATCGAAGCGGCGGTGCGGGTTTCGTTTTGCAAGGCACTCGCGATTGCCTGCGCACTGATGCTGGCCCTCTCGGCAATACCGCTGCATGCGCAAACCTACCACGATCTATTCGAATTTGACTGCGGCGATGGAGATGGTGGGCCGGGATGCCAACCGCTCAATAAGGGACAATTGGCGCAAGGATCCGATGGCAACTTCTACGGCACCACCGACGACGAAGGGGCTTACGAGATCGGCACGATCTTTGTGGTGTCACCGGATGGCAGCTTTCAAACTGATCTCTGGTCATTCGATTACACGACAGGAGCCTATCCTAACGGCGGGCTGACCCTGGCGTCTGACGGCAATTTCTACGGCACTGCCTTTGGCGGCGGCGATTTTGGGGACGGCACAGTGTTTCGCTTCACGCCGCCAAGTACCATCACCGTTTTGCATTCGTTCAGTGGCGGCGCGGACGGTGGGGCTCCCTGGGCTTCTCCAGTTCAGGGGATCGATGGAAACCTTTACGGCGTAACCGGTCAGAGCACCGTTTATCGCATCACGCTACCTGCAGGGGCGTTTCAGGTACTGCCTCACAAGGCGCCGGAAGGGCCGACGGCTCCTTTGGTTCTAGCCCTGGATGGGAACCTTTACGGAACGACCGACGGAGGGGGGAAGCATAATAAGGGCACAGTCTTCCGCCTGACGACTGCAGGAGCTATCAAGACCATCTACAGCTTCAGCGGACCTGACGGCAGTTACCCAACAAGTCCTCTGACCTACGGAATGGGTGGCAACCTGCTGGGAACCACGTCTTCCGGCGGCGCCAACAACACTGGGACGATTTTTAAATTGACGACATCAGGCGCGTTGACGACACTCCACGATTTCAGCGCACTCAGTGGCGGCACAAATAGTGACGGCGCAAGCCCGCTCGCTGGCCTGCTATATGCGTCGGATGGGAACCTTTACGGACCAACCCCGCTGGGAGGGGCCGACGGCAATGGCACACTCTTCGAGATTGGAGCTAACGGAGCAAATTTTCAAAAGCTCTACGATTTCTCGCAGGGAGGACCGAACGGTTCCGAGGCCTGGACAACTCTGGTCGAGCACACCAACGGATCTTACTATGGGCTGACAGCGGAAAGCGGATCGCTGAATTGGGGGAATTTCTACAGCCTGGTGCCCACGAGTCCCATACCGATTTTAAGAGTGGCGGGACCGATCTGGGTCACGCCCGGTCAGCCGGTAGAGATTTTGGGGAATGACCTGACGCAGGTCACGAGCGTGACCTTCGGCCCGGTGCCGGCATCATTCCGTGTGGGTTCGGAAACGTACATGATGGCCACTGTGCCTGGTGGGGCGGTCGATGGCGTGATAGACGCAACTTTGCGAAACGGGGAACAGATCAAGACTCAGAGGGGCGTATTCATACTGCCAAAGATTGACAGCTTTAATCCGTCGAGCGGCGCAGCGGGCACGCAGGTAAACATCCAGGGTGGCGGGTTCACGGGGGCGACCCAAGTGACCTTCGGAGGCGTGAGCGCCACTAATTTTACGGTAGTTTCCGCGGCGGCAATTCAAGCCAAGGTGCCGCCCGGTGCGAAGTCGGGCAAGATAAAAGTCACGACGCCGAACGGGTCGGCGACGAGCACTCAGAAGTTCAAAGTGAAGTGAGAACGCCCTGGACGAGATCGAGTCGATCTTAGACGAGCCCTGATTGCCGATGAGCTGCCGAATGTCCGAGCTGCTCATCGGCACTGCCGC
>JBAWBE010000103.1:0-5703 GCA_049589635.1 Terriglobales bacterium
GCTCGTCCGTTGGGTGTTGGTCCAGGCGCGCCGATGGGCGCTCCTCCGGGACCGAGCCGTCCGGGAGCGAGGCCAGGAGGTCCGTCACGCAGACCGGGACAGAGATACGTTCCGCGCGGAATAAAAGAAGGCCCGATGAAGGGCTACACTCCGCCTCCGCGAGTGAGCATCAGCAATGAACCGCAGCCCATCACGCGCAACATCACAATAACGGAAGGCATTTCCGTA
Organism: Terriglobales bacterium; assembly: GCA_049589635.1. Taxonomy (GTDB): domain Bacteria; phylum Acidobacteriota; class Terriglobia; order Terriglobales; family Acidobacteriaceae; genus Acidiflorens. The sequence continues at coordinate 229 of JBAWBE010000103.1, forward strand.
AAAGACCTGGCGGAGAAGCTTGGCCTTCGTGCGAAGGACCTGATCGCCCGCCTCGTGATGCGCGGCGTGTTTGCCACCATCAACCAGACGCTCGACGCCGAACTCGCGAGCGAGATGGCGCGCTTCTTCGGAGCCGATACCGAAGTCATCACCTTCGAAGAGCAGGCTGCCAAAGATACCGACGAAGCGGTCGAAGCGAGCGAAGAAGGCGCGGAAGAAGGCACGCGTCCGCCGGTCGTCACCATTATGGGCCATGTCGATCATGGCAAGACAACGCTCCTCGACTCGATTCGCTCGACCGATGTTGCCGGTGGCGAAGCCGGCGGCATCACGCAGCACATCGGAGCCTACAAGGTTCGCATCGCCGACACGTCGTCTCCGGCGTTTGGCCGCGAAATCGTGTTCCTCGATACACCCGGCCACGAAGCCTTCACGCGCATGCGTTCACGCGGCGCGAAAGCAACCGACATTGTCGTGTTGGTAACGGCCGCGGACGACGGCGTGATGCCGCAGACGGTTGAAGCTATCGATCACGCACATGCCGCGGAAGTTCCGATCATTGTCGCCGTCAACAAGATCGACAAGCCGGACGCAATGCCGGAGCGCGTGAAGAAGCAACTTGCCGATCGCGGACTGGTGCCGGAAGAGTGGGGCGGAAAGACCGTATTTGTCGATGTTTCCGCGAAGAAGAAAACGAATTTGAACCTGCTGCTCGAAATGATCTGCCTGACCGCGGACCTGCAAGAGCTGAAGGCAACTCCCGGACGTGCGGCAAGCGGCTTGGTCCTCGAAGCGAAACTCGATCGCGGTCGCGGTCCGGTCGCGACCATCCTCGTGCAGAACGGGACTCTAAAAGCTGGGGACAACTTCGTAGTCGGCAACGCCTATGGCAAAGTGCGCGCGATGTTTGACGATCGTGGGCAGGCTTTGCAAGTTGCTCCGCCGTCGACTCCAGTCGAAATTCTTGGCCTCGAAAGCTTGCCGCAGGCGGGCGATCAATTCGTGGTCGTCACCGATCGTGAGAAGGCGCGCGACATTTCCGAATACCGCGAGCAAAAGGCCCGTGAAGCCGCGCTGGCCAAGAGCTCGCGCGTCTCGCTCGAAGGCCTAGCCGAGCAGTTGAAGACGGCCGGCATGAAGGAACTGAACGTCATTCTGAAAGCCGACGTGCAGGGCTCGGTCGAAGTGCTGGGCGATCTTCTGGGCCGGCTTTCGAACGACAAGGTTCGTCTCAAGCTGTTGCGGTCCGGCATCGGTGCGATCACCGAAACCGATGTGCTGCTGGCCTCGGCATCGAACGCGATCGTCATCGGATTCAACGTTCGTCCGGAGCGCAAAGCGCAAGAACTGGCCGAGCAGGAGAAAGTCGACATCCGTCTGCACTCGATCATTTACGAGTTGCAGGACGAGATCAAGCGCGCCATGACCGGCCTGCTCGAGCCGACCATCAAGGAAACCTACATGGGCCGCGCCGAAGTGCTCGAAACCTTCCGCATTCCAAAAGTCGGGATGGTTGCCGGCTGCCGCGTGAGCGACGGGCACATCAAGCGCGATTCCGAGGTTCGCTTGCTGCGCGACAACGTGGTCGTGTTCAAAGGAAAAGTTGGTTCGCTGCGGCGCTTCAAAGACGACGCCTCCGAAGTGCGCTCCGGCATGGAGTGCGGAATCTCCATTGCTAACTACGGAGATATTAAGGTCGGTGATGTGATTGAGGCGTTCCTGACCGAGAAAGTTGCGGCGGAAGGAATCGCGTAGGGCTCCGCGCCGGTAGTTACTGATCGAAAAAACCCCGCCCAAGTTGGGTTTGGGCGGGGCATTCTTTTGGGTCGATTTGGACTCCTGATCTTACTTCTTTCTTTCCAGCGCCTTCTTGGATAGCCGAGCTCGGCTTAGCGGACGAGCCGTGGAAAAGGCGCCGCGAGCCGCTACTGAAGATCCCGCAGACGTCTGAAGTCCGAAGATGCCCGTGCCGATCTGGTTCGTGTCGCTTTCGAGTAGTAGAGCCGTCGAATCATCGATCGTGTAGAAGTTGAAGCTGACATAGCCGCTTCCAGCGACGGTTGTGGTGGCTGTGCCCCGACCGGTAGCGTCTGGTCCAGTGAAGCTGACGACAAATTTCTCATTGGGCGTGAGGTTGATGCCGGCGCCATCATCATCACTGATGTCGATCCCTCCGGTGTATGTTCCGCTTACGCTGGCGAACTCTGCAAGATCGTTTTCTGCGAACCCGCCAGAAGTGTTGAAGGCACTGAGGTTGAATCCGTAGCCCTGCGACGTAGACAACGTCGCACCGGTTGTCTCAGCGTAAGCCGTCCCAATCGTGGTATCCAGAGAATCGGATTCGAGCATCAACAATCCGCCACTGGACGGATAGATGACCCATTGGATGGCCGGAGCGAAGCCGGTGAGACTGACGATGACCCTTCCGCCAACGGAGCCGCCCGACGAACCCACGCCAGAGAATGGTACTTGCGCGGCAACTGAGCCGTTATTGTTGAGATCCTCAAGGCCACCGGTAAAATTCCCATTTCCGGCGGAGGTCATTACGCCGCCACTGGAGATCAGAGCACTGACGCCTCCCGACATCGTGAACACCATTGGGCTATTGGGGATGGAGGCACCGGTTTGCGTGAAAACATCGCCAGCCAGGAATTCGAGACCGTCCGTTTCGACGACCTTGAAATGAGTGGTGTCGATCGGATAAAAGTCAAAGGTAAGCGCGCCGAAACTGGAGGCGAGGCCCATCGTTCCGGGACTGGTGCCCGAGCCCAAGAGCGCGGAACCCGTTAGACTTTCATTTAAGAGGGGTAGAGCGGCGTCATTAAAATCCTGCACGCCGGCGGTTGTTATGCCGCTTGAATTGAGAGTAAACGATCCTACGGAGGCGAAGGGGTTGCCTGCTCCATCGCTGCCAGAAAGGGTGAAAGCATAGGCACCAGCGATTTGAGTCTGAGCGATGGCAGTTTGCAAGTCGAGAGTGCCGCTGCCACTTCCGTTAGTATCAAACTCGGTGACCAGACCGTGCGAACTCAATCCACTCGCCCCTGACGTTAGGACGACGTCTAGAATAAAGGTTCCGGCCGCACTGTTGAGCGTGACCTGCCCTCGGCCATCGGTATTGACGCCGTAGGAACCGGATGTGATCTGCTGGTTGGTCGCGACGGTAACGTTCGGATCGACGGCGTCCATCGATCCTCCCGTAATCCCTCCACTTCCGTTGGCGACAAAAGCCCCCGCTAGGGTCAAAGGAAAGCCATTGCTATCGAATCCTTGCGAGAAGAAAACGTAGGTGCCATTCAGGTTGCTGTTGCTGAAACCTTCACTATTGGGCGCGGGCCCGTTGTTGTTGCCGCAGGCCACAAGCAGAGCAAGGCTGACAATCGCGAAGGGGAGAATGATGCGATGCGATAGCGACATAACATCTCCTGCAAAAGATTTTGCCTAGATTTGGGTTGGTGCACTCAGGGTAGCACGCATGAGTTAGCGCTGGATTTCTGCAATGTGCTCCTGGATGCTTAAGATGCGCTAAACCCACATTCTAAGAAAAAGTTTCTGTAAAGAAACGTAACAAGGAAGATTCTCCAATCAGAGCGATTATCGAACCGGATTGTTACGTCTTCGTGACTTGGGCAGGGTCTTGGCGGACAGGAAGAGCGGTTTGCCTACTCATTGTGCGCTTTTCCAGTGCCCATACAACAACACGGTAAAGCAGCAGCAGCGCGAGCACAAATCCGTATTCGAGCGGCTTGCGCTTATCGGCTTTGACGAGCCACAGGTAGTGAATGACTCCGAGAATCGCCGTGGCATAGATGAGGCGATGGAGCCGCTGCCAGTTCTTGCCTCCGAAGCGGCGGATTGACCAGGCAGTTGAAGTGAGGGCAAGCGGAATCAGAAGCACGAAAGCAGAGAATCCGACCGTGATAAAGGGACGCTTGGCGATGTCTTTCAGCATTTCATGGAAGTCGAAGAACTTGTCGAGCCAGATGTAGGTAAGGAAGTGGAGAAAGGCATAGAAAAATGCAAAGAGCCCGACCATGCGGCGGATGCCGATCAACCAATATTGGCGGGTTAGCCGGCGCAGCGGCGTGATGGACAGCGTGGCAAGGATTAAGATCAGGGTCCAGTCGCCGGTGGAGTGGGTGATGACCTCGATGGGATTCGCGCCCAGACCGTCATGGAAACCTTTCCAAGCCAGACGGCCCAGCGGGATCAGAGCCGCAGGGAAGACGATTAACTTTAGGATACGCAGGCGGGACATAGGTAAAGTCAAAAGTCACGAAGTCAGATTGAAGAAGTAAAACCCCTTTTTGGACGCCTCGTCGAAGATGCTTGCAAAAAGCTTGAACCACAGGGTACACGGAGTTTCTCGAGAACCACACTTACGCTAAAATTTCTTAGACACGGTTCAGTTCGAGACACCGTTCACTTCAACACACGATTCACTTCTTCAATTTGACTTCTGACTTCTGACTTGGTCCTCTTCTCTTCCCACGCTTAGAAATTTTTCTTCAAATCCATCCCCGCATACAGGCTTGCCACCTGATCGTACCCGTTGAACATCAGCGTGGGACGCTTGAAGAATTCGCCCAGGCGACGCTCTTTGGCCTGGCTCCAGCGCGGATGGTCGACGTTGGGATTGACGTTGGAATAGAAACCATATTCACGTGGAGCGGAGAGCTGCCAACTGTTGAGCGGCTGATCGCCGGTGAAGGTGATCTTCACGATCGACTTGGCGCTCTTGAATCCGTACTTCCATGGGACGACGATGCGCAGAGGCGCGCCGTCCTGGTTAGGCAATGTCTCACCGTACATACCGAAACAGAGGAGTGTGAGCGGGTGCATGGCCTCATCCATGCGGAGACCTTCAACATAGGGCCACTTCAACACGTCGACGCGCTGCCCGGGCATCTGTTTCGGATCCCAGAGCGTGGTGAATTCCACGTACTTTGCCTTGCTCGTGGGCTGAGCGCGCTTGATAAGTTCGCTCAACGAGAAGCCTATCCAGGGGACGACGATCGACCAGCCTTCGACGCAGCGATGGCGATAGATGCGCTCTTCTGGTGCAGCCCACTTAATGATGTCGCTGACGTCCAGCTCCAGCTTTTTGGCAACTTGGCCATCGATGGTGACCTTCCAGGGATGGGTTTTGAAGTTCTTGGCCAGTTCGGCAGGCTCGTATTTATCGGTCGAAAACTCGTAGAAGTTGTTGTAGTTGGTGACGTCTTTATAAGGCGTTTGCTTTTCGTTCGTGCTCAGAGAACTTTTTTGCAGGCCAGGGATTTTGTCGCTCGCTTCGGCGATGAGGAATGGGTCTGCGACGTCGCGAAAAGCTGCGCCGGCGAGGGCTGCGGCACCAGTCAGGGCCGCACCGGCTAGAAACCTGCGCCGATTCAGATAGATCTGTTTAGGAGTGATCTCCGACGACGGAATTTCGGATTCGGTCTTGATTAACATTCATACCCCTGAGAAGTACGC
>JBAWBE010000104.1:0-14095 GCA_049589635.1 Terriglobales bacterium
TACTTTCAACTATTCCTGGCGCTGGATCTTCTTCATCAATCTTCCCGTCGGAATACTCACCTGGTTCCTGGTGCGGCGCTTTGTTGAAGATCCCCCATACATAGCCAAGCTAAAAGCGGCTGGACTCAAGTTGGACTACATCGGCATCTCTCTGCTTGCGCTCGGCATTGGAGCCTTGCAGATTCTACTCGATAAAGGTCAGGAAGATGATTGGTTCGGCTCGCGTTTCATCACAACCTTAGTCGTGATTTCGACTGTTTCTCTGGTTTCTCTCGTGATCTGGGAGCTGTACCAAAAGGCTCCCATCATCGACGTTCGCATGTTCAAGAGCTTCAACTTTGCGAGTTCGAGCCTGATGATGTTTATGCTGGGCATCATGTTGTTCAGCAGCCTCGTGCTGATGCCGCAGTTCCTCCAGACGCTCGTCGGCTACACTTCGCAACTGGCCGGCCTTGCTCTGTCCGCGGGTGGTCTCGTCTTGCTCTTTGAAATGCCCATCATGGGCCAGCTTACGACGAAGATCCAGGCGCGACGTCTCATCGGTTTCGGCTGGCTTTCTTTGTCCATCGCCATGTTCTATTCCACCCAGCGGATCGACTTGCTGATCAGCTTCAGTGCCGCCACCTGGCTGCGCATCGCCCAGGTGATTGGCCTTGGATTCCTTTTTGTGCCGATCACGCTGGTCGCCTATATTGGAATTGCGCCGGAGAAAAACAATGCTGTCGCCGGCATCGTGAACTTCATGCGCAACATGGGAAGCAGCGTGGGAACGTCCATGGTTACGACATTGATTGCGCGCCGCTCGCAATTCCATCAGGCGCGGCTGGTGCAGAATGTCAGGGTCGACAATCCCAATTTCGTGAATTCCGCGAATGGGCTCGCGCATCGTCTGGCGACCTCCGGTGTCGGCAAGCACGAAGCGCAAATCACTGCCTACGCCCAGATCTACCAGAGCCTGCAAGCGCAAGCGGCCAGCTTGGCCTACATCGACACCTTTAAGGTTCTGGCGGTGGGCGCGGCGATCATGTTTTTTCTGTCGTTCCTGCTGAAGAAAAATGACCCGGGCGCGGGCGGGCCGAGAGTGGCGGAATAGATGACTGATAGTTGATGAGGCAGATCGCGTGAGTCCGAGGTGTCGATACCCATGATAAAAATCATCACCATTGAACGAGAGTACGGATGCGGCGGCGGAGAAATCGCTCAACTGCTCGCCAATCGCCTGAGCTGGAAGCTGTGGGATCAGTTGCTGACCGAGGAGATCGCGCGGCTGGCGGAATGTCCGAAGCACGTCGTCGAAGGCCGGGAGGAGCGAACCGATCCCTTGTATTACCGGCTGTTCAAATCCTTTCTGCGCGGGAGCTACGAAGGGAGCATCAACGCTCATAAGCTCAAGCTGGTCGACAGCGAATGCATTTTGAAATTCACTCAGCAGGTCGTGCAGCAAGCGGCGCAGACCGGAAACTCGGTCATCGTGGGAAGGGGCGCGCAGCAGTTTCTCAAAGACCGCCAGGACACATTCCGGGTCTTTCTATACGCCCCCAGGGAAGATAAAGTACGGCGACTGTTGGCACGCGGCAAAAATATTGACGAAGCCGAACACCTCGTAGATACAGTCGATCGCGAACGCGCCGATTTCATTCAGAAGTATTTCAACGTCGAATGGCCAGCCCGCGCCATTTACCACACCATGATCAATACCGCAGTCGGGAACGAAGCCGTCGTCCAGATGATTCTGAACTTCATGAAAACCTCCGAGGCCAGAGTCAGCGCCTGAACGCAGGCGGAATCGCGATGCGCGACGCTAACGAGGAGACAATATCGGCGCTGTCACCTGATTTGCGATTTTTCCAATATCAATAGGTTTGCGCGAATTCGAGGCAGATCCTCGCTGCGAGAGTAGGGAGATGGGAAACTGCCCGGTGAAGACTGTTCAATTCTGACCAGATCAGCGGGGTCACGACGTGTAGTATGAGAACGGGGTTAGATTCAAAACCACTATGGGAAAGCGCATGTGTCTCGGATGCGGCGGTGAACTGGCGATGGCATTCAATCCCAGCGAAAATGCGCGCACTACGCCGGGTACCGGTAATCCGGGAAGATCGACCTCAAAATGGAGATGCAGCACCTGTGGACAGGTCTATACTGCCGAGCAGCTTCGTGCAGGCAAGCGCGCAATCGCGAACATAGTCGAGCAGGCTTAATCGGGCAGACATCGATATCGCCAGCCTTAGCGCCCAGCCCAAGCGCGTTCAGCCGAGGAGAATTGTGAAATGGATAACCCAACAGAAGAAAAACTCGCACAGGAAACGAAACCAGAGGCTCCGCGGCATTCAGCCGTGCCAATGAACAAGTTCGCAGCCAACAGACTGGCCAACAAGCAGCGAAAGACGCGTGCCCATCGCCGCAAGCTCAGGCGCTCCAACACGAAGGGTTAGCCTCACTCCGGAAGCAAGCGACTTCGACACGGACCGTGGCGTCACACATAAAGGGCTCTCATCGGCTCCGACTCCATCGGCAGGTATTGGGGTTCTGCGCGCGCGTTGATGTTCGCGACCGTTCCGACCCGATGGCGCATTTGTAACCTTGTGCCGCAGCCGACTCCTGCGGATCTGACTCAGATGATTTGACTCAGATAACGACTGCTATTGCACCGTCGGATTCGGCTGCCGCCAGACAGCCGGCAGTCCAGCAGGCTCGGCCGGGAATGCCACCCACCTGGATCGGTACCGTAGTACATTGGTATCAATGGGGAATTCAAAAAACACAATTGAAGTCGCACGGGTTCAAACAGGCGTTCGCTTGGAAAAACATCTGCTCAAGGTGTTGAAAGCGGTGGCCGAGCTAAAGGATATGAGTTTGGGCGACTTGCTTGAGGGAATTGTGCTCCATGCGTTCGAAGGTAAGTCCGCGTTTTCCCCGCAGACCCTGAAGGAAATCGAGCAGTTCAAGGGCATTTATGGCATGACTCTACGCGCTTCCGATAGCCATAAGTTAAAGGAAAAGAAATGACCGCGTTCATCATCCTCATATACCAACATTACGAGCCTCAACTTTACTATCAATGGTAGTTGACTAGACTCTTTCGTTAGTCTATCGAGCATGCAAGCACGCTCGGGTTTTCTGTTTTCTGTTCTTCTGCTTATTATTTTCTGTTTTTTTTCCCTCTACCTCAGCGCTCAGACTCCAGACACAGCCGTCATTCGGGGCTCCGTCGTTGACCAGAGTCACGCCGTAGTAGCTGGCGCGGATATCACCATCACCAACCAGCGCACCGGCCTGAAGCGAACTGCGCAGAGCGACGCGTCCGGCAAGTTTTCCGTCTCCGGCCTTCCGATCGCAGGCGAATACGAGATCAGCGCCCAGAAGCAGGGCTTCGCTCTGGCGACCTCGAACGTCACCGTGATTGGCGGAGCTACCGCGGAGATGAATTTTCAGCTGTCTCCCGCCAGCGAGAAGACGGAAATCATGGTGACCGGCGCGGCCGGCGAAGTTCGCACCGACCTGCCGCAACTTAGTGACCGGCTCGGCACGCAGCAGATTGAAGAGACGCCGCTCCTGAACCGCCGCATCACGTATCTGCCCATGCTCGACGCCGCGAATCGTCCCGCCATCAATCAGGGCGACGTTTTCATGAACCAGAATCTGTTTACCACCAATGGCACCGGGCGGCGCCAGGCGTGGTTTGAGGTTGACGGCGCCAACTCGGTCGATCTCTGGGGACGCCAGACGATCTTCACGAATCTGCCACTCGACGCGCTCGACGAAATGAACGTGCTGACCAGTCCGTTTTCCGCCGAGTACGGATCAAGCGCGGGCAGCGCCATCAACATCATCACGAAAAGCGGAGGCAATCAGTACCACGGCAGCGTGCTCGGCAACTTCCGGCCTGCCGCGACCGCGGCCGACCTGTGGGGCTTTACCGCTGGCAACGCGACCAGCGGCAACCAGATAACGAGCGACGACCTCTACCAGCCCGCATTCTCATTCGGCGGCCCGATCGGCAACAGCGGCCGCACTCACTTTTTTACGGCTGGAGAATATAGCTGGGAGAACAAAGTCTCTCCGATCACGAATACGCTCGAGCCCGGAGGGTTTGAGGGGAAGTATCGGGACTGGATGGCGTTAGCGCGGGTGGATCATCAACTCAACAACAATAACAATTTATTCCTCCGCCTTAATGCCGACCACTATGTGGACACGAATCCCAACGGTACGGTCGGCGGACAGAGTTTGCCGAGCGTCGATCGCATCTTCCGGCGCAATACCTACACGGCTGAACTCGGAGAGACCGCCGTCCTCGCACCGAACTGGCTGAACAATGCACGCGCCGAGTTTGAGCTGGCATCCCCGATTACCCAGTTTAATCCGGTGATTTACGGCACGCAGTTTGTCGTACCCATTCCGGGCGCGGGAACATTCACCAGCGGGACTTCTCAATCTGCTCTGTTGTTGAATCATCAATTCGAAGTGAACGACACGGTCGCGACAACCCTTGGACGGCATAGCATCCGCTTCGGCGGGCAGGTTATCCACTCGCGTACAGGGGGTGATAGCAAAGAGTTCGGCGGCCCCATCTACCTTGGCAAATTTACTTACAACTGCTCCCAGACCGCTGCGATCTGTGAAAGCCCGTCCTACCTCGACGACATTTCCAACGTCGCCAACTATACCCAGAGCTACGGCAACGCCAATTACGTGGTCGACGATACGCTCTGGGCGCTTTTTATGCAGGATGACATTCGCTTACGCCAGAACTTGACCGTCAATCTGGGTCTGCGCTATGAGCAACAAACCTTCACCGACTCTCACAAGAACTTCGGGCCGCGCATCGGTTTTGTGTGGGATCCTCGCAGCGATGGCCGCATGGTCTTCCGCGCGGGATTTGGAATCTACTACTCACAGATTGTCGACAACTCCGAAGCGAATTACGCTCTGACGGGACCAACCGGCGTTTTCAATTACACGGCAGCGCCGGGTCAGGTTGGATTTCCCGACAGCATCGAGGATGCCCCTCTGCCGCAATTTCCAGCGGGAGCGACCGTCCCTCTTCGCAGCCTGTACATTCGCCCCGGCGACACGTCTTACTACAATCAGTTTTTCCCGGTCTCCACGCTCATCGGCTACCAGAGCGGGCTCTGGAGTCCCTACACCGAGCAATGGACGTTCGGCATGGAGAATCAGCTGGCGCGGAATTGGGTGCTGAGTGTGGATTATGTCGGCGCCCATAGCGTGAAAATTAATCGGCCGCTCGATCTTGATCCGCCAGCGTCCCTTTTTCGCAACGCGCCCGGACAGTCCCAGACCGCGCAACAGGCCAACTGCGAACGGCCCTTGTGGATCAATTTCTATCAGCAGAACGGATTACCGTGCACCAGCGGGTCCGGCCAGGGCAAGGATGGCATTCCTATCCCCGCCTATTCTGTGATCCAGGGCGACGTGAATGATGGCTATCTCTTCTATGACGCGCTCGACGTCAACCTGAGCCACCGTTTCTCGCGGAACCTGCAAATGTTGGCCAGCTACGTGTGGTCACACGCCATCGATAATGTCGATCCCGACATTCCCGGACAGAATCCGAACGACCCTCTCATGGCCGGAAGGCAGGAAATCGGCAACGCGATTTTCGATCAGCGACACCGCTTCGTGCTCAGCGGTGTCTACGTGGCTCCGTTCAAAATCAACATTGGCGGCGTCGGAACATTCGGCTCCGGCCTGCCCTACAACATCACGACCGGAACCACCAACAGCGGCGACACGGGCGCGACCACCGATCGCCCGGTCATCAACGGCGCCGTCATAGGCCGCAACACCGGCCATGGCCGGGCGATCTACGACGTCTCTCCTTTTATCGAACGCGAGTTTCCCCTGGTCGCCGAGCGTGTGAAATTGAATTTGCGGGCCGAAGCCTTCAACGTCCTGAATCATCCGAACTTCGCGGGCTATAACGGGATCTATGGAAACAACGCAACAGCAGCTCTGAACTTCGGAACTCCCGCGACCGGTATCACCAATCAACTTCCTGCGCGGTCGCTACAGTTCGAGGTAAAGTTGACGTTCTAGAATTGGGAGAATGCGATCGTCTTGTTCCAGCCGCGGCAGTCTGTTCGGCTTCTCATGATTGGTCTCCCGGGTGTCAGGCGGGGCATTCTATTCCACCGATGAAAGTTCGACGCACGTTGCCTTGCGCGTCGAGCACGGCAAAGTCGGCGTCGGCTCCAGCGTTAAGAACACCTTTATAGGTGCAACGGGCGACCCGCGCTGGATTTCGACTGGCCGCGGCGACGGCCTGCGGCAGATCCCATTCTGCAAAGCGCGCCAGGTTGCGTACGGCACGGTCCATGGTCAAGACACTGCCCGCCAGTTTGCCGTCGCGCGTGCACTTGCCATCCTTGACATCAACCTCGAAAGACCCGAGACGATAGCGGCCATCCGGCATGCCAGTCGCGGCGATTGCATCCGTGATGAGCACGGTTTGGTCGAGACCCTTGGCGCGGGCAAACAGCTTGATGATGGAGGGATCGAGATGAACGCCGTCGGCGATGATGTCGCCCGTGATTCGATTGTCGGTGAGGACGGCGCCGAGGATTCCGGGATCGCGATGGTGAAGGGGACGCATTGCATTGAAGGTATGGGTAGCGTGGCGCGCTCCCGCGGCTATCGCGCGTTCGGTGGCAGAAAAGTCGGCGTCGGAATGTCCCAGGCTCACGCACACTCCGCGCGCAGCTGCGGCGGCGACTAATTCCATTGCGCCATCCAGTTCGGGAGCGATGGTGATGATGCGAATGCGGCCCCGAGCCGCTTGCCAGAAACGCTCGAAGGTTTCGAGCCTGGGTGGCAGAAGAAGGTCGGGAGGATGGACGCCGCGACACGGATGGCTGATGAATGGTCCCTCTAGATGAATGCCGAGCGGCATGGCTCGACCGGCGCGATTCGGCTTTTTCTGTTCGGGAGTTATTTCGCAATCTTGTTCGCATTTCTCGATCGCATCCGCGAGGCGTTCAAGGGCGCGCAAAATAGTATCGATCGGCGCGGTGACAGTAGTGGGAAAATAACTCGTCACCCCATGCCTGGTGAGCAGCCGTTCGATCGCAGGTAACGCTTCCGGGTCGTCGTCCATGACGTCATATCCGGAACTTCCGTGGATGTGTATGTCTACATATCCCGGTGCGATGACACTATCTCCGAAGTCGGTCACGGAAACTCCCGCGGCACGCTGGCTTTCGGCGTGATCGGCAATTTCGACAACGTGTCCCTGGTCGACGAGCAGCAGGGGACGCTCGAGCGTGTCGTTCGGCGTCAATAGCTTTGCAGCGGTAAAGGCGAGCATAGAAACTTTTAGAGCCTCACTCCAACAAGTCTCACTCCGGCGATCTTAGTCCGGCAGTCTTACTCCGGCGGTCTTACTCCGGCGGTCTTACTCTGAAAATCTGGGACGGTCGATTCCCTGCCCTCGCAACGCAATGTTCGGAATTGTGACGGGCAGGTGACCATGAATCGGGATTTCCCCGAACAGCGCTTTGACCGTACTCACTTCTGAGACGCTGGCCGTCGAAAATGTACAGAGGTAATTCTGGATGTCAGGAAAATCTTGCGCCAGATATGGATTGCCAACCGCGACGACCATTGTTTTTGGCGCGGCGCGATCCAAAATCTGTTGGAGCAAGACACCCGTAGGGTCGGCCGAAATTATGGCGCCGCTTCTGAGCCCAGGAACTGGAACAGCATACACGGCAAACACAACTTGCTCGGCTTCCTGCGCTGCTTTCAGTATTTCCGGGGAGTTCGCCGCCGCGATTCGCGAGTCAACGTAAAAGACGTGCGCATCGGGCACGCGAGAGCGAAGCTCGCTTTCAAAAACACGTCCCGCAGGTAGACGCACATCATCAGAAACAATCACGAGGACGATTCGGTTGCGCACCGGTTCCGATGCCTGGTAAGGAAGCTCGGAAAGACTGGCTTTGCGGCCTTTCAGCGGAAGCACTTTGCCATTTTCGCGAACCAGCGTGATGGCATCGTCAGATATGCGCTGAGCCAGTGCGACATTCGCGGGCGCAGCGACGAGGTCGCCAATTGCGGTGATGTCGACCAGTCGAGCTTGCTGTAACCCCAAATCAGCCTTGGCCTGGAGGATCTTGCGAACGGACGAGTCAAGACGCTCCTGTGAAATCTCTCCGGTCTTTACGGCATCGAGCATGGCACGGTAGGAAGCATCGAGATTCGGTGGAATGAGCAGAAGGTCGTTGCCGGCCTTGAACGCGTCCACCGCGGCACGACCAATGTTCGAGGCATAGAGGCGCGTAATCCCGGCCATATCGAGTGCGTCGGTGACGACGACTCCATGAAAGGCCAATTGTTGCCGCAAGAGCTGCGTGACAACCGCAGGCGAGGTCGTCGCAACGCGATTCGGGTCGGGTTCGAGAGCCGGCACTCTGACGTGAGCTACCATTACGGCGTCGACGCCAGCCTCGATCGCTTTCTGAAATGGAGGCAGCTCAACGGAATCGAGTCGCTGGCGGTTGCCGCTGACCTGGGCCACGCCGAGGTGTGAATCAGTCGCGGTGTCGCCGTGTCCTGGGAAATGCTTGGCGGTAGTAAGCATTCCGCTGGAATGAGCTCCCCGAATATAGGCCGCGACCATTTCTCCAACCTGCTCCGGGTTTTCGCCGAACGAGCGCGTATTGATGACCGGGTTCGCAGGGTTGGAGTTCACATCGGCAACGGGAAAAAAATTCCAGTGGACACCGATCGCGCGCGCCTCCTGACCGGTGATCTTGCCAAAGGCTTCCGCATACTCGGATTTTCCGGCCGCGCCAAAAGCCATAGCGGGTGGAAAAACAGTGGGTCCATCCAGGTCCGCGGACAGGCCGCTTTCGAAGTCGGCGGCGATCAGCAGCGGCAGTTTGGACTGCTGCTGCAATTCATTCAGCAGGATCGCCGCGTCATAGGGCTGGCTCCGGATCAGAAACGGGCCTTCCACCGGCACGGACATGGCCAGAGAGCCGAGGTGATAACGCTTGATCTGGTCAACCAGGTCGCGATATTCAGAGCTGTTCACGTTCATGAATTGGGCACGCACCCAAACCATGAAGAGCTGTCCGACTTTTTCTTCGACCGACATCTTGTGCAGCGTCTTGTCCACCCACTGGTTGTCCGGCCTCAGTTTGTCGGAGTCGGTACGGAGTGGACTGGCGTGAGAGAAGCGGTCTGTCGCTGAAAGGGACGAGGCAAGTGCGACCATGGCGAGCGCGGTGAGGAGATGGATGGCGATTCGCATATGCTACGGTTCAATCGGCTCAGTTTGAATGGGCTCCGCAATCCAGTTTTTCCGAAGATTCGCGCGCAGAAGAAACGCACACGCGACCGAGCCCAGAGCCAAACCCAGTCCTTGCGCGTACCCTCCGAGCACAAATCGCCCGATGCCGAAAAGAGCGAGATAGACCATGGCGCACCCCAGCAGCCACGCCGCGAGGTTTCGTCCTATATCGACCGTCGGCGTGACTGACGGAGCCAGCTTGGCCACCGGGCGCCAACCGCGTACGTCGGGTCGCACTTTTTTGTAGAACTCGATCAATTTGGCTTCCGGTTCAGGACCGGTAATCAGCGTGACGACAACCCAAACCAAAGTCGTGATCAGGGTCGTCGTCACCGCCGTCTTAGCGAACAAAACGGGACCACTGCCGGCAAATGGCACCACCCATCGGAGGAGAACAGAACTCACGAGCGCAGTGGCCATTGCCGAAATCTCGCTCCAGGCATTGATGCGCCACCAGTACCAGCGCAGCAGATAGACACCACCCGTGCCAGCTCCGGCTTCCAGGACGAACTCCCAGCCCGAGCGAATGGAAGACAATTGCATGGAAACGATAGCCGATAACACAACCAGCAAAACGGTCGCGACCCGAGACATCATCACGTAGTGCGCGTCGCTCGCGCCGGGCTTCAAAAAACGGCGGTAGAAGTCAGAGACCAGATAGGAGGCTCCCCAATTCAACTGCGTAGCGTAAGTCGACATAAAGGCCGCCATAAATCCGGCGACGACGACTCCGCGCAGAGCTGCGGGAACGTGCTGGCTGACGACCAGCATATAGCCGGTTTCCGGGTGCTGCAGGTTGGGATAGAGCACCACGGCGGCCAGAGCGGTGAGAATCCAGGGCCATGGACGAATCGCATAATGCGCAATGTTGAACCACAGCACCGAAAGCAAGCCATGCCGCTCGTCGCGGGCGCTGAAGATGCGTTGCGCGATGTAGCCGCCGCCACCGGGCTCAGCACCGGGATACCAGAAGGCCCACCATTGCAAACCGAGATAGACAACGAAGGTCAGGGCCGGAAGCGTCCAGAGTGCTTCGCTCGTCCAGGGCCGCGAGAAGTCAGGGAACAATGCAGTTGCATCGGCCGAACCCGGGTGCGCAAGACGCGCCGCCGCCAGTTTGTCGAGCATGGCGTGCATTCCGCCGCAGGCCGCAACCGCATACCATGCCACTCCAATGACGATCGACATCTTCAGCGCGAACTGAAACAGATCGGTCCACAAGACTCCCCAGAGCCCGCCCAGCGCGACATAGAGACCGGTAAATGGAATCAGGAAGAATACGCAAATGGCGAGCGCTTTCTGATCACTGACTCCCAGGGTCGAGGCGACAATCGACGTCATAGCCTTCGTAACCCAGCCCAGAATCAGGCAGTTCATCAGCAGCCCCAGATAAAGGGCACGAAATCCCCGCAGAAAAGCGGCCGGTTTTCCCGAGTAGCGCATTTCCGCAAACTGTACATCGGTGAGTAATCCGGATCGCCGCCACAGACGGGCGAACAAGAACACCGTCATCATGCCGGAGAGAAGAAAACTCCACCAGATCCAGTTACCGGCAACGCCTTGCGCATAAACGAGGCCGGTCACAACCAGCGGAGTGTCGGCTGCGAAAGTGGTGGCTACCATCGAAGTGCCGGCGAGCCACCAGGACACATTGCGTCCAGAAACAAAGTAGTCGTCAACGCTGCGGCCCGAACGCGAGCGGAAATAAAGACCGAGGAGGAGCGTGATCAGCAGATAAGCAATTACGGCGGACCAATCAAGCAAGGTAAAGTTCATGGTGTTTTTGACCCGCGAAACGTCATTTCCTACGATCCTTATTACCGCAGCTTATTGCCTTACGTTGCCCGATAACGGCACGCGCAACCAACGCATCTCTGCAGATTCAGAGATGCTAGCGCATGCGACGGATGAACAGCGAGTGTCGCTCCGACCGGTAGAAACCAATGACGTAAATTACAGGCTTCGTTTTCGTCGAATAAATCACCTGGCGGATGCGCAACAATGGGGCGCCCGGACGAAGATCCAAGAGCTGCGCTACCCGACCCTCGGCCACGGTCGCGTCCACTTCCTCATCGGCATAAGCCAATTCAACATTGCAGTCATGTTCCAGCGTGGCGAACAATGAAGTGCGCGCGAGCGGAGCATCGATCAGATTCTCAAACTCGTCGGCTGGCAGAAAACAGGTTTCCAGAGCAAAAGGCTCGTCGGCCGTGTGCCGCACGCGCTCGATCTTCACGATTCGGCTAGTCGCGGGCAATCCCAGGCGAGCCGCAACCTCAGGTTCATCCTTGATGATTTTTGCAACGATGACCTTCGAGTTGGGCGTAAGTCCGCGGCTTCCCATCTGCTCGGTGTAACTCATGAGTTTATTGAAGTGAATACGCGGAGGCGCGATAAACGTGCCCGAGCCACGGCGGCGCTCCACGATGCCTTCTCGTTCCAGGCCCGCCAGGGCGTGCCGCGCAGTCATCAGACTGACACCATGAATTCTGGCCAGTTCGCGTTCCGAACTGACGGCGTCGCCGGATTTCAGTTGGTTTGTTTCAATCCGCTGACGAATGGCCCGCTGGATCTTCTGGTATGCCGGCAGTCCGTTGTGTCGGTTCTGAGCCATAAATGATGATAAAGGTCCTGGTCGGCCAGCGGAGTCGTTCGACACAAGCACGCGCGAACGATCTGCTATGTGCTATATAGCTCAAGACTGGACGGAAGTAAAGTACTGTTCTTGAATAGAGACCCGCGCGAATGAGTTTCTGCGAGTTCTCGCTATATAGCTGTAGGTTTAGATCTGTTTTCTAGATTCAAGGGAAATGGCCCATTTCGCGGTCGCTGCTTCGCCCGCCCCTGTGGAAATCCAGTTTATTGTAACTTCGAACCCTTTCCTCCATTTCTTTGTAATGTATGGGCATTTCTTGACGGGTCGCCTAAACGTATATAGCACTCGACCTATAGCACTCGCCTATTTTTTCAGTGGCGGTGCACTTTTTGCTTGACGCGGCAAAAGCATCTGCTATATAGCATAGGCATCGTTTATCGCGCAGTGCAAAGTGTTAACCGGAGGTTCTGTGATGAGAACAACAAAATCGTTCACCCTAATGTTGGCGTTCAGCCTGGCGCTGGTACTGCTGAACGCGATTCCCGCAGCGTGGAGCCAGGAAGTTACAGCGGCGGTTGTCGGTACCGTGTCGGATCCAAGTGGTGCGCCGATTAAAGGTGCAACCGTCACTGCGCGGGACGTCGAACGCGGCACAGCGTGGACGGCCGAGACCAATGGCACGGGCGACTTCACCATACTGCGCCTTCCGATCGGCACTTATACGGCGGAGGCCACCGCACCAGGTTTTGAAAAGGCTGCTTACCCGCGGTTCACGCTGGTGTTGAATCAAACGGCCCGCCTTGAATTCAAGATGAAGGTGGGACAGGTCTCGGAAACGATCGAAGTGACGGGCGCCGCTCCAATCCTGCAAACACAAGATGCCCAGGTGGGCACCGTCATCAATAATGTGGTGTCGGAAAATGTGCCGCTGCTCACCAGAAACTACGGAGAGCTCACGCTGCTGACTCCAGGCGCGGTGAGCACCAATCCGGCAGCTTTTACGTCGGGCCAGAACACATTCCAGGTGGGTCGTCCTTATATCAACGGCAATCGTGAACAGACCAGCAATTACATTCTCGATGGCATCGACAACAATCAGCACGACAACAACGAAGTGGCCTACTCGCCTAGCCCCGACGCCATCCAGGAATTCAACCTCATCACTCAGAATCCCTCGGCGGAGTTCGGGAATTTTCTGGGCGGCATCCTGAATGTGAGCTTCAAGTCGGGCACAAACTCTTTTCACGGCAGCGCCTTCGAGTTCCTGCGCAATGACAAATTTAATGCCAACAGCTGGTACAACCCGGGTGACACGGCAAAGGGGACGCTGCGTTTCAACCAATTCGGAGCCACCTTTGGCGGTCCGATTATCAAGAACCGACTGTTCTTCTTTCTCGACTACCAGGCGACCCGGAATCCCAATGGTACGACACCAACAATACAAGTGATGTCCGCGAACGAACGCGCCGGAGATTTTGGGGAACTATGCACGGGCGCTGGTGGGACATTTGACGGGAGCGGCACATGCTCCAGTCCAGCCGGTCAGCTCTACGCACCGCAAGCCGGAGTTGACCCCACGCTCCGCGCACCCGTCCCCAATAACAACTTGCCGGCCGCCGGTCTCACTCTAAGTTCGATCGCTACCTCAATCGTTAATTCTCCGCTTTATCCATCGCCCAATGTTACCGGCACAAATTTGTTGAACTATTCGCAGCGAACCTTAAACAGTGCGGATCAGGGCGACGCAAAAATCGACTGGACGCCTAACGAGAAGGACCATTTCTTCGGACGCTATACGCAACAGTCCGTGCGCAATCCAACTACCGAAACGTTTTTGCTGGCAAAGAATGGTTTCACCGATAACAATTATCCGCTGAAAAACGGCGTGCTCGATTGGGCTCACACCCTGAGTCCCACGATGATCAACGATTTTCGCGTCGGGTTCAGTTATTTCCCGGTCAGCCAGGGTTTTACGAATCCGCCGGGCGTAGATTTCAGTATTCCGGGCGCGACGACTTCGTTCCTTCCCTCTATGCAAGGCTTGTTTGGCAACGTTGCCACCATTGGCAACAATCTTTCGGCGTTCAATGTCTTTGCGGATACGGTGATCCAAGTGGGCGATTCGTTTCTAAAAACACACGGGAATCACGACTTTCGAGCGGGCTTTCAGTTCAACCGTTATCGTG
>JBAWBE010000105.1:0-7660 GCA_049589635.1 Terriglobales bacterium
CTCGTCCGCTGTAGCCGGGATAGCCGCCCCGGCCGCCATACGGGCTGCCGTAAGAACGCGGCGTCGCAATCGGCTGCCTCATGTTAAGGGGCGGACGCGATCCGCCATATCCGCGACCTTCAGAACCTCGTCCTTCCGAGCCTGAATATCCACGCGACGCGCCAGACGACCCGCGATTCTCAGCGCCAGCTCCGGAGCGCGCTTCCGAGGATGACCGCGCCGACTCTTCTGCCGAGGATGAAGATCGCGGCGTCATCGGCGAAAATTTCTGCCATCCGCCATTGCTTGCCGCTCCGCCACCTTCGCGGCCAGAGGAACCCGGCTCCGAAGCACGCGCACTGCTCCGCGCCTCGTTGCCACGATTTTCCGCGCCACGATTCTCCATGCCATGACTTTCGGCGCTACGATTTTCGGCGCCATGACTTTCCATGGATCGATTTTCAGCCGATCGATTTTCGGCGCTCCGGCTTTCAGCTCCGCGATTTACCGGAGAAACGCCGTTCTGCCGCATCGCATTCGAAACCTGCGCCTGTTCGCGTTCAAACGAGCGTCCACCCGCCGCTGTCGTCGTTCCATGGGTCGAGAAGAATCGCTGATTCCCGCCACCATTTCGAACCGTTCCCGCAGCCGCCGGACGCCCGCTCGCGCTCAAACTCGCACGCGTCGGAGTAACCGGCAAATTGCCCGTAGCAAAATGCGCCCCCTGCAACGACGCGTGATTCACGCTCGAGAAGGTGCCACCGCGTCCGCCAAAATGATTGGCATCCACGCCGGTCGCTCCCCGGAAGTGCGGATCGTTCTGCGCCAGCCGCACATTCGAGAACCGCGTCCCGCCGTGCAGCGGAGCAAACCCTCCGCGCCCCCAACCGCGGAAGCCGGTGTAGCCGAATCGCCCGCCCCACCCACCCCACCAGGGATGGAAAAAATCACAAGGTCCAATCGGGAACCACCCGATCGAGCCCCATCCAAACCCAAAGCCAACACCAAATCCGCGGCCAAAGCCGAAGAACGACACATACGCGGGTGCCCACAGTGGACGGTAGAACGGATACCCATACACCGGTCCCGGCCACCATCCCCATGCGCCGTTGTACTGAAACCAGCGTCCATAGTGATAAGGCGCCCAGCCCCACGGCTCATACGAAACCCAGGTCCATCCCCAATAAGGCTCCCAAACCCAGTTGCCCGCGCTATATGGAGCCCAGCCCGGCGCAACATTTGGGAACCATGCCGAACCGTAGTCCGGCACGTTCTGCCAGTTGCCGTAGCCGTCCATATCCTGCGTGCCGGTGTAGTAGTCGTTGGTGTGGCTGCGCGATACCGAGCAGCGGATCATCCGGTCGCGATCCGTATTCCACTGATCCCAGTCGTCGCGCGCCGGAGCGTCGCCGATGCGATACTGCGTATCCGCGCCAGCGCCGCGAATAGTAATGAATTGGTTTTCGCCCACGCGCGTTCCGCCCTGCGGAGTGGTGATTTCAATCTCGCCATGCCGCACCAGCACCTCGGTGTGATCGTCGGCCGTCACCAGAATCCGGAAGCTCGACGCGCGCCGCTCCGTGCGAATCGCCACGTTCGGCGTATCGATCTCCGCGTCGGCGTCACTATTGCCCAGCACGGTGTAATTCGCCATCCCGTGCCCTAGCTGAATCTGAATGTTCTTCCGCGTCAGGTTGGTGACGTTCGCCTGCGTGTGCTCGGAGAGCCGAAGAATGTTGGCGTAGTCGAGCTGTACTTCAGCCCGCGCCTTGTCGCCGGTCGAAACCTTGTCGCCGGTCATAAGCGGAGCATTCAGTTGCGCGGCCGACCAGTCGCCAGAATCGCCGCGCTGCGTCGAAACATCACCATGAATCAGGCTCACGCGTCCAACCCCGTTTTTCTCTGAAGTCTCGTTGCTGTTATTGCCATTGTTATAGCCATCGCCGGAATTGGCATTGCCATAGCCGGGTCCACCATAGTTTGGAGGAGGGCCGACACTTGGCCCGCCGTAATTTGGACCCGCACCCGGACCGTTATAAGGTGGACGGCCGTAAGCTGGATTCTCGCCATTCGGCCCGACATTCGGACTCGGCTTCGGCGGAAGTTCGCTCATCGGAGGCCGGTCGTTATCACTAGGAGACTGCTGGTCGTTTCGCGGACCAAGCGTTGGCGGATTCGCAGGGCCCTGATCCTGTCCCTGGTCCTGCATCACATCCTGATCCTGATCTTGTCCCTGCTCCTGCATCTGAATCTGATCTTGCGGAATCTGATCTTGCGGGCTTGGCGGCTGGCTCTGGTTCTGCACATCGGGCGAGGGAGCCGGATTCTGCGACAAATCCGGATTCTGAGCGCTGACCGTCCCCGAAACCACCAACAGAAATCCCAATATCAGTGCGGCAATAAATTTATTTCGCACCGTCATAACAGCGAACTGCATACATACCTCCACCCAGGATCGCGAAAAAACTATATGGACGTAAAGGCACGCAGGCTGCCAACCCGCGAAGGCGGACTTGATTCTGCCAGCTGATTTGTTTTCAGTTAATTAGAGATCATTCAGTTCGTCGCGGGCCGCGCCCGAATGAGTCCTCCGGTGGCTGCGTTCAACCAAGGTGGTGCTTTTCGGCCAGGCTCTCGAGTAGCGCCAGCGACCGGCGGTTAGGTGGGCGTCCTCGCCTCACACGTAACCCGACCTATCGGGTACACCTCCAGGTGGCATCTCCTTGCCGTGCGTCTGGGAATGGTCAGTTAGCGCAATCGCTGATCTCGCCACTCGCTGGTTCAAGGCTGTACAGCGCCTCTCCGCTCGTATTTTCGTTCATAATGACTGGCCTTTACTGCCGTGATGACATTCGCGTTCGACACCTCCAGGATGAATCATGTTTCAGCTAAAATCGACCTGTCATGCGAACGATCACAACTGTAATTGTCGGGTTCGCCTTTTTCTTCCCATCCATTTCCGTTCAAGCGCAGAAAAGCGAACCACAGGCTTCCCGCCCCGCCTCACCGGCGGCCCTCATCGGGCTTCCGTCGGCAACGGTCACGACTGAATCCCCTGGACTCGTGGCCACGAGAATTATCCTTGCCCGTTATACCCTTCCTTCGCCAGACCCTAACTTGAACGACACCTTCATGATCAAGATGCGGATAGCGATTTCCGAAAGCGGCGACGTAGAAACCGCAAAGGTGATAAAGGACGCTGCCAGAGACCATGGCGCAGACGAACTGTACGCTCCGGCGCTGGAGACAATCCGACAATGGAAGTTTGAACCGTATGCCAAAAAAGGACGCACCAAAAAGTTCTCTGCAGTGATCTTCTTACGCTTTGTTCCTAGCGATAGAGTGTCCCGAGATGGCTCGGAACACAAACTCTCCGGTGTGGCAGGTCAACTGATCGAAGTGACCGATCTGGAAGCGATGAGCACACTCACGCGCCTAGTACCGACTTATCCGAAAGAAGCGACAGAGATGCGTCTACAGGGAACGGCGGTTGTCGGTGTCACCATCGGGAAGAACGGCGAGGTGGTGGACGTCAAGCAGATCGCAGCGCATCCACTAATAGCCCGTGCCGCGGTGGATGCTATTCGGCAATGGCGTTTCGAGGCGTTCAAATTGAACGGCGAGCCCATCGACGTGTTTGCCAAGGTAGCCGTCCTTTTTGAACAGTGATTCGCAGCGACCCTCAGGCAGTGACCCGACGTTTGCACATACAGGCCAGTTGGCGAGGCTATTACACTAACAATCTTTCGCCAACTCGCGGGCGGGCCGAATTTCAAGTACGGGGGATGCATTTGGGGTCCTTCTCTCAGTGCCAGCGTTGAGGGTCACGCGCCCGCCCGCAAGTTAGATCGAGGCGAAGAACTCGCCCCTGAAATAATCGTTTCTTTCGAAAACGTATCCGACTTATTGCAGACTCTTTCGCCGCGCAAACCCCGCCGTGCCGCGCCTTCCCCACGCCCATCCGGCCCGAAACTCCGGTAACTTTTGCCCCGAATCCCATCATGCTAATCTGCCTTTACTGTCGCAGTTTCAGTAAGTTGTAGGCAGAAGCGCAGATTCTGAATCTCCGCCATCGGCCCACCAACTTCCCTGCGCAGAAGCGCCCATGCCCAAGCTTCCCATCTTTCGGTTGCGACCCACGGAAGCGCCACCGCCGCCCGACCTCCGGCGCTATAAACCGGCCCTGTCCTTCAGCGACCTCCAACTGGGTGTCGACAACCTTCGCTATGACGTCTTCCTCGGCACGCGTTTCGCCGCCGACCTGAGCTTCCATCTCTCGAAATACATCTGCCGCTTTGGCGAAGTCGAGACGCTCTTTGACATGGAAGTCCCGAGCTGGACGCAGACCAAATTCATCCGCCCGGCTGAAGCGACTGACACAAATCTGCGCAAGCGCGGCCCAGCCGACTTGAAGACGGTTTTGATCTCGATTCATCAAGCCATCCTGACTCACGCAAAAGCCCAGGGCAATTCATCCATTGATCTTCTCGGCCGGCTCGCCGTGCTGAAATTCATTCGTGCCGAACTGAACTCGCAATTCGCGAAAATCCTTGAGCAGTGCCGCATGAAGTCGAAGTCGATGGAAGGCCTGCGCCAGGCAAAAATGGTGGAGACGCAGGAACTAGTCTCTTCCTTCCAGATCCGCAAAAAAATTATCATTCGCCGCGCCGGCCAGGAAGTCTTGCGCCTGCTTCGCGTGATCGAAAAAGAGACGATTGCGCGCACCCGCCGCTCGCTCCTCGGCGACTCATCGGCCGACTGCTACCAGCTCTTTCTGAATCCGCTTATCCTCACCGAAGATGGACGCGACGATTATCTCTGCGCCGAGCACTATTACATGTTCGGCAATTTCGAGCAGGACTCCGACCGCTTCGCGACGCTGCGCCAGCTGACGATCAATTTCCTGCGCGAACTCGGCTATGGGGAAGGTCTCGACGATGAAAATCTGGAGCAGGCGTTAAACGCTCCCGAAAACGCCGATGCGCTCGTCGGCACTGGTAGCGGTGAAGATGCCACGCCCGAAGACCGAAACCGCAAGGATCGGCTCGACCTTTGGACCCGCCAACTCCAACGCGCCGGCGTCCTGCAAAAAGTAATCGCGTCCTACGAAGCGGTTCCTCTGCTCGCCGACTATGCGCGCCGTGTAAATCCGCAGCAACTCAAGAACGCGCTCATCGATCGCGCCGAAGCTGAGCGCGTGGAAAAAATCATCGTCGAAGCGCGCCTGTCTCCCGATCGTCTCTTCGCAGCCATCAGCCGCGTTGACGCCTGTCGCACTTCCGAGCGCGAGCGTTTCGCCGCGCGCCTTCTGCGCGACCTTATCTGCTATCACCGCGATACGCGCGGACTCGAAGCGGTCAATGCCGGCTTCGACAGCATTAACCTGGTCAGCGACAACAAAGTTCGCGAGCTCTCGGCTGTGAACCACATGTTGTACGAATTCCTGCCGCCCGAGGACCAGAAGCCCGCCGAGGATCGCGTCGTGCATCACGTCGTTCTCAAGGCCGACATCCGGGACTCCTCGCGACTCACGCGGTCGCTCATGGAAAAGGGCATGAACGCGGCTTCGTACTTCAGCCTGAATTTCTACGATCCAATCAATAAGCTGCTGGCAAAATACGGAGCGACCAAAGTCTTTCTGGAAGGCGACGCCATCATTCTCGCATTGCTGGAGCGCGAGTCGGAACCGATGCTGAGTGTGGGCCGCGCCTGTGTGCTGGCGTGGGAGATCGTCAGCCTGCTGCGCGAATACAACGAACTCCTTGAGCGCTCCGGCCTGCCTCCCATGGAAGTCGGCCTCGGCATTTCTTATCAGGATTCCCCCCCGCTCTATCTCATGGACGGCGAGCACCGCATCACCATTTCCGACGCCATCAACGAAAGCGATCGTCTCTCGTCGTGCACCAAGCGCGTCCGCAAGAAGCTGGCGGCACAAGCTGGAGTTTTTCAGGTTTACCGGTTCGACGCCGCAGGGAATCAGGAGGGCGCGAACCCAGCCGACGCCGAAGACCTCCGTCTAAGTTACAACGTCGGCGGAATCTGCCTGAGCCAGGCCGCTTTTCACAAATTGCAGGAAGAGATTTCGCTCGAACCCTGCTTTACGGATTTCAAGTCCGCAGCCCAGTCGAAAAAAAATCCCAGTGACAGTAATAGTAGCAATTCCCGTTGGACAGCCTGGACCAATCTCTGGACAGATCCACAGACCGAATTCTTTCTCGGCACCGTCCCCATCGCCAACGGCGTATTTCGCAAGATCGCAATCCGCAAAAGCCGCGTAGCCCAGGTCGATGTTCGTGACCTGTCAATTCTGCAATGGACGAATGGCTGCTATTACGAAGTCTGCGCGAACCCCGCCGTGTACGCAGCGCTGCCAGGAGAGAAAACAACGGCAGCAAAGAAATAATAGCTTTTTGTAGCGCCAGGCCTCTCGCCTTCCTTGCCGCCGACTAAAACGCCGCCCTCGTCTTAAACGGAATCACAACCACCGCCTCAATCGCCACAGCCTTTCCATCTTTCACTGCCGGCGCAAACTTCCAGCGCGACAAAGCGCTCACCGCATAACGATCCAGCCGGTCATCTGGGCTACTCAGCACGCGAATGTCCCCAACCTTACCATCCGAATGAATGACGGCGTATAGCGTGACCTGCCCATGCACATTGTTCTTCATCAATTCCAGCGGATATCCCGGATCCGATTTCTCCATCGGCATCGGAGTTAGCAGATCACCCTGCTTCTCGTCCGGTCTCATCTCCGCGAAGCGAAGAACCCAGCTCCCCGTGAAGGAATTTAGATTCGGCATGTTCACCGTCATCGCGTAAGGATGCCGCTCGCCGAAAACCTGCCGGTCAAGGTCAGTGATTTTATCGTCAGAAACTTTCGAAGCCGGCCGCTGTCCCGCACGCTTTGCGGCCGCCATTTCCGCCGGTGACAAACTGGCTACCTCGCGTCCCTCGCCATCACCGGTGCCCGTTCCATTCGGTGATCGGCCATCACGTTGCACGTTTCCAGTCACGCCCGATCCCGCTCCAACATGCAATCCGGCAGGCAGCGAGCCATTGCCCCGCCCTTTCGATCCAGTCCCAATCGCCGTACCGCCAGCGCCATTTGAGCCCGTTTTCCCTACCGCCGAATCCGGTGTCCCGGCAGCTCCAGCTTTCCCATTCGGGCCCGCTGCAAACCTCCCACTCCGACTTCCCGCAGGCACGGGCACCGGCCCCGTCGGAGCGACCGGATTAATACCCAACGCGATCAGCCGCCCCTGGCTCCCGCGACCGCCCGCCGACGACACACTCGGGGGAGGAGCAACTGCTTCAGCGCTGCCCGGCAACCCCTTGCCGCCGCGCCCGCGGTTAAGCGTATGCTGCTCCGCTACCGTAAGCTGCGGAGCCGGTGCCACCACCTGGCTCGGCCCAATATTCATAAGTCCCACGCGTCCCTTGGCAGCGGTCACGTCGGGAGGCGGCTCAACCACCGCCGATTCCGGCCCAGCCACTCCGCGAGCCCGGTCATGCGTGACCTCCGGAGGCGGAGGCACAATGTCTGACCTCAGCGCCGCCCGACTCGCATCGCGCGTAAAGTGGGCATCCGGAGCGGGCGCCACCACCTGCGTATCTGGCGCGGCCGTGCTTCTCGAAGGCGACCGAATAGCATCCAGCGGCACCACCGGAGCAATCGCTCCCG
>JBAWBE010000106.1:0-20327 GCA_049589635.1 Terriglobales bacterium
TCGTACGGCGCCGCTGAGGCTCTCCGGCTTCACCGAATCAATTACGCCTAAAAGGACTCGTTGCAGCAGTTCTGATTCCAGCAAACTGAGAAGATGCATGGCGGCGATCTTTGGGTCAGCGGTTCGGAGAGTCCCGCGCTTCATTACCTTCCTCAAGAATTCAGCGACCTGCTTCTCGATAGGAACAGTGGCTTGCTCAAATGACAATTTCCCGATGTCGGAGTGCCGCGATTCGGCAATCGCCAGACGTCTTACGGCAATCGTTTCGGGTGCATACAACACAGTCATGAATTTCTGTCCGAAATGAACCAGCTCACGCTTCAAGTCACCTGCATCCGCGTTCAGTTCGCCTGTAATCGCCTCTAGCTCAACTTCCTTGGCATGGTGCATGACCTCGAAGAACAGCTTCTCCTTTGAGGGGAAGTAGTTGTAGAGCGTCGCTTTGGAGCCGCCGATCCGCTCGCGGATATCCGACATGGACGCGCGATCGAAACCGACCTCTCGAAAAACCTCGGCGGCAGCTTTGAGGATGGCCTGGCGTTTTGATTCAGTCTTGGTCTTCATGGTTTTTCATGGTGGGTTAACAGGACCGGCAGGTCCAGTTTAGCGCGACCGATACCTCGCAGCAGCGCCCGTTCGTGACTTGATCGCACGGGCCTCGGTCAGAGCTCATACGGGGGGAGCCTGCGCAGGTGGTTGTCGAGCGGTCGGGCATTGAGCCGGTCGGCAATCCGGGTGCGAACCCCGACGGCGTTGCCATCGGCTTTCTGGTGAGCGCTTTCCCCTGCCCGGAGCGCGGGCGCGCCGATCCGATCCGCCTGCACGTTCAAGAGCTGCTGCCGCAAGCCGATCTCATCAGAGTTTTTTGTCCCGGAATCACGGCGTCATCTGAATCAGAGAGTGACCACCAACCCGCCGTGAGCTCTCTCGGGCAGGCGATTGAATTTTGCATGTCCTGCCGAACAGTGCGGAGCAAGGAGGATCTGCCTGATGGCCATCGACTGATCGATGTTGTGCGGGCCGCATAGTGCCGCACGCATTGATCAAAAGGTCGACGCGTGTAATCGCCTGATTGCTTCGGCCATGCGCTAAACTGGGACTGGCAGGTATTTCGGTACGAAGAGGAGTCATACGTGGAAATACGTCAGCGCATTGCTGTGATCTTGTGCCTAGGGATAGGCCTGGCGTCGCCGGGGTTCTCTGTGGCGCAATCCTCTCCGGGGTTGGGACAAGAGATGAGTCATGCAGATCGCGAGCCGCCCGGACTGCATGACTTCGATTTTTTGTTCGGACACTGGCAAGTCCATCATCGAAAGCTGAAGCATCGCCTCGTCAACAGTCACGAGTGGATCGAATTCGAAGGGACATTATTCTGCCAGCCACTGATGGGTGGCTACGCTAATGTCGACGACACCGTGTTCGAAGTTCCGGGCGGCACTTACCGCGGCGTCGCTCCCCGATCGTTCGACGCCAAGACGGGGCAGTGGTCGATCTGGTGGATGGACAGCAGGACGCCACTTGCGCCGATGGATCCGCCGGTGAGAGGCAGCTTCCACAATGGCGTAGGAACGTTCAATGCGAATGACGACACCGAAGGCGGGAAACCAGTCCGCACACGGCTCGTATGGTCCGACATCACACCCACCTCAGGTCACTGGGAGCAGGCAGAATCAACCGACGGTGGTAAGACGTGGGAAACGGATTGGATAATGGACCTCAAACGAGTGCAATAGTTGGCTCTTCAGAGTCTTGGCGTGATCTCACCCCGCGTGGAAAGATAAGTGGAAAGATAGAGAGATGGCGGAGCTCTCAATAAGTGATCGGAGCACCTTCGCAGGCGAAGCATAGAACAAGTGTAGAAGTCGGGCCCCCGTCCGTAGAGTGGCAATCCCGTCGGACTAACGTTCGGGGCGCGGTTGCGTCATATTGAGTGCGCAGACTTCTGTAAATCCCCAGGGGGCGGCATGAATGAGCGCGATACCGGAAAGAGTGTGGCGGTCGATTCTTCGATGGTGTCATTTGAACCTATCTGGCGCGACATTCGCTTTGCGGTGCGATCGCTCTCGAAGGCTCCGGGATTCACGGTCGTGGCGATCCTTGTGATTGCGGTCGGGATCGGCGCAAATACCGCCGTCTTCTCCGTCGTCAATACGGTTCTGCTTAAGCCGCTCACATATCCCGATCCGCAATCGCTGGTGCAGCTGATGAACACCGGCGATCAAGGTTCTTTCCCCGGTGCGAACGTCCCTAAGTTCAATATCTGGCGGCAGCAGGCAGGGATTTTTCAGCAGGCTGCGGCTTACGACAGTGGCGGCGCCGGATTGAACCTGACCGGCAGCGATAAACCGGAACAGGTGCAGGGCGTGCATGTAAGCGCCGACTACTTTTCGATTCTAGGCGCGCCAGTAATTGCAGGGCGGACTTTTACCGCCGCGGAAGACAGCCCTCACGGTGGAAATGTGGTGGTGCTGAGTTACGGTCTATGGAAGCGGCGATATGGTGGAGATCGCGACATTGTCGGCAACAACATTCAGCTCAACGGAAAGCCGTATCAGGTTGTGGGCGTAATCGGGCGCGGATTTGTCACGGACAATCCGGCTGATCTGTGGCTCCCGTTTCAGTTCGACCTCAGTTCGCAGGACCAGGCACATTACTTCGGCGTGATTGCGCGGTTGAAGCCGCGCGTGACCGTGCCGATCGCCAACGCGCAATTGAAACTCGCCGCTGATCAATACAGGACAACTTATCCTGGGACACTGGGGCCAAACGATGGCTTCGGCGTGGTTTTACTGCAGGAGTTGATGGTCCGCGATACGAGGTCGTCGCTTTACGTGCTGCTTGGCGCTGTTGGGCTTGTGCTGTTGATAGCCTGTGCGAACGTTGCAAATCTGCTGCTGATTCGGGCCACCGTTCGTAAGCGCGAACTTGCTACGCGCTCAGCCCTTGGCGCTGGACGGTGGCAAATTATTCGTCAGTTGCTCACCGAGAGTCTGGTTGTATCGCTCACCGGAGGAACACTCGGACTCCTTCTTGGATTCGCTGGCGTCCGGTTCTTGCTGGCCATCAACCCCGGCAGCATCCCGCGTATCGGCGAAGATGGATCAGCCGTCACGGTCGATCTGAGTGTGCTTTTGTTCACGCTTGGGGTTTCGTTGCTGACTGGAATTTTGTTTGGTCTGGTGCCTGCCATCAGCGTCTCCCGTAAGAGTCTTGCTGCGGTTTTGAACGAGAGCAGCAGCCGTGCGGGAGTAGGCTCCCGCAGCGGCAAGGTACGTTCCCTTCTTGTAGTCAGCGAGATGTCTCTTGCACTTGTGCTAGTCATAGGAGCTGCGCTCCTGATTCGGACGTTTATGAAGCTGCAATCGGTCGATCCTGGGTTTGACACACACAACGTGCTCACGATGGCCATGTCAATCAGCGGCGACCGGTTTCTGAAGACCAGTGGCGTCGCGCAGGTCATTCGTGACGGCACCGAGAGGATCAATGCCATTCCGGGCGTCACGGCGACTGCCGCCGCGTGCTGTCTGCCGCTGCAAGGTGGCTTTGGGCTGCCTTTCAATATTGTGGGACGGGCGAATGGCAACAATCCGAACACGGGCGGAGCAGGATATTTTCCAGTCTCGTGGAGCTATTTTGATGTGTTCAAGGTGCGCATCGTCCGTGGGCGCAATTTCACCGAACACGACGACGGATCGGCGCCGGGTGTGGTCATCATCAACGAGGCGATGGCGCGACAGTTCTGGCCCGAAGGGGATCCGCTGAACGACCGCATCGAGATTGGAGCTGGCATGGGGCCGGTTTTCGTCGAACCTCCACGGCTGGTAATCGGCGTTGTCGGAAACACGCGGGATGGCGGACTCAATCAGGACCCAGGCCCCACCATGTATATCCCAGTTGCACAGATGCCCGACAAAGTCACGGAACTCAACTCGCGCATCGCGCCGCTGTGGTGGATTGTACGCACGCGGATGGAACCGCACGCCCTCACGTCCGCCCTCACCAACGCGGTCCGCGAATCGACGGGCGGGCTGCCGGTGGCACACATTCGCAGCATGGATGAGATTGTCGTGCTTACGACCTCGCGCGAACGGTTCAACATGCTGTTGCTCTCGGTCTTCGGGTCTTCGGCTTTACTAATGGCGGCGATCGGAATCTATGGATTAATGGCTTATTCCGTACAGCAGCGGACACAGGAGCTCGGTGTGAGGATGGCACTGGGAGCGCAGCCTTCAAATATTCGCAACATGGTGATTCGCCAAGGAATGCTGCTGGCGGGGATTGGGCTCGTGCTCGGGATTGGCGGAGCATTCTGGCTGACGAAGTTTTTGACGGGATTCCTGTTTGGAGTAAAGACCTGGGATCCGATGGCATTTATTCTGACGCCGATCCTCCTGTGCGCGGTGGCATTCGTGGCAGTCTGGGTGCCAGCGAGTAAAGCAACACGGATCGATCCGATCTCAGCGCTGCGGTTTGAGTGATTTCCAACGGACAGTGGCCAGAAGGCACCTGTTTGATGGGTTAACAGGGGTCAATTAGTGCAATGGCGATTTTTTCGCCAACAATCTTCGTCGGCTGCCCATCCGTCAAGGGTGGAAATTGGGTTCCGCGCTGAGACCGTCAACCAACGAGCGCAACTCATCTGCGGTGAAGTTTCCGTAGACGGTGACCCCGAATAGGGATTTGACACTCGCCACCATGATTAGCCGATTGTTAACAACGAATCCGACTTTGCCACCGGAAAGTGCCTCAGTTGACTCTCGCACTTTGGTGATGCTGCTTGTCTTGATCCGTGTCAGCCCTCGTCTACCTTGATCCATCTTGGCGATCTCTGCTACCGAGATATCTCGTTCGTCAAGTAACGGCGAATGTGCCAGACAGAACTTTTCGGGAGTTCCTTCGAGGGTCATCGCACGACCACCACCCGGAGGACACGCTATCACTTCACGTGCCTGCAAGGATGGGGAAGCCCGAGATTGCAATATCCCAGCCCACAAGCTCATTTCCTCTTTCGTACCAAAGGGGACAGAAACGTCATCTCGCAAGGGTTCGTATATCGGCCCCACGCCGATCTGCCGGCTGCGCCTAGAGTCACGTCGAGGTTCAGCGCCCACATTCTTCGGAGGCGCTGTCCTCGATGTGGCGAGTGATATTCGTCAACGCCTATCGGCTATCAGCGGTAGCCGATAATTCCAAACCGTTCGTTGTTGTTGTTAACAAGGCGTTTTCAGTAACTGAGAACTGGCTGGCCCAAGGTCAATTAGCGAAATCGCGATCTTACGCCAACTACCTTTGAGGTGCGTTACTACGCGTTTTGTGGTCCAGACAACTCTCGTTGGCCGGTTTTCAGCTAATACTCATTGGCCGGTTTTGGCGAATCGCTGAGGATCTGTCGTTCCTGCCACGGGTGATCGGCTCCTTTACTGTCATCCTATTGAACATGATGGTGAGCCGCTGTTCCGGGTGACCTGCGGGACCTTTCCAAAAGACGCAAAGGATTAGGTACCAACCTCGTATCTAATTCCGCGTGGGCAGGGCGTAGTATGCGGTGCGTGCCTGAATCCTGTAGTCCTTGTTCCTGGCGTGAATTTCGACCTTACGAAGGGTACCGTCGAGTACAGTGTTCGTCGGCGTATAGCCTATGTTGTACTGGCTGCGCAACTCGTTGGCGATCTGATTGAAGGCGTTTTTTAGTTTGTTGAACTTGTTTCCCACCACGATGACGCGGCCGCCGGTCTCTTCCGTGAGCTTCTTCATCTTACCTTTGCCGGAATATTCCCCAGAGCCGTAAAATCTGCCGTCGGCGCACAGGAGCACGTATATGATACTGCCGGATTTCTGCGCCGCCTCAATCGCGTCTGTGATCCTCATCTGGCTGCCTTGATCTTCGCCGTCCGTAAGCAGAATCACCGCCTTGCGCCCGACTTGTTGGGACAATTCATCGTTTGAGGCCAGATACACGGCGTCATAGAGCAGCGTGCCGCGGAGCACAACGGGAACGTTGCCCCCTGGGCCAGGAGTGCCGGTTGTCCGGCCCCCGTTAATGTCGATGCGCGCTTTGTTCAGAGCGGCTTTCAGAGCATCCACCGAATTGGTGAAGTCATGCAGCAGATTCACGTTCACATCGAAGCTGATGACGAAGGCGAGGTCCTTGTCGCGCAAGATTTCATTGAGAAATTCGCCTCCCACCTCCTTTTCCATCTTGAGCACGCGCTCCTGGCTTCCGCTAGAGTCAATCAGGATTCCCAGCGTCAGCGGGAGGTTGGACTCAGCTGCGAAGTACTTGATGGTTTGTGGCTTGCCGTCCTCCAGAATCTCGAAATTATCTCTGGCAAGGTCGGGGATCAGCGCGCCTCCTTTCTTGTCCCTTACATTGAAGAAAAGCTGAACCACATTGACGTTAACCTGAAGGGTCTCAAGGGACTGGTCTTGATGTTCACTCTGGTTCTGCGTCTCGCCGGAAGGTGGGGTCGATTGTTGACCGTTGGTGGCCGGAAATCCGACTAGCGTGCCCACAACCAATAGAGTGCCGAAGATCTGAGGGATGCGGGTTTTACGCATCAGGTATTCTCTCGCTTTTTTCTGCCGCTGGAGTGGCGAGACCGGATTCAATCGCAGCCTGTGCAAATGGCCGGTACCTCCACGCGTGATTCGCGGGCGCTGCGCAGTTGTTTCACCCGCGGTCCGGGGATCCTTACGCCAGTATCTGCGTTCATCCAGAGTTCCCGTAGCTGATAGTGCCGGTTTTCCTGGAGAAAAATCAGTCGCGTCGTGCCCGGATATGAGCCTGTGCTGATCGGCCCCGTCGCAAATCTGACGGATGCCGGCCCGCGCGTCGCTTGTAGGCGGAAGATTCTATGTCCCACCGGCTCGACCACGTAGTGTCCGGTAGGGAACATGGCTTGCCCGACCATGAAGTCAAAAGGAACGTCCACCATGATCCTTGAAGGAACTTGCCCTTTGGGTTGCGCGGCTAGCCACGGCGCCATTAGAAGCAGGGCAAGAGCAACGCACAACGCGAAAGTGGCCAATTTCATTAATGTCTCCTGGTAAATTGTCCGCTCAAGGCTTGGGAGGATTCTACAAAGGTTCTCACACGGGTAAGGAAACCTGCCTTTGGAGCAGGTCCTTAAATAGCGCGGTCGGGGCGGCTATTCTGCTCCGATCTCAACGTACTTGTTACTTTTCGACTGGTCTTTCGACACAAGGGTCTGTTTCGCTTTCGACTGGGGCACGTCGAGCCCGGAATCCCCATTCCAGATTTGGATCAGGGAATATGTTCCGCCCGCCCGCAGGAAAACCAAACTGGGGCGATGTGCCTTTTGAGTCGAGTCGACTGGGCGCGTAAACACGATCGCACCAGCGTGGTCGTTTGTAAGGCCCCACCCGTGGGTCGACTTAGTTACCTGCAAAACCCTGTAATGCCCGGCAGGTAGAGAAGTGCCCGCGGCAATGAAATTGAATGGAACGTTTACCCGCATTGCGGTCTGACCCATAGCCGGAAGGCAAACCGCCACGAGCAGCACAAAAAACAAGCTGACCTTGCAGAACTTCATATTGAATTCTTCCCCATGTTTTTTCGAGTTTTTGCACCGCGTTGCTGGTGCCAATTTGCTGATGCTATAGAAGCGAAACGTTACACACTAGGTTACGTTCGACCTCAATTTTGGCCTAGGGTAATTACTAGAAACCACGCTGCGTTACTTGCATTTGAGTCAGTTGACGAAACCAGGCGATTTCACTAATTGAGAATTTGCGGGGGCCTGTGGGGTAGTTGGTGAAATCGGGATGTTTCGGCAGTGATTGCGGAGCTACCATAATCGGGACTGGAAAGCTTCGCCGCCGTCATCTGCCGATTCCTAATTCTGTGATTCCGAATTCTAATCCTCGATAAACAGCCTCGAAAGCAGGAATCACCGTGCCGGGAACTGCTTGGGGCGGGACCGGATGCGATCGCGGGTTTTGTAACTTTTAGCCGGGCAGCAAATCCTATATGAGTGTTCTATCCTTGCATCGATGAACTCCCGAATGGATGTCCGCAAGTTCAAATCCCTGACGCGACGTGAGTTGCTCAAGCTCACGCCGGTGATTGCCCTGGGAGCTTTCGCTATTCCACGACTGCAGATGCCGCTGCTGAAAGCGGGCCTGGGCTTCAGTGACTGGGCATCGGCAAGGCTTTTCCGCTCGGGTCACCTGGCGCCGACCTTTGCCGACTCCGATGTGGCGCCCTTCGACAAGTTTCCGATCAACGATTATGACGTTGACGACCCGCAAGTGGATTTTGATCGCTGGACGCTCACAGTTAGTGGGGCCGTGCGGAAGCCCGGAGATTACACCCTCGCACAGATTCAGGCCCTCCCCAAGTTCACGCAAAACACGCGACATGTTTGTATAGAAGGCTGGGACGTAATCGGGAACTTCAGCGGCGTCCGGCTTGCGGACTTTCTAAAAGCAATTGGCGCCGATCCCACGGCGAAATTCGTAACGGTGGCATGCGCGGACGACTACTACGAGTCAATCGACATGGCCACGGCCAGGCATCCCCAGTCCTTGCTCTGCTATGAGATGTACGGCCGCCCACTGACCCGCGAGCACGGGGCGCCACTGCGGCTGAGCATTCCTACGAAGATTGGCTACAAGCAGGCGAAGTATCTAACGGATCTGAAAGTGACGAACGTGCTGGAAAAAATTGGGTATTGGGAAGATCAAGGCTACTCGGAGTTTTACGGACTCTAGTTCGGAACGATAGTCCGGGGAGATAACGATGGCGACCCGTGCGTTAACGATCGAGGACGCGAAGACCGGCGAAGTGACGCTGGCGGTCTGCGAGCATCCTTTTATTGTGCGTCTCTGCCACTGGGCGAATGCGGTGGCGCTATTCGTCATGGTGGGCAGCGGCCTGCAGATTTTTCGGGCGTTCCCCAGCTTCGGAGCCAAGATCCCACAGAAAAATCTAGTCGATTGGCCGAAATCGCTGGCCATCGGCGGATGGCTGGGTGGCGCGCTGCAATGGCACCTCACCTTTATGTGGATCTACATCGCGACCGGGTTGGTTTATCTCGCATACCAAGTCTTCAGCGGAAATTACAAGCAGGTACTGTTTGTGCCGCGTGACGTGCCGGGCGTGTGGCCGATGGTGCGGCACTATTTCTTTCTTGGTCCCAAACCTCTAGTGCGAGAGGCATACAACCCGTTGCAGAAGCACGCTTACACTTCGGCGATCGTGCTGGGCGCGCTATCGGTGCTGACCGGGCTGGCGATCTGGAAGCCGGTGCAATTCTCCTGGCTGGCATGGATGATGGGCGGATTTCACTGGGCAAGGCTCTGGCACTTCCTGATCATGTGGGCGATGCTGGCATTCGTATTCGGGCACCTGGTGATGGTGGTGCTGCATGGCTGGGACAATTTCGTCTCGATGCTGACGGGATGGAAGAAAGACCCGGAACATCCGGCAGAGTAATTCGGTATGGGGCGGCGCGAACGCAAGGGTGCGGGTGAGGGTTGATGCCGGGCGAAGCGACTTTAACAGATCCAGCAGTGCAGGATTACGAGGAGAGGCTGATCCGCCGCATCCGGGACGGCGAGCATGATCTCTTCTATGAATTAGTGCGCCCGTATGAGGGACGAGTTTACTCGGCGGCTTTCTCGATTTTGCGGAATGAGCACGATGCGGAGGACGTTTCGCAGGAGGCGGTGCTGAAGGCCTTCAGGCATCTTCGCCAGTTTCGCGCGGAATCACGGTTCAGTACATGGCTCATCCAGATCACGGTCAACGAGGCTCGCATGCGGATCCGAAAACAGCTCGCGCACATGACCGAGCCGATCACGGACCACGAAGATGAGGAGGGCAACTACACGCCCCGCGACTTCGCTGATTGGCGGGAGATTCCTTCGGAGACGCTGGAGCGCAAAGAGGTTCGACAATTGCTCGCCGAGGCGCTCGCCTCGCTGGGAGAGAAGTACCGGGAGGTATTCGTGCTGCGCGACATGCAGCACCTGAGTATCGAAGAGACGGCGCAGACGCTGGGCATTACAACCGGATCGGTGAAGACACGGTTGCTGCGGGCCCGGCTGATGCTGCGCGATCTGCTGGCTCCGGGCCTCGGAGGAAGTTGGAGCAGCCGATTGTCTTTCGAAAAGGGGACCAAGCCATGGTAGTCAACTGCGAAGTCGTTTGGCGCGAGATTTCGAACTACCTTGAGGGCGACGTCGAGCAGAGCCTGCGGCTGGCAATGGAGGAGCATATCCACGGCTGCGAGCGCTGCGCCGCGGTACTGGATGGCACGCGCAATGTGATCCAGCTGTATGGAGACGAACGGATGCTTGAAGTACCAACGGGCTTCGGCCGGCGGTTGCAGCATAGGCTGGAAGAGAACATGCCGCGCAGCCGGCGGAATTTTCTTGGATGGATCGTAGTGGGCGCTGCGGCAAGCCTGGTGGCGGGAGTGATCGAGGTGGCAAGAGCGGCGATCTTCAGTCGTCCTGAATTACGTTCGGAGCATGCGCAACCGGGAAACGGAGTTCCACCTGATATGGAGGTCGTGGTTTCGAAGGATGGAAAGCTATTCCATCGCCAGGGCTGCCCATTCATTCATGACAAGGCCCATGTGGAAACTATGACGGCCCACGAGGCGATGCGTGAAGGATACGCGCCCTGCGTGCGGTGCATGAAGCAGTACTTGAGCAATGCGTAATTGGTTCTCCGCAAACAAAACTTAGGGTAGCTGATGATCACTAACATCAGCTACCCAGCCTGCAATCGACCCAAGTTAGGGCCTTGCCTAGTTCTGCTTCATATCGTCGTGCTTCATGTTGTCGTCTTTCTTCATACCATCATCTTTCTTCATGTCGTTCTTCTTCGTCTTGGTCTTCTTGGTCTTCGCAGACTTCTTGTCGTTCTGCATGTCATCGTGCTTCATCTGGTCGTTCTTCATTTGATCTTGCTTCATGGTGTCCTGCTTGCCACTGTCCTGCTTCATCGCGTCGCCGGACTGTGCAAAAGCTGAGAGGGAGACGGCGAAAAAAGCGATCGCCATCAAACTGCCCAATGTTCTTTTCATAAATGTTCTCCTCGTAGATTTTCCTGGTGCGGTTAGGACTTGTCGGTTCTCGGTTTCCCGGGCCCGCGCAAATGAGATGTGGATTGAGAGTGAAAGTTACAAACGGAATCGAAGTCGTGCGCTAGGAAAGAGAGTTGCGACGCACGCCGCAACTCACCGCCTTCGTCAGTTGGCTGCGATTCCGTTCAATCCGGCAGCCGCGGAGAGGCCACCTGCTTCGCCGAGATTGGTCAGAGTACCATCTTCATCGATGCCAAAGATGCTGACCGATCCGGTGCCGGAATCAAGCGTATAGAGGAATTTCCCATCCGCAGTGATGGCCATATCTAGATTGGTGCTGCCGGAAGGATTGGTTCCTACGATCGTTCCACCGAGCGCAGTCAGCACGCCGGATGCCGAGATCGAGAAGCCGGAAACCGTGGCCGATCCCGAATTTGACGTATACACGAATTGGCCGTTTGGGGTCACCACGTGCCAGCAAGTTGCCGCTCCCAGAGTGGGAACACCCAGGCTAATGGCAGTGAGTTTGCCATTCGCTCCCACCGCATAGGACGATATGGCAGAAGCGTTCGTTCCTCCTGCGGGGCCGGTTTCCGCCACAAGAGCGGCGCCATTGGGTGCAAATGTAACGGCGAACACGCCAGGATCCGCGCTCGGATTGACGACAATAGGCGCCAGGGTGCCATCGACCTGGACGTGGAATGCGTCGATGCTATTGGTGAGCTTTTCCGTGACAAGAAGGAATTGGCCGTCCGGGCTAAACGACAACGACGCTGGTCCGGAGTTTGCCGTGCTGAGATAGGCAAGCGAATTCGAAATCGGCTTGAGCTTTCCGTTCTTGCCGAGACTGAAGCCGGCGACGCTGCTGCTAGCACCTTCGTTGACCACGTATACGAGATAGCCATGTTGAGCTACAGCAACGGGCGATGCACCTCCGCAAGGCACCTTGTCCACAAGTGCCAGATTGGCGCCATGAACTTGAAACACCGAAATGTCCCCGCTCCCTGCGTTTACAGCAAAGAGAAGAGAATGATCCTGGCTGAGAGTGAGAGAACCCTGCGATCCTAGAGGGTCGGTCACGCCTCCGCTTCCGCGGCCACCGGTCGGAAACGTCTTCCCAATCTGTAGCGATCCGTCCGGGCCACGCTTAAACGCGATGATTTCATTGCCTGCGGCTGCATTTGTCATTACAAATACTGCGCCATCTTTACTTGCAAGTTGTGCCTTACTAGGCGTTGGAAATATCGCACCAATGGCAATCGCAGCCATCAGCAACAGCCGTCCTGTCTTCAACATCTTGAACTCCTTCATCGGTGATTGCACGAAACCTGAACCTGCGGAATAAGGAGACCGCACCGAACCAGATTCAGCTCGCGCCCTGATAAGAGCCATCCGCGACGAAAAAGTTTCAAAGTTGAGTTCGGCACAATAGGCGGGGATGCTGAATCGAGCAATCGAATTTCACGATTCTACTGCCAACACTGTTCTTCATCCTGGGTACAGAACCGCTTTTCTTTGCCGTAGCTGATCGTCTTGATGCGATCGGCTGACACCCCCTGTTGCAGCAACGATTGCTCGGCCGATTCTGCGCGGCTGGTCCCAAGAGCGAGGTTGTATTCGATAGAGCCGCGGTCATCGCAGTCCCTTCGATGAGGAGGGCAATCACTAACTGAGAATTACCGGTAGTTGGTGAAATGGCGATTGTTCGGCCAGAACGATTCCAGACTTTTCTTCGCGTGCCAGAGTTCCTTGGACTGATCTCAACCGGCAAGAGCGCCGTCGTCGGGGACGGCGGCCGCACCTGTCGGACGAGTAGACATCAACAACGGCCAACCTTGTCGCAGAACATGGTCCAGCCATGCGCCTGCCATTTGCGAAGTGAGAATCGCGGCAAGGACGAGTGTCGTGTAGAACGTTGCACTAATGATCCCGGCATCGAAGGCTACGCTGGCGAGTACGATACCGGGTCCGCCGCGTGCATTCGTTGTGATCGCAAGATTGACCAAATCTAATCCGCGAAACCCCGCGAGACGCCCGGCCAGTGATACGGAGAGAATCTTTACCAAAGAACTTCCAAGGATGAAGATTGCAAGCATCCGCCACGATAGGCCCCGGACGAGATCTAGCTTTAATCCGACAATTGCAAAATAGACGGGAATAAAGAACGCGAACGACACCTTCCCTATGGAATTGAGCGCATCGGCAAACAATTTGCGTTTTTTATGCACGACCGCGAATCCAGCCAGGAACGCCGCGAACACCAGGCTGACATCGAGTGCTCCGGCAGCCACGCAATATCCCAGCAGAACCGCAATGGCGTATGCCACGGGCGAGTGCCTAGCAAACACATTGAACTGCGATTTATTGATCCGCTTTACGATTCGCGGAATGATCGTTAGCCCCAGCGCGAAAAATCCGATCGTGGCCAGCAGGTGATAGGACATCTGCCGGACGTTCAGGACACTCTTCCCCGCCATAGCCGTTGCTACCGCGAGCGCCAACCAGAGCACAATGTCTTCCAATACGGCGACTCCCAAAACGACTCGTGCGAAGCGAGTGTGAAGAATTTTCAAGTCGGAAAATATCTTCGAAACCACCGGGATCGACGTCACCGCAATACCGGCAGCGAGGATAATGACTAAAGAGACGTGATTGCCGTTAGGGCCAGCTAGACTGGGGTGGACCAGCCACGGACCCAATGCAAGGGCAAGTAAAAATGGAACGCCCGTTCCAACGATTGTTAACCAGCCGACTTCTCGGCGCTCTTCGCGGCTGAACAGTTGGCGAGTCTCTGCGCCAGACAGGAACATCAGCAGCAACAAGCCGAGCCAGTACACGAAGTTCAGAACATTTGCCTGATGTTTTACGATCTCCGCGACCGGTGACGCAAATGGCAGCCGCCCGATCATTGCGGGGCCGATGATTACTCCAGCTAGAATTTCTCCCACCACCTTGGGCTGCCGAAGTTTCACACAGAGGTGACCAAGCAAGTGGGCCAGGGTGACAAGAGCCAGGAGTATGAAAAGAACCGCAGTCAAGTCAGAATTCGACACCCCGGTTGGATGTCTGCGGTGCACCGAGGTTTGTCAGCGCAAAGAATAAACCCTTGGCCAACGACGGTAAGGAGGCCTCGGGGAAACGTTCGAACGGTGGCGCAGCCGAAGCTGGCTTCAGTTTACGACTTGTGTCAGCGAGGCTGCGCTACCGGCGATATTTGTGGTGCCCCCATAGCCGGCAGTGATGGTATTGGTGCCGACCGGTAGAGCGCTTGTCGTGATCGTCGCTTTTCCTCCACTTAGCGTGACCGTGCCGAGAGTCGTGTTGCCCGCGGTGAAGGTGACCGTGCCCGCTACCTTCGTAGTGGGGCTCGTCACCTTGGCGGTAAAGGTGACGGCCTGGCCCCGCGACGTGGGATTCATTGATGATTTGATTGTTGTGTTAGTGGACGCCGGCTCGACCGCCTGGCTAAGGGGAGCAGAGATGCTCTTGCCCGATACGCTATCGCCACTGTAGGTCACAGTGATCGACAAAGTTCCCGCCGGCAGCTTGGTCGTCTTCAGTGTGGCTACACCGCCGTTCAGGGGTGCAGACCCGATCGACTCGCTGCCACTCCTGAACGTGACTCTGCCAGTTGGGGTATCCGGACCGATGGAAACTACAGTTGCCATGAGGCTGAC
Source organism: Terriglobales bacterium (assembly GCA_049589635.1). GTDB lineage: Bacteria > Acidobacteriota > Terriglobia > Terriglobales > Acidobacteriaceae > Acidiflorens. Next base: position 14,735 of record JBAWBE010000106.1, read on the forward strand.
CGTTCGCCCGTAAATTGAAGGATTCAGACTCGATGAGATGGTTGTGGTCGTCTCAAACTTTCCGATGTTTAACAGCACTCCCGCGCTTCCATTGGGACAAAGGCCACTATGTGCGCAGGTGCTCGCTGTCACAACGTCTGGCCTGCCATCGCCGTCTAAATCTGCCACCGCGAGCGCCTTGGTCTGTGAACCGCCCGCACTCACAGCCAGAGCCTTTCGGAAGGTGCCGTCTCCGTTGCCCAACAACACCCCGACCGCACCACCGGCCGCACAATTACTCCCGTAGCTGGCTGTGTGACACGAGTTGCTCGTCAGCAAGTCGGGTATACCGTCACCATTCACATCCGCAGCCGTTACGCCGAGTGTGTTGAAACCGCCCGAACCGTAGGTCTGGGCGGGCTGAAATGTGCCATCACCATTCGCCAGGAAGACAGAAATAACGCCGCTGCCATAATTCGTCGAGCTGATGTCTGTATTCGCGACGAGAACATCGGGCTTGCCATCGCCATTCACATCTTCGACCCAGATCGAACTGGCGGTATAGCCGCCCGTGGCATAGGTTTGCGCCGGCTGGAAGCTGCCGTCTCCGTTGCCGAATAGCACACTCAATTCGCCACCACAATCGTCGAAATTAATACAGGAATTTGCGATCAGCAGATCGGGTTTGCCATCGCCGTTGATATCCTTCACCACTATTGCTTCCGGATCAATACCACCCGGGTCCAAAGAGCGCGCGGCCTGAAAGGTGCCGTCGCCATTTCCCAACAGCAAGCTGACGACGGAATAGTGGCAGTTACCGAGAACGCAGGAATTTCCCACTAACACATCGAGCTTGCCATCACCGTTCACATCCGCCACCGCAATTGCAAAGGGCTGAATGCCGCCGCTGCTGTAGCTCCGCGCCGGTTGGAAAGTACCGTCGCCGTTTCCCATCAACACTCCGATGACGCCGCTCCCGCAGTTATCGAAACCCACGCAGGCATTCACCACCAGAATGTCGGGCTTGCCATCGCCGTTCACATCCCCTACCGCCACGGAAAACGCGGTTCCGCCGCCGGAATCGTATGTCTGAGCCGCCTGGAAGGTGCCATCGCCGTTTCCCAATAAGACGGCGACCGCACCCCTGTCTCCTTGGTTGTAGTTGCAGGCCTCGCCAATGAAACACTGGCTTGCCATGATGATGTCCGGTTTGCCGTCCCCATTCACATCCGCCACTGCGACCGAAAACGTATTCAGGCCGCCCGAACTATAGGCCTGAGCTGTTTGGAAAATCGCACTCGCACTCAAGTTCACGGCCGCAAGCAAAAACATAAAGCCGATACCACAGAGACGGATAACGACCTTCCGGATAAACATAGGGCCTCCATTTCGAGTATCTGGATTTTCCAAGGTTGATTGGAGTTGGCCGGGGAAGGCGACTAAGAATCTCACGGGCCTCTATGAAAGGTCAAATGTTCGCACTAGAACCCGAAACCAGGTCTCAGCGACTGAATGGCAATTTTCGCCACTTGTCGAGATTTCTGGTCTCAAATTTCCCTAGTCATTTCTCGGCATCGGCGTGGTGCGCGTGTACTCTGCGGAAATGATTGTCAAACATCTTGCGGAGAAGTTGTTTACGTTCGAGGGTGTTGCCTGTGTTTCGGCCTTCCCGTCGAACCGGCATTCCTTCTTTCGCCCAGCGGTGAGCGGTGGAATTGGGCATACCTAAGAACTGAGCGATAGCTGGCCAAACGAGAAGGTCGGCGGATTTACTGAGTAAGTCTCGGTGAACTCGCCGCGTTCCGGCCATTGGGTTTTCTCTCAGAGTCTCCTACGACAAAAGATTCCCTTGGTTGGAGTGATCTCCAGAATCTGCTTCCGCTTCGACAATCGCTAACCCCACGCACGCAAATAGCATGACTGAAAACAATCGATGGAGCGGATCGGCAGTGCAAACCGGAAATAGTTATCGCAGCTCAACCGTTCACCTCAGCAGCTCGTCAACGATGGCTTCGACGTGAATGAGGGTTGTATCGAGAAACTCGAGGCCCGGACTGGCCGTGCCGCGTAATAGCAATGGGAGCTCCGTGCCGGCGAGGACCAACGCTTCAATACCGTCTTCGCTCTTCATCCTTTGCGCAATGTTCAGAATCTCCGCCCTGGTTTCAGGCAAAAATCGATTGTTCAGCAGTTCACCAATGTACTTCCCATGAATAAATTCCTGCTCTGATTCCTTTGGTCGAACTAAGGCGATTCCGGCCCGATGGAATTCCTCCGGGTAGAAGCTTGCTCGCATAGTGAACCCCGTTCCAAACAGGCCTACCTTCTTCAGGCCGAGCGCCTTGGTGTAATCGCAAGTGACGCTCACAATGCTGAGAAGAGGGATAGCCGAACGGCCCTGGACCTCGTCAAAAACGAGATGCGGCGTGTTTGCTGCGACGAAACCAAAGTCCGCGCCCGCACGCACCAGCGAATCCACGCCGGTGGTGAGATAGTCGGCGAACTCGCCGAGCTTCCCAGCATCAAGTAGCGCGATCCCCCTATCAACGTCGAGGCTGTTGATGATCACGTGCGGATATCCACCATCTGGCTTGAGGGCGCGAAAGCGCCCAATGATGGAGCGATAGTAGTCAACAGTAGATTCGGGCCCCAGCCCGCCGATCATCCCCGCGGTTCGCATGTTACCGGCAAGAGATGCGTGGCGGGGGCTGTAGGATTCGACTACAGAGGCCCGTTTAATTTAAGACTGCGGGACCGGCCGTCTTGTTTTCGCATCACTCGCAAACGGAGAACCATTACCGGCCAGAAGACCGCTTCAAGGAGATCATCCAAGCTCCCCGGAGCCCGTTTCGGGATCGCTCCCGTGTAGCTGACAAACCATCCTGGATCGCTGGATTCTTCTCCGACGTGCTGCGCGACTATAATTACGCGCACACATAGCGGATGAAATGGCTCTGTTTACCAAAATCGCGCTCGTTCTCGTGACTGCGCTGTTCTTGAGTACGATGCTCGCGGGACAGCAGAAGCCGTTTCCCGTGACTTCGGTGGTGGATGCTCCCACCATCGCGGGTCATCCAGTACAGTTGGATGAATGGGAAAAATTGCTGCCCTGGCCAATGCCCTACGATATCGGCTACTCGTATTCTTCGCACTTCCTTACGCAGTGGACGATTCTGTGGGACCAGCACAATCGGCAGCGGCTCCATTATTATTATTGCTGTTTCGATTTTGACCGCACCACTTTCGAACTGGCTCCCGACCCGCACTGGGCGAACTCGACTGGCTATTTGCGAGCCATGATGCAGGGCTTTATCGAACGCCTTTATCCCTACACCGGGGATCCGCGGACCATTACATTCCTGCAAAGCTTGGTGGATTACGAACTGGAAAACGGACTCACTCCGGAAGATTATCTTTGGTCGCAGGTGCCCTACGCATCCGCGGATCCCGGCGCGAAACGTTACAAAGGCTGGAGCCAGCTCGGGAATGACTACATCGAGCCGCACGTTGTAGGCGAGGATGGATATGGCTATCTCCGCCTCTACGAGATGACCGGCAAGACCAAATACCTGCGGGCCGCCGTTCACTGTGCCGACGCTCTCGTGAAAAACTACAAAGCTGGAGATCAGGATCATTCGCCCTGGCCCGTGCGGCTGTCGGCACGCGATGGAAAAACCGAAGGCACCGCCATGGGTCCATATTCCGCAAACGTCATTGAGCCCATCATGCTGTTCGATGAGCTCATCCGCCTGGGACAGGGCGACTTTACAGGCTACACCCGAGTGCGGGCCGGTGCCTGGGCCTGGTTCCAGAAATATCCCTTATCCAATAATGTATGGGTGGGCTATTTCGAGGATGTCACTCCCAGCATGGACAACATGAACCAAGTGATCCCTCTGGAGTTTGCTCGCTACGTCCTACTCCATCCTGAAAAAGATCCGCAGTGGCGCGAGCATGCTCGGCAACTTATCGAGTGGGTCACGTCAACTCACAAGTGGCCAAAGTACATCGTGCACGGCGCGACCGTCACAACCGAGCAAGGCAACGGCATCAACTTCTGCTGCAATGAGCCGAATCAATGCTGCGACAGCCATACTTCCCGGCTTGCCGCAGTGGAGGCATTCTACTTCGCCAAAACCGGCGATGTCAGCTACCGAGATGCGGCGTTTCGTTCCTACAATTGGGTCACCTATTTTCAGGGACTTTCTCGCGGTGCTCATTCTCCGTTTTCGACGCAGTGGTGGTTTACCGACGAATATGCGGACGGTCCGCGAAGAATGATGGATGCTTTCTGGGCAGTGCCGGAATGGGCGCCGGCAGATGAGTCCCATTTGCTCGGATCGAGTTCAGTAATTACGAAGATCAGCTACGGCAAGGGCTCGGTCACCTATTCAACTTTTGATCCTCAATCTTCGGACGTTCTTCGCTTAGATTTTGCGCCGGAATTCATCACGGCAAACGGGAAGCCGCTCGGCCGGCGCAAGAATCTCGATCAGCCGGGGTTCACGTTCGACGATTCGAACCGCGTGCTGCGTATTCGGCACGACGACGCGCGCGACATTGACGTTCAAGGCAAGGGTGGAAACACTCCTCCTTATTATGTGTCTTTCGACGATCCCCATCTCGCCGCAGACACCGTGTTGAAAGGACAGTATCCAACGGGCGTGATTGACTGGGGCGCGGGCACATGGCGTATCAACGTGCCAGAAGGTGCCTTCGGCACTTTCAACCTTGCGCTTGTCGACTCTGAGGCATCCGGCGCGCAATTCCGGTTCTGTTGGCCCCGGGTGTTTGTCGGCCTGGACGCCTACAACGGAGGAACATCGGATGCAACGGTGACAATCCGTTCTTCGGAGTTACGCACGGTCTCGGTTACGATCAAGCCCGGGCAATTGCAGCGCCTGCGAACGGGGTGGCGAGATGTCAGTTCCAGCGTCATGCTTGAGCTGAAAAATGGAGAAGGGCTGCGGTTCGACAATTTGGCGTACGTACAAGAGTGAGGTCCGTGGCAACCCTAAGCGGGGGCGTCGCGACGGCCCAACTAATCCGTGAGTGGAGTTATCCCGAAAGACGTGCAGCAGCGGCCCCCAACTCGAGAAAGCACAAGTAAACTAGGGTGTCGCTGAAACTCCGGGTGGCCCGGCAGCGAGTAGCCAATCCTATTTCATTGTGCCCGGAGCCAGTTCGCGACCGCTTTAGGCCGACGGCAAAGGGAACGCTCCGCCATTCGAAACGATGCAAATTGGCCAATGCTTTAAGAAACACCTCGGACGTCAGATCTTCGGCGATGTCTCGGCTTCCGACCCGGTGCGAGATGAACACATACACCCAGTTTGAAGTGAAGTTCATAGAGATCGCCGAGGCGCGCCGGATCTTTTTGGGCAGCCCCCAAACAGCAGATGTTCATCCATCTGCGCCCCGCGCCCCGCCGATGCCGGTTTTCTGACGCCCATCGTTCCCCTAACTCTTATAGGCTGGCGGGCCAAGAATAAGGTTTAGGGGAGGAAAGATAAACCATCACCAGCGGCGCGCATCTCCCTCGGCTCGGAGCATTCTCTTTGAGGGTCCGGAAAGAGAGTCCGACGAATGATATCCAGGAGCGGCAGTGGCGATG
>JBAWBE010000107.1:0-8341 GCA_049589635.1 Terriglobales bacterium
GGGGCGATTCGTTCAAGTGCGATGAATTTGTCGCTGGCAATTGGACCTTTGTCATCGATCGGCACGCCGAGGGAATTCACCACGCGGCCGATGACGGCGTCGCCAACGGGGACGCTCATGATGCGGCCGGTGCGCTTGACCTCATCGCCCTCTTTGATCTCGGTATATTCGCCGAGGAGCACGACGCCGACCTGATCCTCTTCCAGGTTCATGGCAATACCGGCGACGCCGTGCGGGAAGCTGAGGAGCTCGCCGGCCATGACCTTATCGAGGCCGTAGACGCGGGCGATACCGTCACCGAGCGTGATGACCGTGCCAACTTCGTCGACCGCGATCTTAGACTCGTAGTTCTCGATCTGCTCGCGGATTAGTTGCGTGATTTCGTCTGCTTTGATTTGTGCCATAGAATCAGCTTCTAGCTGCTAGCCCCTAGCTTGTAGCTCTTCCCCTAATAGATTCCACGTCCGTTAGAACCTTGCGGTGCTCGAAAATGCGACCCGCTTTCGTTTCACAACAAAACTCTTTGGACTCAAGCTAGAAGCTAGTGGCTAGCAGCTAGAAGCTACCCTCCACCAACTGCTCTCGAATCCTCTCCAACTGCCCGTTGACCGAGCCGTCGTAAATCGTACTGCCGACCTGAACTACCGCCCCGCCCAGAAGCGAATTGTCTTGCTGGTAGCGGGCGCGTACTTTCTTGCCAGTGAGCTTCGCGATCTCGGCTTCCAGCAACTGCTTTTCGGGATCGTTCAGGGCGCGGGCGCTAGTGACCTGCGCTTCCGCGAAACCCATGCGATCGTTCAATTCCAGCTCAACCTGTTTCACAATATCGCTGAAAAGCGGCAGACGGCGATGATCGGTTACGACAGCAATAAAATTGCGCACCGGGCGCGACACGCCTACCTTCTGTACGACCGCATCGATCACCGCGTTCTTTTGTTCGCCGGGAATCGACGGATTCTCAAGCACGCGGCGCAGGTCGGCGCTCTCGGCGAGTATCGCTTCCATCGTGCGTAATTCGGCGAGCATGCGCGCGGGATCGGCCTTCGTGCTCATGACTACATCGGCGAAGGCGCGGGCGTAGGTGCCGACGACGGATGCCATGGTTAGCGGCCGTCCTTTCCGGCGTCATTCTTTTTCCCGTTATCACTCTGTTTTCCGTTATCGCCCCTGGGGGACGGTTCGGCGAGCTTCGCGGCGAAGTTGCGGACGAGCACCTGGTCGGTGTTCGGATCTACATTGATCTGCTTGCGAGCCAGAGCCAAAGCGAGGTCGGCGGTGTGGATCGACAACTCACGGCGAATTTGTTTCGCGGCGGCGGCGATTTCCTGTTCGGCGGCCTGAACAACTTTTCGGAGATCGTCTTCGGCGGCCTTCTTGATACGGGCTTCCTCGGCTTCCGCTTCTTTTTCGGCGGAGGCTTGCATTCTGCCGATCTCGACGTCCATCTGACGCAGACGATTCTCGATATCCGTGAGGCGCTGGCCAGCTTCCTGGCTGGCTTTGCGGGCTTCTTCGAGGGCGCGCTGGATTGACTCGTTACGCGCGCGCATGATGCCGGGAACAGTTTTTCGAATCGCCCAAACCAGCAAGATTGCAATGACCGCAAAGTTCAGGATCAGCGCGAACAGATGCGCCCCGTGCACGCTCATACCGGTGATCTTGGCCAGCTTTTGCACCATGGTTGAGTGCTTAAGATCGGCGTGCTCTTCCTGTTCGTCTTCCCCCTCGGCTTCGCGCGTTTCTTTGGCTAGCTCTCCAGCAATACTGGTTGGTTGGTGCTCGGCGGGAGCGGCTTGGGCTGGTTGACGTTGTTGTTCCGCGGCAGACGGTTCGGCTGCGGATTTTTCTTTTGGGGCTTGATCTTTGGCTGCCTGGTCGGATGAGGTCTGGCTGGGCTTCTGCGGCTCGGGTTGTTGCTGCGCGGGGGCAGCGAATCCCGCTGAAATAATCCAGAAAGATGACGCCAGCGTGAACCAGAGGAACGCGCGAACGAACTTCTTCGAGGTCGCGTTCTTCGTCCGCATTGTCTTTCTCTGGGTTATCTTTCTCTCGCTCATCTTCATTTCGGTCGTCTTTAATGTCTTGATCAGTTTTCCTGAGGTGTTGGTCCTTGATCCATCATCTCCCAACGGGGGTAGGCGCCGCGACGGGACGCAGCACGCTGCGTACGATCTCACCGGCCAATCTTCCTGCTTCGGATTGCAGTTTGCCCATGGCTTCTTGCTTGTCTTGCTCAAGCGCGGCGCGCGCTCGGTTAACTTGTTCCTGCGCTCGCATGCGAGCCTCATTCACCGCGGCGCTACGGGCCTCGGCAGCCTTCTGGCGGCGGGCATCGAGGCTCTTAAAGACTTTCTGACGGGCTTCGCGGAGACGTTGTTCGTAATCGGCGGTGCGTGCCTCGGCGGCGGCGATGTCGGCTCGCGCCTTTTCCATCGCGCCCTGGGTTCGTTTCTGCCGCTCAGCCAGCACCGCAGTCAGCGGCCGGTGAACCACGAAAACATAAACAATGTAGAGAAGCCAAAGCAGGATAACGGTGGGTACGCTTGCGAGCAGTAATTCGCCTAGTTGTCGGAGTGTCTGCTCCATTGTCTTATGATCGTCTCTGCTCTGCTGAATTCCGGCTGATTCTGCTCAGATGTTGCACGAAGAATAGCGGCTTATAAAACCAATAAAACTAACACTGTGGCGAGGATAGTGTCAATGAAAAGCGCCCTCGTGCGCGGAAATTTGTCGAGCTCGTGAAATCGGCGCCGGGTGATGCTGCAGCGAGGCTATATTCGAGAGGAAGATGTCCTTGACAATCGTCCCGCAGGGTTTACGATGTAGATATCACCTCCGATCCCTTTCCGGATCGAATGGGCCGATAGCCAAGGAAACGTCACCGCTTCTTGGCTGGCGGCCCATTTTAATTTGTTACTTTCCGGCTGAAATTTCTCGAATAGATTGTCCGCGCCGCTCGCCTTTATTTCGCTCCGGATTTCCCGGTGCGAGGTGCCGTAGCCGCAGCCAATATCATGACGACAAGTTGACAAGGATGTGACAACTGCCGTGCGCCGGTGCGGAGAGAATTAAAGTGTTCCGGATTGCTTTCTGCAAGGGGAAGGTCCGGGGCTCACTCTCACTACCCTGGAAGCGGTCTGGCGAGAATGTGCATTTTCGCCAGACCTTTTTTGCGCGGAGACCGGTGGAGACTTAAGACGAGGATGAGCGGAGGCCGCGATTAGGCTATCGCGCAAATCCCATCGCTAGCGTGTAGTCGGCTGAAGCATGGCCGCAATCTTTTCCAGCAGAAAAACCACACCGATTTCGGAATCGACCGTCGCATCTACTTCGTGGTGGTGCGTGCCGGCGTGCATCACTAGAATCTTGGTTCCCGGGTGACCCTTCTTGACCATATAAGGCAGATGGTGACGATCGTCCTTGGAGAGCGTTGCGCCGAGGACAACAAGATCGAATGCGCCGCCGCGTAGTCCTTCCAGAACGCCGCTGCGACTCAGCACGGAGGTCACTTGATGGCCAGCTTTCTTCATCTCAGCGGAGCGAGCGGCAAGAACCTTCTCATCGGACTCGCCATACAGAATCGTGATTGTGGGTTTGGGGGAAGTTGCGGATTTTGATCCGGTCGCGGGCAAAGGCCCTCCTTGGGAAGTTCCACTCAGGAACTTCACTCGGAGCTTAGCAATCGGAGAGCAGCTTTCAGAGATAACGGAAGAACAGGACCGGGCGCGTTCCGATGACCGGCGCCGGATAAGCGGTCGGATCAGCGATGGCGTGATGGTGCGGCGAGCTTTGACAGGGCGTGGCGAGCATTTCCGCTTGACACTTTCTAGCGAATGTATCAATATTCATTCGTTTTAATAAAACAATTTAATAGGCCGGAATCGATTACAGATGAACCGGGAGAAGATGAACCGAGACATGAACCGGGAGAGCACCCGAAAGGCGATCGGCGCGGTTGATATCGGCGGCACAAAAATCGCCGTGGGGGTGGTCGACGAGACGGGCCGCGTTTTGGCGAGAGCGGAGTGCGGGAGCGAGGTGCCGCGCGGCTTCGATGAGGCCATGAATCGCGTGACGGCTCTGCTCGGCGACTGCGCGGAACGCGCCGGCGTCAAATTGCGCGGAATTGGGATCGGGAGCGCCGGACCGGTCGACACCGTCACGGGACGCCTCGGCAACGTCAACAATCTCCAGGGATGGGAAGGTGGCAACCCGGTGGAGGTTCTGTCGCGCGCGTTTGGAGTACCGACAGCCCTGGAAAACGACGCCGACGCGGCCGCGCTCGGCGAATTGCGCTGGGGGGCCGGAAAAGCGAAGTCGCGATTTCTCTATGTGGTGGTGGGAACCGGAATTGGCGTGAGTACGATCCTGGACGGCAAGGTCTATCGCGGGATCGACGGGTGCCATCCCGAGATTGGGCATCACATCATCGATCCGGCGGGGCCGCCGTGTTCTTGCGGGGCGCGCGGGTGCTGGGAGAGCTTGGCCGCCGGCCCTGCAATGACGGCATGGTGGAAGCAAAATCCCGCGGGTGGGGACGGAAACGCAAGTCTGACGGCCCGCGAGATCTGTGCCTGTGCGGAAAACGGGGACGACCGGGCACGACGCGCGGTGGACCGCGAAGGGTATTATCTGGGGGTCGGTCTGGCGAACTTGATCACGTTGTTTGCTCCGGAGGCGATCGTGCTTGGAGGCAGCGTGATGAAGAGCGCGCATCTATTTCTGGATCGGGCACGTGACGTGATCCGGCAGAATTGCAGGCTGGTTCCCGTGGCAGGCGTCGAGATTTCGCTGGCATCTCTCGGAGCTGATGCGGGATTAATTGGCGCCGCGCAAGTTTGGAATCACCGCTTCGAGGGCCGCGAGAGCACAGTCGGCCGCTGAGGCCCATCACCGATGACTCGCCGGAGGTTCTTCCTCGCCGCAAAGCAGGCGCCTCTTCCTATTCTTCCGGCGGCAAATCGAAATTCACCAGGCTGCCCTGAAATCCCCTGGTCTTCCAGGCGCCATAAGCGATGCCTGCGGCCATCCAGATCGAGCCGGCTATCAGCGCCAGCTTGGAGAGGTGTATCCAGATAAAGAGGCAAATCAGAAAACCCAGCACGGGTGGAATCAATTGCCACAACTTACGGTCCGCGCCCCGGATGTAGTAGTGCGTCAGCGATGCCAGATTCACGCCCATGAACGCAATCAGCGCTCCGAAGTTGAGTAGTTCCGCGCCATTGTCGTAACTGATCAGGAAGGCTCCGATCAGTGCGATCACTCCCACGAAAATTACGTTGTTGGCAGGAATTCGCGTCCGCGGATGAATGGCTCCAAAAAACTTTTTGGGAATTGCGTCGCTCCGCCCCATCCCGTAGAGCAGGCGCGCCGCGCCCAGTTGCGAACCCATGCCGGAACCCACGGTCGCGATCAGTAGCGTGAGGCTGATCGCCTTGGTCATAAGAACTCCGCCCGCAATCCCGGCGACATGGCTGAATACGTTCTCGTCTCCAAATTCCGAAAATACGCCGAAATCCCTGCCGAAATGTTGGAGGCTCAGCAATTGGGCGCCGTAGACCTCGGCAGAGGCCAATACTCCTGTGACCACGCATACAAGCACAGTCGCCAGGAAAATGTTGCGTTTGGGATTTTCCACTTCTTCCGACAGCGTGGATATGCCGTCAAATCCAATATAGGTAAGCACCGCCACCGATGTGCCGTGGAATACCCGGTTGATCGTAAATGTTTGAGGGTTATAGAACGGTCGCAGAAAATACGCTTCTGGAAATTGCGGCAGGTGAAAGATGTAGCGGATGGTGTACCAGAAAAACGCCAGAATGACCGCGCCCATAATCGCGCACAAAGTCCGGTTGATGCGGGCCGAAGTCTGCACCCCTCGCAGATTCAGCGCGGTGAACAAACAGGCAAAGATCACCGGCCACAAAAGTCCGGGATAAGGAACCTGATAGCGCGTGCCGTTCAGCAGATCGGCCATTGCTTTGGCGCACCAGATGGTGCAGATCAACGGATTGAGAATGTAATCCATCGTCATGCTCCAACCGGTGACGTAGCCGAGCGCAGGATGTAGTTCGCGCCCCACATAGGTGTAGGCTGAACCTGCGCTGGGATAGACTCGCGCCATGCGGCCATAACTCATGGCCGTGAAAACCATGGCCACCATCGCGATCAGGATAGAGGTCACAACGTGGCCCTGGCCGGCGTTGCTGAACACTCCGTAGGCCGGCATGGGCGCGGTGGGCTGGATCACGATGATGCCGTAAAGGATGAGGTCCCAGAGCGTGAGGGCCCGGCGCAACCGCGGGGCGGATGAGACAGTCGTTCCGGAGATCGAGTCCATGAGTCGCCTATTGGAGTCTGTTGGGCCCAAGACTGTCAATGCCAGAACTATCAATCCCAGAACTGTCAATCCCGGGACGGGGTTCGACGCTACACCTGGAACGACGGGCAATTTGCAGTCTTCGTCCTTGACACCAGATGCATTTATACATCAATATTCATACGTTTTAATAAACGTTTAACCAAGAAATCTCACGACTCCAAGACGCAGTTCCAGGCGGAAGGGACAAGTTGTGCTGAATACTCAAGGGTGCGTTTCCGGCGTTCCGCGATTTTTCCTTAACTCATCTCGATGGCTGTTTTTTGCGTTCTGGGGCTTGCTGGTTGTCGCACGCTGCAACGCCACCGGCGCGCCACTTGAATCCCAGCCTTCGAAAATTCCGCTCGCTCAAAATTGGCGCCTTCAGTCTTCGTGCGAAGTGAAGGCTGCCGGCCAGGCAATCGCAACCGCTGGTTTTCGAACCGACGGCTGGCACAAGACCAGCGTGCCAACAACCGTGGTGGCGGCACTCGTCGCGGATGGGACCTACCCCGACCCTTACTACGGACTGAATCTGAAATCGCTCCCCGGTATGGACTACAACCCAGCCGTTTTTTTCTCCAATCAGCCCATGCCCGCGGACAGCCCCTTTCATTGTTCGTGGTGGTTTCGTACGGAATTCCTAACGCCGGCGGAAGCCGTCAAACGCGCGACCTGGCTGCATTTTGATGGCATCAACTACCGCGCGAACATTTGGCTGAACGGCGAGAAGATCGCCGACTCAAAAGACGTCGCCGGGATGATGCGACGCTTCGATTTCGACGTCACCAAGCAACTAGCGGGTGGGAAGCCCAACGCGCTGGCCATCGAGATTTTTGCGCCCGAGAAGAACGATCTCGGACTGACTTGGGTCGACTGGAATCCAGCGCCGCCCGACAAGGACATGGGATTGTGGAAAGACGTCTATCTGACAACTTCCGGCGCGGTCTCATTGCGCCGTCCGTTTGTAACTTCGAAGCTGGATGCGAACTACAAGACGGCGGAGCTTATGGTTTCCGCCGATTTGCAGAACGCGGCCACGCATGAGACGACGAGCGTCGTCCGGATTGAGATAGAAGGCGTTCGCATCAGCCAGAAGATTTCCTTGGCGGCGGCCGAATCGAAGACCGTGACGTTCACCCCAGAGCAGTATCCGGAACTTCGGCTTGCTCATCCGCGGCTGTGGTGGCCTTATCAAATGGGCTCGCCTGAAATGTATACCGCGCGCGTGCAAGTTGAGACGGATGGACGGGTGTCGGATTCAACAGTAGTCGCCTTCGGGATTCGCGAAGTGACTTCCGAACTCACGGACAGGGGTTACCGGTTATACAAAATCAACGGGCGCAACTTGCTGATCCGAGGAGCGGCGTGGGCGCCCGATATGCTCCTCCGCTGGTCGAACGAGCGCGCGCAGGCTGCGATGGATTATGTACGCGGCATGAACCTGAACGCGATTCGCCTGGAAGGGCGCATGGAGCGCGATGAGTTTTTCGACATGGCGGATCGACTGGGGATTCTGATGATGCCGGGGTGGACCTGCTGCGACTTCTGGCAACAATGGGCCGAGTGGACGCCGGATACGACGAAGATCGCGCAAGCCTCGCTTTACGACCAACTCACGCGTCTGCGGAACCACCCCAGCATTTTTGTTTGGCTTAACAGCAGCGACGTTCCGCCGTCGGCCGGCGTCGAGACGATGTATTTGCAGGTAGAGAAAGATACCCACTGGCCGAATCCTACGCTTTCATCCGCGTCGGCTACGCCGAGCTCCGTGAGCGGCGCCTCCGGTGTGAAGATGTCGGGGCCTTACGAATACGTGCCGCCAAATTACTGGCTCGTTGACAAGGAAGCGGGCGGAGCGTTCGGATATAACACAGAAACAAGTCCGGGCGAGGCGATTCCGACACTCGAGAGTCTGAAGCGCTTCATTCCGGCCGAGCATTTGTGGCCGATTGACGAATACTGGAACTACCATGCCGGTCT
>JBAWBE010000108.1:0-18341 GCA_049589635.1 Terriglobales bacterium
GCCTCCCGGCATTGTGCGAATTGCGGGAGGAATCGACGAAGCCGGTAAGCCCATCGCCTGGCAGCAGACATCCGTCGGCTGCGATCTTTCCATGTTCGGACTCCCGGACGAAAAGGCCCTCGCCGATCCGCGCCATTACTTCAAGGACGGCAGTCCCTGGGGATCTTTCGATAATCCTTATAACTTCCCGCACCTGAAGGCCGAATTTGTCCGCAGAAATTCTCCTGTGCCTACCGGGCCGTGGCGCGCCGTAGAATATCCAGCGCAGGTCTTCGCGCGCGAATCGTTCATCGACGAGATGGCGTTAGCTGCCCGTCGCGACCCGCTCGACTTCCGGTTCCAGCTACTGCAACCCGGCGACGTGCCCGCGGTTGGGGATCAGAAGATTGACCGCTCCCGTTTGATCGGCGTACTGAAGCTTGCCGCCGAGAAAGCAAATTGGCGATCCGCGCCCGCGAACATCGCGGGGCGTGATTGGGGTCGCGGTATTGCCTGCAACGTCTACGACGAGGACTGCTTCATTGCGCAGGTCGCCGAAGTCTCCGTGGGAAAGACGGCGCACGATATCCGCGTGCACCGAATCGTCTGCGCAGTCGATTGCGGCTTGGTCATTAATCCTCTGGGCATTGAAGGCCAGACTGAAAGCGGCATCACGTGGGGACTGACTGCCGCGCTTCACGGCCGCATCGACTTCAAGAACGGCGCGGCCATCCAGGAAAACTTCACGGACTACGAAGTGATTCGCATGAACGAAGCGCCGGCAGTGGAAACATATATCGTCTCGTCCGAGCACCCTCCCGGAGGCTTCGGAGAAACCGCTGTTCCAGCAGTCGCGCCAGCGATTGCGAATGCGATCTTTGCCGCTACCGGTAAGCGAGTGCGCCGGCTGCCCATCACTTCTGAAAAGTTGCTAGCCACCACGCGCGTGTCCTAGAGACGAGGGTGCATCTCATCGTCCCCAACCACTCACTTTCCCGTCTAAACAGTGGCAGCTTCGCCTCGTTCCGGCTTAAAGTAGTCCCGTCGTATTGGTACCAAAACTCGACTAGCCGAATCTAATAGGGCCGGGAAGGACAATTCATGGAGAGAGCACTGCAGTTTCCCGCCAAAGTTATACCGCGGCGCAGATCGCCGGAGCACGAGTCTGGACTGTTTTCGACCGAGTCCGTCCTGAACCTGCAAAAATTGATTTTTGCCGGCTCTCCTTTGCCTGAAGTTCTCACGAACATTGCGCAGTTGGTTGAAGCGCAAGCCGAAGGTATGTCTTGCACGATCTGGCTTCCTGACGAAGACGGAAAGGAACTCCATTGCGCGGCGGCACCCAGCCTCCCTGGATTCAGCGCTAACGTCGGGCGCACGGTAGTCTGTGCGAAGGGCGCATCCTGCGGCACAGCCGTTTATCGGAGGGAGCCGGTCTATGTGACCGACATCCTCACCGATCCTCTCTGGGATGACTATCGCCATTTATTTTTACCGTATCGCATTCGCTCGGTTTGGTCGCGCCCGTTGTTCACGAATGAAGGGAAGGCCCTCGGCACTTTTGCGATCCTTTCTCGTGAGCCACGCAGCCCCGATGCCAACGAACTCCAGTTGATTGAAAATGCCAGCCACATCACTGGGATCGCGATTGAGCGCCACATGAACGAACAAGCGCTGCGGCGCGAACGCGATCGGCTGCGATTGCTGCTGGAAATCACAAGCAGCGTCACATCGAGGTTGGACCTCCGGCAAATGGTTGAAGCACTTTCGACGAACCTGTTCAAGGTAATGCAGTGTGACGTGTCCGCGTTGCTGCTAATCGATTCCGAGAGCGGCGCGTTACGCGTTACTAACTTGCACAACCCCGACGCGAGAGGACCCTTCCGTGAGGGATGGCTCGTGCCGATGAATAGTTCGATCTCGGGTCTGGTATTGCGGAAAGGGAAGAGCATCCGGATCGATAGCTTCGAACAGGTCCGCGAGGACCCTGAAATCTTTGGGAATCCTGATGGCCGGCTTCTTTATGAGCGCGTGATGCAGGAAGGCTTGCGGACAGGATGTTATCTTGCGCTCAAAGGCCGCGATCGCGTGCTTGGCGTTCTGATGCTCTGCAGGCGCACGGACAATAAGTTCGAGGACGACGACGTCGTCTTACTCGAGCAGGTGGCCGGTCAGGTAGCGATTGCAGTTGAGAACACGTTGGAGTACGAGAAGGCGACGAAGGATCGAGATAAAGAAACAAAACAGAGACTTTATCTTGAAGAAGAAATTCGGGCCGAGTTGGGAGAAATCGTAGGAGAGAGCCCGGCGTTGAAGACGGCGCTGAGCTTGGTGTCTGTTGTTGCGCCAACAGATTCGAGCGTGCTGATCCTGGGAGAGACGGGAACGGGCAAAGAACTGGTCGCGCGTGCGATACATAAGCTGGGCAGTCGCAGCCAAAAGGCATTCGTGAAACTGAATTGCGCAGCAATCCCTCTCGGACTTCTCGAGAGCGAGTTGTTCGGCCACGAAAGAGGAGCATTTACCGGCGCGATCGCCCAAAAAACGGGACGATTCGAACTCGCCGACAAGGGCACGCTTTTTCTTGACGAAGTCGGCGATATACCTCTGGAACTTCAAGCGAAACTACTCCGCGTTTTACAGGAACAGGAGTTCGAGAGGCTCGGCAGCAACCGTACGCATAAGGTTGACGTGCGCCTGATCGCCGCCACGCATCGGGATTTGCCGGCGATGGTGAAACAAGGAACGTTTCGGGAGGACCTTTACTATCGTTTGAAAGTATTTCCCATCCAGGTCCCGCCTCTGCGGCAACGCACAGAAGACATTCCAAGATTGGTGCGGCATTTCACGGCACTTTATGCTCAACGCATGAACAAACGAATCGACGTAATTCCACCAGAGACGATGGATGCGTTGCTGCGATACCCTTGGCCCGGAAACGTCCGCGAATTGCAGAACTTTGTTGAGCGCGCGGTGATTCTCTCCCCCCAGTCGACACTACGCGCACCAGTTTCCGAGCTGGAGCCATTCCAGCCTAGCAACGGATCCACTATCTCTATGAATGGTCTCGCGGAGGTCGAGCGGGATCATATTCTTCGTGCGCTCGAAGCGAGCAACTGGGTAATCGGGGGACAAAGTGGCGCGGCGGCGCTTCTGGGTATGAAGCGAACATCGTTGGCCTACAGGATGAAAAAGCTTCGTATTCGCCGGCCTGCCGCAGTCCCACAGGCACCCAGTTTCGGTGGCGCGGCTGGCCACAACTGACTTTCCAGGCTACCCAACCACCGTAGAAGTGGATCCGCCAAAAATTCGTCAGCGACGGACATCCGTCACAGGTTTGTCGCTACTGTTTGAAATTTCGAGAAGCACTTTCCTTCCAAACTTCAACCGCCAGAATAATTTGCGCTGAATGTGCTCCGTTCGAATGCGCTGAGCTCTTTTGGTATCCCACCTGCTTTAAAGACAAACAACAAGAAAAGAGTACTTATGAGTAACGCGACATTGCAAACAGCGACAAATCGTACGACGCCGAGTCGGGGCGATGCCCGATTCGACATACCTGCCACGTCCATCCATAAGATCGAAGCCGATGGCGTGCAGGTCTTTTATCGCGCGGCCGGCGAGGCAAACGCACCGGTCGTTCTCTTGCTCCACGGATTCCCAACCTCATCGTTCATGTTCCGCGAACTCATTCCGCGCCTCGCTGACGACTACCGCGTGATCGCGCCCGACCTTCCAGGTTTCGGATTCACGGAGGTTCCATCTGAACGCCAATATCCGTACACCTTCGATCGATTAGCGCTAACGATCGACGCCTTCACCCAGGCACTCAAGATCGACCGCTACGCAATCTATGTGTTCGACTACGGCGCGCCAACCGGCTTCCGTTTGGCCATGGCTCACCCAGAGCGGATCACAGCGATCATTTCACAAAACGGAAACGCCTACGAAGAAGGTCTTGGTGATGCGTGGGGCCCGATTCGAAAATATTGGGCATCACCCACGGCAGAGAATCGCGACATACTCCGCCAAAGTATTTTGACCGCGGGCGGAACGCGCTGGCAGTACACCCACGGCGTGGCGAATCCGGAGACCGTTCCGCCCGAGTCATACACGCTGGATACGGCTCTGCTCGAACGTCCAGGGAACAAAGAAATTCAGCTCGATTTGTTTCTGGACTACGCGTCGAACGTAAGGCTCTATCCCAAGTTTCAGGAATATTTCCGCAAATCGAAACCACCGCTGTTGGCGATCTGGGGCAAGAACGATCCTTTTTTCATTCCCGCGGGAGCAAAAGCGTTTCAGAAAGACTTGGCGCAAGCAAAAGTCCAGTTCCTGGATACCGGGCATTTCGCGATAGAAACCCACGTCGAAGAAATTGCCGCCGCGATGAAGGACTTTCTAGCGGCAAATGGCGTCGACCGCCTGAATGCGGAACGAACGGCTTAAAGACCAATACCTTTGGTTCATCTCCTCACGGAACGTAATTGCGACGAGAGAAGATGACGAGGAGAGAAATATGGAACGCCGAAGATTTCTTGGCACGCTCACAGCCGCATCTCTGGGTGTTGCTCTCGATAGCTCTCTCGCTAAACTTGCGCAAGCGCAAAACACCGCGCAGGCTGCCGCGAACTCGCAGTCTTCCAAGACAAATGGATTTCCTCCGAACTCAACAATCATCCTGGTGCATGGGGCGTGGGCCGACGGCTCGTGTTGGCGCAACGTCATTCTCCCCTTGGAGAAGCACGGCCTTCAAGTCATCTGCGCCCCGATCCCGCTCACGTCCTTAACTAACGACGCTGCCGCTTTGAGCCAGGCGCTTGAGCGGACCAGCGGCCCGGTCGTGCTGGTGGGACACGCCTACTCCGGCGCCGTGATCGCGGCCGTGCAAGAAGAGCGAGTCAAGTCTTTGGTCTATATCTCGGCGCTCGCGCCCGATGAAGGCGAGACGGTCGCAAAGGTGTTCTATCTCAACCCATCGCATCCGGAAGCGCCGAAGCTGGCTCCCGATTCGCATGGCTTTATCTGGATGCCGGACGACGGCTTTCGCCGCGCAGTTGCCCACAAGGCGTCGCTCGATCAAACAAAGATTGCGACCGCCGTGCAACGGCCGATCGCGGTTCAATGCATTCAAGAACCCGCCCCGACGCCGGCATGGAAAACGAAACCATCGTGGTTTCTGATCGCCGAAGAGGATCGCATGATCAATCCAAAGACGCTGCATTTCATGGCCGATCGTATGCACGCGAAAGTTCACTCATACCATGTGGACCACAGCCCGATGTACACCGAGCCAAATCTCGTGATCAACATAATCCTGGAAGCGGCGCGTGAAACGCTCTCGTCATAGGGGGGTGACCACGCGGCATAACCAACTTAATTTCCGATTCAAACATTTACGAAAGGCAATTTGAATGGCTACTAAATCCGTCGCCATCGTCACCGGCGCAAGTTCAGGCATAGGACGAGCCACAGCTCTTCGACTCGCGCGCGATTTCGCAGCCATCGTGCTGGTGGCAATGGATAAGGACAACCTGGAGAAAGCTGCAGTCGAAGTAAGGTCGGTTGGGGTGGAAACGATGGTCTTAGCTTTCGACCAGCGCCAACCCCAATCGGCAAAAACCATCATCAAAGAGACTCTCTCTCGGTTTGGCAAAACCGACGCGCTGCTCAACATTGCAGGCGCAGTCCCGCAGATTGACTTATTCGAGATGACCGATGCGCAGTGGGAGGATGGCATGGCCCTGAAGTTCCACGGGGCGCGCCGCTTGACGATCGAGGCCTGGAACGCTTTGAAGGCCTCGAATGGATCGGTAGTGTTCATATCCGGCAGCGCAGCCTTTAACCCCAAGCCGGCTTTTGCGGCGGTCGCGGCAATCAATGCAGCCATTAACGCGCTCGCGAAGGCATTCGCAGAGCAAGGTATCAAAGATGGAGTGCAGGTCAACAGCGTCTCGCCCGGAGCGGTTATGACAGGACGCCGCCAATCCTTCTTTGAAAGGTGGGCGCCTGCCCACGACCTCACAGTGGAAGAAGCAATCAAGAAATTTCCGGAGCAGGCTGGCATCACCCGCTTTGGAAAGCCGGAGGAGATTGCCGATCTGATGAGTTATCTCGTATCCCCGGCGGCAAAGTGGATGACGGGCGCTTCCGTTCGCATCGATGGTGGAGAGATCAAGGGAATTTAGCGGGGCTCAGTATCGGTATCTAAGTCTGCCGTTGAAGAAGCAAGGAGGAGCAAATGGAGGAAACACTGGAGGGAACAATGAAACGGCGCACTTTTATCGGCTCGGTCACAGGCGCAACTCTCGGTCTTCTATTGGATGATCCGGTCAGCTCATTTGCGCGAGCGCAAAACACAATGCCAGCTGGATCTGCTAACAGTTCTTTCGAATCTTCTCAAGTCGAAGTTTCAGGCAACACGGTTTTCGTGCGCCGCTATGGAAAAGGACCAGCGATTCTGATGGTCCACGGCTTCCCGCGCACAAGCCTGATGTGGCGATTCCTCGCGCCCAAGCTCGCAGAGAATCACACCGTGATTTGCGTCGATCTCCGCGCCTATGGCGGCAGCGGGATACCCGCTTCGACCGACGACCACTCTCCTTATTCCAAGCGTGCCATGGCGAAGGAGTTAGTCGAAGTGATGGACAAGCTCGGCTCTCCCACCTTCACGCTGATCGGCCACGATCGTGGAGGACGGGTCTCTTACCGCCTGGCTCTCGACCATCCGAAGCACGTGGAGCGACTCGCCGTTTTCGACGTAATTCCCATCCTCGAAGCATGGAGCCGGTCCGACGCGCGCTTTGCTCAAACCTACTGGCCCTGGATTTTGCTGTCGCAGAAGGATCCTCTTCCTGAGAAGTATCTTCTCGGCGCACCCGAGGCCGTCTTCCATAATCCTTTCGGCCAAGGTTCCTTCGGACCAGAAATTCTCGAGCAATACGTCTCCACCTATCGCGATCCGGCGCGCGTTCACGGAATCTGCGAGGAATATCGAGCGGCTGCGACCATCGATGTCGAACACGATCGTGCTGACAAAGATGCGTCGAAGCGAATCGAATGTCCCATGCTCCATCTCTGGGCGGAAGGTGGCCCGCTCGACACCTTTTACGCAAAAGACGGGGGCCCGCTCGGAATCTGGCGGCAATGGGCTCCGCGCGCGCAAGGCCAGGCGATGAAAGGCGGCCACTTCTTCCCGGAAGAGAATCCGGACGATACGGCAACTCTCGTCAAGCAGTTCCTTACTGCATGAAGCTAAAAAGCCGTGGGAGGAAAACAATGGTGGCATGGAATCGCGTGACCCGTAATGACGTGTTGCGCGCGCTGCACGAGTACGACCGGCTGGGCCCGGAACAGTTCTTCTCTAAGCATGGGTTCGCCCCCACTACGACCTATGAGTTGGTTTGGCATAAACGCCGTTACCCGCCTAAGGCAGTCTTGGGCGCAGCTTATGAGTTCGCCACGGGACAACGGCTTGGCTCGGGTGACTTCGAAGGTGGGAAGACCGGTGCCGTAAGAGTGCTCGGCAAACTAGAATTCATTATCGAGAAGAAGCTAAAGAAATAAAGGAGATGCAAAAATGAAAAAGTGGAAAATTGTGATTCCTATCGTGATCGTCGTGGCCTTCGCAGCATGGTACGCATTCCGCCCCGAGCGCCTCGTGGTCAATCGGCGCGTTGACGAAGCCATGCCGGCCGCCCAGTCCGCTTCGTCGCCACAGCCTCTTGTCTCGGGACAGTTCTACAGCATCTTGCATCCGACGGCAGGTACCGCAACCATCTATCGGATGGGAGATGGCACGCGCGTTCTTCGCTTTACGGACTTCACCACCTCAAACGGTCCTGACGTGCACGTCTACATGGTCGCCTCTGACGATGCAAAGGACATAGCGACCGTACAACACGCCGGTTTCATCGACCTGGGAGTCATCAAGGGCAACATCGGCGACCAGAATTACACGCTTGGTGGCGACTTGGACCTGGCGAAATACCGCGCAGTATCCATATGGTGCAAACGATTCAGCGTGAATTTCGGAGCCGCCGCGCTAAGACCGACGCAGGCGGCGGAGAATCACTAACATCGCTTTCCATCAGCAACGGACACAACTAACCCGGTCATTCCCGAGAAACGCCCGGATAAAATCTCTCGCCGACCCCTGCTCGAACACCTCCGTCAGCGAGTCTTGATCATCATTCTGCGGCAATGGCGCGCAATTTGTAATTCTTCCTCTGTAGGGACAATCTGAATCTTGTCTGCGGAAAGGCCAAGGAACTCCAGACCGTCGGCAGCCATGGATCGAATGTGGTCGCTGTGCTCTCCGATGCCGCCGGTGAAAACGAGAAGGTCGACACCACCGAGAAGGGCTACGTATGCGCCAATTACCTTGCGCACGGAAGTGGCGAAAACATTCAGCGCAAGAGCGGCGTGGGGATCGTTGGAGCGCATCCTCTTTTCAAGCGTCCGCACATCGCTCTGACCGGAAGAGAGGGCAAAAAGGCCACTCTGATGGTTGAGCATCTCCTCAAGTTCGTCGGCGCCGAGCTTTTCATTGCGCAGAAGATAGAGGAATACGCCAGGGTCGAGATCGCCGGAGCGCGTCCCCATTGGTATGCCGCCCGTGGGAGTGAGACCCATGGTGGTGTCGACCGATACTCCGTCGCGAAGCGCGCAAAGGCTTGCTCCGTTGCCAAGGTGGGCGAAGATGGCTCGCCGGGGAAGCCGCGCACCGAAATGATGAACGAGCGACTCGTACGAAAGACCGTGGAAACCATAGCGCCGAATGCCCGCCTCGAAATATCGCTGCGGAAGGGCGAAATGCGCTGCCACTTCTGGAATGGTTCGATGGAAGGCATCGTCGAAACATGCAAACTGCGCCGCAGAGGGAAACATTGACTGAGCTGCGGCGATGAGCGTTAGCGCCTGCGGAATGTGCAGTGGGGCGAAATGCACGGCCGAGCGAAGTTGATCCAGGACCTGCGACGTAATGAGTTGATGCGTAAGGAGCTCGGGCCCGCCATGCACCACACGATGGCCCACAGCCACCGGCACGGCGTGAATTTGGTCCTGGAGTTCAGCGGCAAGCGCGGTTAGGGCGTCGCTTTGCGATTCGTGAATAGCTTCGCGCGCGAGGAGCGGGTCTCCTCCGGAAGAGAAAATCTGCAATGTGCCGTTGTCGTGTCCAATGCCCTCGGCGCTTCCGGTCAGCAGCGGTTTTTCCTCACCGTCCCCACTTCGGACGTAGATGCCGAACTTGAGCGAAGACGATCCGCTGTTCAATACGAGGATGAGATCTTCAGTTCGGGGCGATTTTTCCACGATTTCTATCCCGGCCATTTCCAGTTGCGAATTTCTTCTTTGTCGATGCCTTCCGCGTGGGCGAAATTAATGCTCTCGATGATCTGATCCTTCAGCCATTCCTTGACGTGTGCGCCGATGGGTTGCAGCCGTGGAACGCGATCAATGACATCGATAGCGAGGTCGAAGCGATCCACCTGGTTAAGAATGGCGAGTTCAAGCGGCGTGTTGATGTTGCCTTTTTCCTTGTATCCGCGCACGTGAATGTTGTCATGATTCTTGCGTCGGTAGCTCAATTTATGGATGAGCGAGGCGTAAGAATGAAAGTTGAAGATGACGGGTTTGTCGATGGTGAATAGAGAATCGAAATCGCGGTCGGAGAGTCCGTGAGGATGCTCGCTCTCCGGCATGAGCCGGAAGAGATCGACAATGTTGACGAAGCGGATCCTTAAATCAGAAAAGTGTTCCTTCAGAATCGCCACTGCAGCCAGTGACTCCATGGTGGCGATGTCGCCGGCACAAGCAATGACCACGTCGGGCTCCCCGCCATCGTCGGTAGAAGCCCAATCCCAGATGCCAATGCCTTTTGTGCAGTGGGTTACAGCGTCTTTCATTGGGAGATACTGCAAATGGTCCTGTTTGTCCGCGACAATTACATTCACGTAATCGCGCGAGCGCAGACAATGGTCCATCACGCTGAGCAGGCAGTTGGCGTCGGGCGGCAAATAGATGCGGACTACATCGGGGCTCTTATTGGTGACCACGTCAAGAAATCCGGGATCTTGATGAGTGAACCCGTTGTGATCCTGACGCCAGACCAGGGATGTGATGAGCAGATTGATCGATGGAATCGGAGCCCGCCAGGCGACCTCCTTCTTAGATTTCTCCAGCCACTTGGCGTGCTGGTTGAACATCGAATCGATCACATGTACGAATGCTTCGTAACTCGAGAAGAACCCGTGGCGCCCAGTGAGAACGTAACCTTCGAACCAGCCTTCGAGCGTGTGCTCGCTGAGCATCTCCATGACGCGTCCCGAGAAGTCGAGTTCGCCGCCGTCTGCGTCTTCCGGCTTGTATTCGGCAACCCATGTCTTTTTGGAAGCGGCGTAGATAGCCGAGAGCCGGTTGGAGGCTGTTTCGTCTGGACCGAAGACGCGGAACGAGCTCATGTTACGCCGCATGACATCGGCCAGAAAATGTGCGAGTACGTCGGTCGGCGGAGCATAAAGCGTACCTGGGGATTTCATCTTGACCGCGTAATCGCGAAAATCTGGCAGCCCGAGCTCCTTTCGAAGCAGACCGCCGTTGGCGTGCGGGTTTGCCGAGATCCGGCGTGTGCCCACGGGCGCTAGTTCCTGGAGCTCCGGGATGAGTGTTCCGTTGCCGTCGAAGAGTTCTTCGGGCTTGTAGCTGCGCATCCAGTCTTCGACGATTTTGAGATGGGGCTTATTCGTAGCCGGGTCCACTACCGGGATTTGGTGTGCGCGCCAAAAGCCTTCTACCTTATGGCCGTCAACCTCTTTTGGTCCGGTCCATCCCTTCGGCGAATTTAGTACGATCATGGGCCAGCACGGGCGCTTGCTATCGCCCGTTGAACGGGCGTGATGTTGTAGCGAACGAATCTCGAGGATGCACTGCTCCAGAGTCGAAGCGATCTTCTGATGCATTGCGGAAGGATCGCTGCCTTCGACGAAGTAGGGTTTGTAGCCGTATCCGGTAAGCAGTGCCTCCAATTCTTCATGCGGGATGCGAGCGAAGATGGTGGGATTTGCGATCTTGTAACCGTTGAGATGGAGCACGGGCAAGACAGCCCCATCGCGAATCGGATTCAGAAATTTGTTCGAATGCCACGAGGTTGCAAGCGGACCGGTTTCGGCCTCGCCGTCTCCCACCGCGACGGCGACGATGAGATCAGGATTGTCGAACGCCGCTCCATACGCATGCGAGATGGAGTATCCAAGTTCGCCGCCTTCGTGAATCGAGCCCGGCGTCTCCGGAGTGCAGTGTGAGCCTATCCCTCCCGGAAACGAGAACTGCTTGAAGAATTTGAGCATGCCCGCTTCGTCGCAGCTCTTATCGGGATAAATTTCCGAGTAATGCCCCTCGAGATAGCAATTGGCAAGCGTGGCAGGCGCACCGTGGCCTGGGCCAGAGATATAGATGACATTCAAATCATACTTTCGAATCAGGCGGTTCAAGTGCACCCAAATCAAAGACTGGCCGGGGTCCGAGCCCCAATGACCAAGGAGCCGATTCTTGATGTGCTCAGGCTTCAGCGGTTCGCGCAAAAGAGGATTCGCGCGAAGATAGATCATGCCCGCCGACAGATAGTTGCAGGCCCGCCAGTACGCGTCCATTTTTCTCAGTTCATCGGGCGAAAGCGGCGTTGGAACTTCAACTGTGCCGGTCATGAATGCTCTCCGGGAATTAAAAGTGCGGGCGTAGCGCTGCGCCTTCTATAGCCTAACCCGTTCCGATCAAACGCAAATGAATTTTCGCCCGCATCCGGACTCACGGCGGCTGGTCATCACAAAAAACAGAATTTCACGAGCTCTTCCTAAGATGCACTCGGGCAATCTCGTGCTTCCTAGCTCTCGGCGCATACACCCGGATTCTTCAGCCAGTTGAGCGCGACTCAGATCAGCGCCGGTCGGGATGGGTCCAGAAAAAAAGCCCCCTCCCCGGCAATCGGAGAGAGGGCAGTTGTATTCAGAATAGTGTTTAGTCGTCCGCGTCTTCGCCAGCAGGTGCCGGATTGTTGAATTCGCTTGGTGGGCGAACCGTTTTCTCGCCGGGATACGGCCGCGTAAATCCGGTCGTCATGTACCAGTTCAGATGGTTCACGGTGTCCGGGTCTTCGGAGTCGGGCTTGGTCAGTTTGCCGGCGAAGATCTCCGCCTTCTTCTTGAGCCAAGCCGCCCTCAGATCCTGAACCTTGCGGCTGTCCTTTGAGTGGTCTTCGTTCTCGTTAACGCCCTGGTTCAGCGCGACCTGGTTCGGCACGTGCGACCACGGCTGGAAGTTCGACTGGGGCGGCGTGCCTTTGACGAAACTCGTCCTCATCGGCGACGCCACCAGGTCAAACTGGTTCATCGGCGGCAGACCGAGAATCTGCTCGATCGTCCGCGTCATGTTGACCTGCGTGTAGTAAGTGCTGTCGGTGGGTCCGCCCTGCACAGTGTATGGGCTGACGATATAGCCCGGGCTGCGATGACCGTCAACGTGGTCGACGCCATTCTGCGCGTCGTCTTCCTCGATGAAGATCGCCGAACTCGACCACACGCCACTGTGGCTGATGTAGTCGATAATCCGCCCAACCGCCAGGTCGTTATCGGCCTCTTCTGCGATCGGAACCGGTGGGCCGCCCGTGTGGTCGCACATGATCCACAGGAGACTCAACGACGGCACCGTTCCGTTCGCGAGGTCGTTGTTGAAGTCCTGCAGCCACAGATCGACGCGGAACTGGTCGGGAATACCGAGATCGAACTGCGGGAAGTTCTTGATCAGGTGGTTATAGACGGCCGGGACAGAGGACTGTGCCTGAACCGTGTTCTGGAAGTAGAGTGTCTTCTCGCCCGCGGTTCCAGGCGGCCCGCAATTCGGCCCTCCCTCGAAGCACTGCGAGTCGGCATAGAACGCGCTCCAGCTCGGCTCGCTGGTCGAGCCATTCGGCTGCAAGAACGTATCGTTCTCAACATATTCGCCATACAGCTTCACCGATAGACCGGCGGCCGCTGCTTCCGAGAACACGAAGCCCTTGTTCTGATAAGCAAGAGCATCGCCGGCGTTTCCGCCGGGATAGCTACGCACCCAGTCGGGCGACTGGATGTCGTCCGCATAAGGCGCCATGCCCTCGGTGATCCACTGGTGACCGTCCGCCGACTGCCGGCTCGGGTCGTAGAAGTTATCCAGCAGAGGGAAGCGCGTCACCAGCGCGTGCACGTTCGGCGTGACCGGCGTGCCTCCCGCTGCGGCGCCGTCGCCGAACACTGCCAACGTGGCATCGCCATTGCCGGCGGTCACGTCGCCCAGAACCTGATCATACGTGCGGTTTTCACGGATGATCATGAACACGTGCTTGATCAGCGACGGATCGCCGATCTTGTTCGGGATTGCGACCGGCTTGGTTTTCGGATTGCCGCCGCTGGCCGACAGGATATTTTCCGTCAGATCCCAGTGGTTGTTCACAAACACCTGCTTCGTCATTCCCTGCAAGGTCGCGCTATCCGGCACGGAGACGATGCTGACGGTGCCATTGTCCTGGTGCGTGTTGTAGTCGCAGACGCCGTAGTCGCACTCGAACGAATCACGCGCGCCGATGCCCTTGTCATTGGCAACGATCAGTGAGTTAGTGGTCGAGTCCAGTACGACCGAACTCGGCGCATAAGCCACCGGGATCATTCCCATCACAGGATTGATCGCGCCCTTCGCGATGTTGACCACGCCGATCGCGTTGGCATTGTAAAGCGCGACATAGGCAATGCTGTTCTTGGCATCGACGGCAATCGAGTTCGGCGCGGCGCCATAGGCCGATTGGCCTTGCCCGGGGATCGAGATCGGCAGCCCAAGGTCGATCGTCCACGCCACCGTGTTCTTGGTCGTATCGATAACCGAGATGGTGTCGCTGTAGGTATTGGCGACCAACAGGTACTTTCCGAAAAGCGCCATTCCGGTTGGGTGCAGACCGGTCGAGATGTTAGCCGTCACCGTCATCGACGGCAGATCAACCACCGAGACAGTTCCCGTGATCGCGGCGCCCACTACCGGGTCGGCGACGATTTCAGTTCCGGCGGACCAGATCTGGAAGTCCGCCTGCGTAGCGGCCCGGCCACCTTCATTGCTGACATAGGCGGTCGTGCCCGCTTTGTTGATCACGATGCTGTGCGGCGCATTGCCGACGCGGATCTGCGTACCCTGCGCCTTCCCAACCAGGTCGATCTGGGTCAGTGTATCGTTCTGGTTCAACAAGGCGTATGCGCTCTTGCCGTCGCTCGAGAGGGCAACGCCGCCGGGATAAGAAGTGCTCGGAGTATAGAACGTGCCGCAAGGTACGGCATAAGCGCCCGGAGGGCTGTTCTGAAAGCAGGTGATGAAGGAGTTGTTCGGCGGCACGCTGATCTGCGCGTCGTCTTGCAGCAAGCCATTGGCATCGACCTTGGCGATGGTGACATTGCTGCTGTCCTGGCTAAATACTAGATATTGGCCGTCCGCCGAGTAGGCGATGCCGTTATAGCTTCCCTGCGCATCCTCCCCGAACGTGAGGTAGTCCTGCAGCACATCGCCGGTGTAAGTGTCGAACACCTCGACCGCTTCCGACGCGCCCAGGGTGAGCACGGCGGCGGTATGAGTCTTGGTATTGGGATTGATCGCGATAGCCTTCGCGCGCACCCGGATCCCAAGGTTGACCTGGGTGCCGGCTGGGTTAATGACTTGGCCAGAGCTGACGACCCACGAGCCATTCTTCTGCGGGCCCGCAACATATTTCGGGTACTCCTTGGACTGACCAGCGGCGAGCGCCGGAAGGCACATCCCCGCCGCCAGCAGACCAGCCAGCGGACGCATACTGTTGATTCGAGATTTATGTCGGGACGAATTTCGAGATCGTGTTTGAGGCTTGTTTCGAGATGCTTTTCGGGCCATGTACCGTTCTCCTGGATGGATCTTTTCATCGCGCAATCAGCGTCCGGTGGTGGGAGATCGGTGTGGACCTCTGATCGGCGATAATAGGTCCGAACTTAACCCCAAAATGTGAAGGCTCTATGAACAAGAGGTGAAAGTTCCGTCAACGAACTTTTCCCACCGATTTTTCTCGTGCGCCCCGCGGATTGTGACGCGATGCCCACCTTAAGCAGAGCGGGCTAAGGGAGTCTGTAAGCAGAGCAGGCTACGGGAGTCTCTTGAAGGAACTCCACAAATGCCCGCATCGCCGTGGAAGAGCGGCCCTTAAGGGCCGCGTAAGCCGCCTAAAATCAGCGCGGGCTTTAGCCCCCGTAGCCACGTTTCCTCGACCGATTGAAGCACGCACATGGTAACGCTCGCTGCGCGGAGTGGTTTCGGAGATGCTGTTCGGGATCCGAGCCTCGGCCAGGAAAATCGCAGAGATAGATGATTCCCTGTAGAGAAACTTTTCCTGAATCAGGGCTAGATCAGAGCTGGACCGGAGAAAGTTCAATGCGCTCGCATCGCGGTATCGCGAGGTAAACAAAGCAAATCTTCCTTTGGAAGCGTCCTTGCTCTCACATCGCTGAAAGCGAGGTGTGCATGAAGTGGATAGACCCCCTGGAACGTTTTGTCGAAGCAATCGCCCTTTTGTGGTTGTTCGATCTAATTTTCAAAAAATCGGCGCGTTCCAGAAGGCTAACCAATCCTTAGCGATTAGCTGTCTCAATCGGACAAAGTGCCGATTTCTAAAGCCCCGTTTCTGAGGAGGTCTCGATGGAACGCGAGTCGGACCAACGTTGGAGAGAACTCTGCGCTCGCGCTGCGGTAGAGCGCGACCCGACCCAACTCTTGGCATTGGTGAAAGAAATCAATAATCTGCTGGAGGAGAGAGAGCAAAGTCTCGACGCCATAAACAAGCCTGGTCCCGGTTTGTAGTTCCGATTGTGAAATAGGCGGGTGCGTAGGTCTCTGTCTCTTCCGCAGCCACCGCCCAAACTGCGGGTGCCCCAGCGTCTCGTGGTTTTCGAGACCTGGGTACCACGACTGCCGGCACCATAGCCTTTACGCCGCTGGCGTCCGAGTCTTCAGTTTGAGAATTTCCCAGTCGTTGACTCGCACCGCTCCTGCTTATCCCAGAGCATAAGCCCGGTAACTGCTCCGCCGCCATAACTCCGGCGACTCAACCAATCCTGGTTTCACCGGATTGCGGTGCATGTATCGCAACTTCTCCACCCGCTTCCTCGACGTCCAGACATTGAAATCATAGAAGCGCGCCTGCCATACATGCCGCGGAGTATGTTCGAATAAGGTGGCCTGCGCCGACTTCCGGTGCGCTCGGTTCTGCGCCAGTACACGTCGCGCAAATCCCAGCTTAAGAGCCTGCATCACGGTGCCGGGCGTACGCTCCTGCGATTCGCTGATAAACGGTTCGCTGATCAGGGATTCGCTCATCAAGAGATAAAAGTGCTCGGGCAGGACGACATAGCCGACCACCACGAACTGATAGCGCTTCTGCATGCGTTCGAGCACCGACAAGAATAGATCGCGACGCGACGCCGTTCCCAGCCATGCCTGCCTGCGGTAACAACTACAGGTAATGAAATGCAGATCTCCGGTGCCATAGTAACGTTGAAGACCAAGCGGCATTGCGCAATCAGAATAGGGTCCAGCGAACCCCCGATACTGTGACGCCGACTACTCTTCGCCTGTGATGATTTCTCTCCGCCGCACACACCCACGTCTCGAAAACCGCGAGACGTTGGGCACCCAGATTTAGTATGTCGGCCCAGACGCGGGCCACCCGCCGGCTTTCTTTTTGTGCTTGGGAACAGATACGACTAGTCGTAAAGGGGTAACCGCAGCGAGGGCAAAGAGCCTCCGCCTTTGTGCAGTTCAGCGATCACGGGTAACAATTGGCTACCCAAACGATCCTTGGCAACGAAGGCGTCTACCACTTTCAAATCTTTCTCTGGAATATCAACCGCGCCGGAAAGCATGATGACGGGCGCATGAGGTCTCAGGCGTTTGATCTTGATGGCGACTTCGGGTCCGTTCATCTCGGGCATGCAATAGTCAACGATTACAACATCTACTGAATGGACGGAAGCCAGTTCCAGTCCTTTGGTGCCGCTTAGCGCGGTCAGAACACGATACCCAAAGGTTTCGAGGAACCTCTGTTCGCATTCCAATATTGCCGGGTCGTCGTCAATGCACAGGACTACTGCGTTGTGAACCACGCTTTGGATCGTTACGGGCATAGGTGACACCTGCAATCCATTTTCCACACTAGGGCCGGAAGAAACTGCTCACAACTGCTCACTTAGCCGGTCCTAAAAACAAATGGCGCAGCCCTCACCTGAGCTGCGCCATTCAATTTGGAGCAAACGAGCACGGAGGGCCGCATAGCTCGCTGGAGCAAACGGCCAAGGGTGTGGCCGCGCAGCTCGTTAGGAGAGGAAAGAACAACAGTTCTAATTCGGAAATCTGTTCAAAATTGCTCAGTGTGGAATGCTGCCGGGAGATTACTCGAAGATGCAATAGGGGGCAGACGAAGATCGTGGCAGGAGTCCGATCAACCTACTTTGATTCTTGGTCGGACGCTAATCTCCGTTTGGCGTCGGCAATCCATTCCTCAATCACTCTTCGGATGCCACTGTCGGAGCAATCTCTGAGCGCCTTTTCTAACCGTTCAATCTCGGCTTTGATGTCCTCGGGTTTGATGGGCGGCATTGTACGCTAAAGCGGCGGCGGCGTACCAGGCTCTATCGCTGACAACCATGCTCCGCGTCATGCGCCTTTAGCGCTTCTAGAGCGCGCGACTCTTCGACGAGGGACTTTTGGAATTCTTCGGTGTGCGCGGTTGGTGCCAGCTTGCTGACAGATGCCCGCCTTTGGATGAGGATTCCCGCCAGCCGTTCGTGCTCGGGGCAGTTCATATTGGCCCGGTTCATTCGTCCGGCTTCGCGTTGTCGCGGGATATCTTGTTTTCCAGTTGGATGGATTTATCCAGAAGGTAGGCAGCATCTTTAGTCGGGCGTTGGGCTATAGCGCGCAGTTCTTCGGCTTCGCGGCGAAGCTCTTCGGAGCGGGATGTCTCCGATGACATTGACATCCTATGATGGCAGCAGGGCTACCCGGACGGTGCGCCAAATTGCGCCAGATGCGAGTTGCACTGGAAAAATGTCAAAATTGAACACTCTGCTTAAGTGTTCTTGGATACTCTCTCTTCGCCATGAAGAAGGAACTGAGTCCCAAACAAATCCTCGCCGTACATTGTCCTACCTGCGGAGCCGCGCCGGGCGAGAAATGTGAATTGACCACTGGACAGCCCCGTAAAAAACCACATCGAGACCGCCGACTGATTGCGAGAGACTAAACTACTTCTTCCAGGTGGACGACGAACTCAG
>JBAWBE010000109.1:0-4234 GCA_049589635.1 Terriglobales bacterium
GCCAACGAACTCAAAGAGAAGGCGCTCCCAACCCTGGAGACGGTTCAGAGTTTTATCGTGGAAGTTCGTCCAAGAATCGAGACCATCGCGGATAACGTTTCCGACTCCAGCACGCTGATCAAGGCTCAACTCGAACGCCTCGACGCCACGCTCACCGACGTCCTCGATCGCACTCGTTTGCAGGTAATCCGTGCCGACGAACTTCTAAGTCGCACAATGGACAGGGTCGAAGAGACGAGTGAAATCGTCCACAAGACCGTCGTTTCGCCCCTGCGCCAGGTCAGCGGCGTGATGAACGCCATTTATACGGGAGTCGAAGTCTTCCTCGGCAACAAGCGCCGCGGCGGTAAGAACGGCATGGGCGTCCCGCAGGACGAGATGTTTATCTAATAAGTAATAGTGTGGCGCGGACCTGCCCTGAGCGAAGTCGAAGGGGCCCCCGCCCGCGTTTTCCCCTCCGTTCTTACTTTTCGTCTCCGCTCTCTACCTCGCCCGCCACTCGAGCACTCCGAGGGTCAGGAACAAAAATCGACGGCACTCTCTGCTCCGCCGCGAGCTTCTGAAAATTCCCAATGTCGACGTTCCTCACCTCGTCCCAGTTCGCGAGCAACGCATCGGTTTGCTTCTTGAGCTTATCGAATTGCTCATACTCCGCCGCGGTCGGCGCCGCATCGGCGGCTCCTGAGACTGCCATCGAAAGAAATGCCAGCTTCCCATCAATTCCAGGAGCATACGCCAGAGAATCCTCGCTGGCGCTGATTTTGAAATTAATGAGCGGATCGCGCACCGTCACCAGTCGCGTATTAAGCACGCTCACCCCATCCAGTAATGTTTTCGACGAATCCGGCCCCACGCGGCGCTTGAGTCCGTCCAACTGCTCGCGCACATCCTGAATCTGGTTCACCGCGTCGTAGACCCGATTCAGTTGTTCACGGACATCCATCTCAAGCTTGAACTGCTTTTCAAGATCAGCCTGCGAAACCGTGACGCGCGGATCGATTTTCAACTCGAATGCTTCCGTCTCGCTCTTGCCATTCGCCGTCAACCGCACCTGATACTTGCCCGGAACCGCGAGCGGCCCGCGTGCTCCGTCGCCATACTCCCATAAGTAATAGCCCGGGACTCGATGCGCTTCTTCGTAGTGCAAGTCCCAGACGAAACGGTTCAACCCGTCTTCGACTTTGATCTGCTTCTCCGGTTTCTTGTCATCGGGATCGAGCGGCTCATCAAGCGGCTCGTTGCGCTTGCTCGAATAACTGCGAATCACGCTGCCCCCCGCATCCAGAATCTCGATCTTGATTTCGTCTTTTTCCTTGGGCGCTTTTTTGACGTAGTAGTAAATGACCGCGCCATTCGGAGGATTCTTGCCGTTGAAGACGAGGCGCGCCGGCGGCGGCTCATCCGCTCCCGCGGTGTGCAGGCGATACGCCATAGCCGGCGAATACAGGTGCATGTCCTCGCTGGCAATCGAGTCCGCGTACTGCCGCAGTGGGGTCACGTCATCCAGAATCCAGAACGACCGT
This sequence comes from Terriglobales bacterium, assembly GCA_049589635.1. Classification (GTDB taxonomy): domain Bacteria; phylum Acidobacteriota; class Terriglobia; order Terriglobales; family Acidobacteriaceae; genus Acidiflorens. The sequence continues at coordinate 1,524 of JBAWBE010000109.1, forward strand.
CCGTGCGTGGCCACAACCAGATCATCGTTTTTGATGACGAGATCGTGCACCGGCACATTCGGCAGATTTAATTGCAGGCTGCGCCAGTTCGCGCCATCGTCGAAAGACACAAAGATCCCGCGCTCGGTGCCCGCATAGAGCAATCCTTTGCGCTTCGGATCCTCGCGGACAGCCCGCGCGAACGCGCCGTCCGGAATGCCGTTTCCAATGCGGGTCCACGTTGCACCGTAATCCGTCGTCTTATAAATGTAGACGCCGACATCATCATTCTGATGCCGGTCGAACGCGACATAAGCCTTGCCTGCATCGAACGGCGACGCTTCGATCAAACTCACGCGGCTCCACTCCGGCACAGCTTTCGGAGTGACGTTCGTCCAATTCTTTCCCTCATCGCGCGTAATCTGAACTAATCCATCGTCCGTCCCCGCCCAGATCAAACCCTTCGCCACCGGTGAAGGCGCAATTGAAAACACCGTGTCGTAATACTCTGTCCCCGTATCGTCGATCGTCACGGGACCGCCCGACGGCTGCTGTTTCGATTTGTCGTTCCGCGTCAGGTCGGGACTGATCGCCTCCCAGTGCGTTCCGCCGTCGGTGGTTTTGAAAACGCGCTCGCCGCCGTAATAAACCGTGTTCGCATCGAGCGGAGAAATCACGATCGGCGCCGTCCACTGAAAACGGTGTTGGAGCCGAGCCGCGCCAGCGCCATCGCCCAGTTCCGGCGACACGGCGATGTTCTGCACCTGATTGGTGCGCCGATCGAAGCGCGTCAGATTTCCCTGATAGTCGCCCGCAAACACAATATTCGGGTCGGTCGGAGAAGGCGCAATATATCCCGCTTCGCCGCCGCCGGCTTCATACCAGTTGTCGCGGCCAATCGCGCCATCGTCGCTGCGGCTGGCAATGGCGACGCTCGAACTGTCCTGCTGCGATCCGTAAACGTAGTACGGCGTGCGCGTGTCGGTGACAACGTGATACATCTGTGCGGTCGGCTGATTATCCTGGCGCGTCCACGATTTTCCGCCGTCAATGCTCACTGTAACGCCACCGTCGTTGGCAGCGATCATGCGCTTGGTATTTTTCGGATCGATCCACATCGCGTGATTGTCGCCGTGGGGAACTTTCACTTTATTAAAATTTCGTCCGCCATCAGTCGACTTGAAAAACTCCACATCCGCCACGTACACCGTGTCCGCATCCTGCGGATCGGCAAACACGTGCATGTAGTACCACGCGCGCTGCGTCAGGCTGTGACTGCCGTTCACCAGCACCCAGGTTTCTCCGTCGTCATCGGAGCGATAGAGGCCGCCGTCTTCCTTCGCTTCAATGATGGCAAACACGCGCTCAGAGTTTGCGGCAACCGCCAGGCCTACGCGCCCGTACGGCCCCTTGGGCAATCCGTGCTCTTCAAGATGCTTCCACGTTGTGCCGCCGTCGTTAGAACGATAAAGCCCGCTGCCTGGGCCGCCGCTTTCGAGCGTCCAAGGCATTCTGCGCACCTGCCACAAGGCGGCAAACAAAATATTGGGGTTCTGCGGATCGAAGGCCACGTCGACCGCGCCCGTGTTCTCGTCCTTATAAAGAACCTTCTCCCACGTCTTGCCGCCATCAGTCGTGCGGAAAATTCCACGCTCGATATTTGGGCCAAAAGGATGCCCCAGCGCCGCGACGAAGGCGATGTCCGGATTCCGGGGATTCACGATCACCTTCCCGATCGCGCGCGAATCCTTCAGCCCGACGTTTTTCCAGGACTTCCCCGCATCAACAGATTTCCAAATGCCGTCGCCTTGCGAAATGTTTCCGCGAATGCAGGCTTCTCCCGTTCCCACATAAACTGTGTTCGGATCGGACGCCGCCACGGCGAGGCTGCCGATCGCGGGTGCGCCATCATGATCAAAAACTGAGGACCAGGTGTTCGCGCCATCGGTCGACTTCCACACGCCGCCACCGGTCGCGCCGAAATAGTAGGTCGTTGGATCACCCGGAATTCCCGCCGCCGTCAGCGACCGGCCACCGCGAAACGGGCCAATATCGCGGTATTTCATTCCGCGAAACTGTGGATCGCCCTCGTTCTTTTCTTTATCATCGGCATCGGTTTTGGCCGCAGGCTGGTCGGTAATGGGAGCGGCCTTCTGCGCCGCATCCAGTTGCCGATTTCTTTCTTTTTGCTGCGCAAAGCTGGGAGTGGCAAAAAATAAAACGAGCAGCGCAAACGAAGCGCCGCGCTTGAGCAGTCGATGATTCATCAAAGTGGCGTTCCCCAAATCAAGATAGTGTGTCGCTTTATGGTACTGCCACCGGAGCGAAAGGTAAATCGAGCTATGCGTTCAGAGGTATGAGGTAAAGACCGACTGACAGGAGTGAACCTGTGACCTCCGACTTCTGACCTCTCGAAGCATCCGCCTAGTCAACATGTCAAATCACAATCGTCGATCGAATTCAACCCTCTCAGCCTAGAATGTTTCAAACATTTCCAAACTTTTCTGTTTGAAACAGAATTCGCCACGAATGAAACGGCAGTTCACAACCAACGAGGTCATCGCGCTCACGGGCATCACCGGTCGCCAGCTGCAATGGTGGGACGAGCGCGGCTTGGTCACGCCCAACCGCCGGGGCCATCGTCGAATCTATAACTGGGATCAGCTGGTGACCGCAGCGGTCATCTGCCAACTGCGCCGTCGCGGCTTTTCCCTGCAAGGCATGCATAAGGT
>JBAWBE010000110.1:0-3367 GCA_049589635.1 Terriglobales bacterium
GCAACGGCAAAAATTATTCCGGCCAGTATCGGATGGTTCCACGGTCCTACCACGCGAACAAAACCATATCGAAAAGCAGGAATCTCGCTCACCGAGAGTATCGGATAGAAGGGCGACATCACCGTGCGGAATAGGTTCGCTGTCATCCTGAACTCGTAAACCGAAGCGATCGCTACCGCCACGGCGAGTACGACAATTCTCTTCGCAACCTCGACGCACATGTCCTCCCTCGCGGCCAACCCTTTGGCAACCACGTAGGGCAGAAGACCGGCCACGATTAGATGCACCGCGAGGTTTTTCGCGACCGCAACATCGGTGTTCATGTACTGTGAGATTGTAACTAGCGAAACAAATGTGATTACCAGGAGATCACTTAAGTTCCATTCCCAACGTCTTCTATGATTCCAAAAGTAAAATATCGCGATGGGAATGATCGCGCTTTCGGCGAAATTGGTCTGTCCCGAGATCGACGTACGGCATGCATCTGGCACTAGTAGTAACGCCGGCAAGTATACGTTCAGGAAGGCGCGTTCGGGTCCTCGCTTGATGCACACGATCAGAGCGATCAAACCCGGCAGACCAGCCAACAGCGACAAATCAATGCCTGTCAATGGCTGCTCTCCAGTTAAGTTCGCTGCGACTGAATAATCCCGGTGATACTACTGACGAAGCTGGGTTGAACATCCTATAGCTGGGCCGCGAAGCTTGATTGGGTGCTCAAAGGGTTTTCCCGATCCAGCGGGAACGGTAACCTGCTTCGGACGAATCTCCTGTATCGAAGTCCATATAGATTCGATCTGCGCCCTTCTGATGTCCATTACCAGACAGGATGGCTCCGACCACTGGCGGAACGCATCTTTCTAATTCACCAACTGCGGCGGCGATGTCAGATACTTCGTCGAGGCCAGCTCGCGCGACGAGAATGGCGCCGGCCGGCATCTGGATCATTGCTATAGCGTCCGCCGAAGCGAGGAGCGGCGGAGCGGCGAGCAGCACAAGGTCATGATCGGTAAGCGCGCGCTCAACAGTTTCGCGCATGTATCCAAAGGTACGTGCGAGTCCGTTTTGTGCGCGGCGGAGGCTGCTATCGCCGTTGGGTTGCAGCGACGATTGACCGTTGAGCACGCCTGTACTCGCAACCCGCGGGACGAGTCTCTTCGTCACTCGTGCGGAAAATTCACCAACTGACGGTGTTTCTGCCGGTGGTCTGACCGGTGCTGCTGACGGCGGTCTGAGTTGACGAGGATTCGGTCCTGTCAGGCTTGCTTCAATTGCAAGCGTACGAACACCGAGGTCGGTAAGCTCATCAGCCAGCGCAATCGAAAGAGCGGCGTTTGAACCCTCGCGAACCGACGTGAGTATGTAACTGCGAATTCCCGAGGTGCGCCACTCGCGCATTATACTAAATGCAATTCGGCGCAGAGCTTCCTGTCCGCCGTTTCCGTTCGAACCCAGGGTGACGCCCAGTGTTGGAAATCCCAGGATCGCCTCAAGCTCGTTGGAGGTTTTAATTTTTCGATCGGTCAGATCGATAACCGTAGGCACCGCGATGCCCAGCACCAGCGCCGCGAACACGAAGAGGGCGAAAGTCTTTCTCCTCGTGCTTTTTTGCGGCATGTCGGGAACCATCGCGGCAGACTCCAGCGCAATAACCCCCGGCGCCTGGCTCTTCAGGCGCAGCAGACTCATCCGCTCCATAACGTCCTGCAGATCTTTGTGCTCGCGTTCCAACCGCTCGTGGATGGTGACCGCCTGGCTGTACTTGGTCGCGAACGAAGCCGCCGAAACCTTCACCCGATCGAGTTCTTTATCGATTCCTTTTTCGGAGGATTGCATTTGCTCGAGATTCGATTGAGCTTCCGAAATCTCGACGCTGGTCGTAGCTTCCTCGCTATCGCTCAGCATTGAACGCTCGCGGGCGAGCGCAGACTGGTCGAGCTTGGCCAGTTCCTTATTGATTGCGGCGATCTGTGCTTCGAGAGCCTTGCGGCCAGGATGGTTCGGACCAAGACCGCTTAATTCGACTTCCGCCTCTTCGCGCTGCTGAATCAGCTGCCCCTTGGCAACTGTACTCTCCGATCCGGTGGCCGCGACCTGTTGTTCGGCCTTGGCTTCTACCTCTGCATCCTTGATTCGCTGGCGATGCGACCTGACTGCGTCCAGGTGAGCCTGCGCCACCAGCGAATTACGACGGGCGCGCGCAAGCGCAGCGTTCCCGTCCGCCAACATCTTGTCATACGGATTTATCAGAGGGCCCTCGACACTCGGCATTCCCAATTCCTGGGTCAACCCGGCGAGCTGTTGTTGATCGGTCGCTATGCTCTGCTCGACCTCGTTCTGGCGCGATTTGAGCAACTGAAAGCCCACATCGGCGCCATCCAACTCCCGCTTAGCCGTGCGCGAAAGATAGGATTCGGCGACGGCGTTCACTATGTCCGCCAGGCCCTGGGGCTGGCCGCCGCTGAGTCCGATTTTTACCAGGTAGCTATCAGGAATCGCTTCGACTTTCAGGCTCGCCTCGAGGCGCTCCGCCGCAATGCGATCGCCTTCGCCCGGCATTTGCCAAAGCGATCGCTTAGGCCCTAGCTGGTTGAGCGCCTCGATAACCGTTGCATAGTTATCGATTTCAAATACCTGTTCCTGGACGAAATCACGATAGTCAATGCTGGAGTTGAAACGAGACTCTCCAACGTCCACTGAAGCTGAAACCGGCGAAACGCGAATAGTCGCTTCCGCCACATACTGACGGCCAAACGTCATCGCTGTCGCGAAACCAATCAAGGTTATTGACGCCATCAGCACTATTGCCAGGCGCCTATGCTTCCAGGTGCTCGCCGCTGGCGTAGGCGGCCGGGCGGGTACAATCCAGGAGGAGGCCGCCGGACGTCCGACAACACCATTTAGATTTGTGGAAGGAACCATAAATGCTCGTCTAGAACAGAGCGGCAAATACCGCCATCGACATAATTGGGTTCAGCTGTTGCACGACGTATCCAACCTTGGCCACTCCGCTCTTGGGTACATATACGATGTCACCGGCTTCGAGTTGATAATTGGTTCCGCCTTGCTGTACGAGCTTTTCAAGGTCAACAACCTGTTGTTGGTTCGTGCTCGGCCGGGCCAGTATGATTTTCCCTTGCTGAGCGCTGTCATTAGGCCCGCCGGCGCGTGAGAGCGCCTCGAGAAAAGACATGTTCGCGGTCAAAGGATATGGGCCAGGATTCTTGACCTGCCCCATCACGTAGATCTGTTCGTCGTTTGGATCCGGCACATAGACCAGGTCGTTTCTGTGTAACGGGACGTTCAGGGACGCATCTGTTCCTCGCAACAGCGGGCGTAAATTGATCCACATGATGCGGTCCCGGCC
>JBAWBE010000111.1:0-12020 GCA_049589635.1 Terriglobales bacterium
GGCCACGCCTGCGCGCTCACGCTGGCGCGCCACGGAGCGAGCATCGCCGTCGCCGCCCGCAATCAGCAAAAGCTGGAAGAGCTAGCCGCCGCCATCACCGCTGCCGGCGGCAAAGCTGCCGCCTTCCCCATGGACGTCAGCGACGAAGACCAGATCAAGTCGGCCATCAAATCCGCGATCGCCCACTTCGGCAAGATCGACATCCTCGTCAACAATGCCGGCATCACGCGCGACCAGTTAGTCATGCGCATGAAGCGCGCCGACTGGGACTCCGTCCTCGCCACCAACTTAACCTCCGCCTATCTCTGCATCCAGAACGTAATCCCGTCGATGCTCAAGCAGCGCTGGGGACGCATCATCAACATCACCAGCATCTTTGGACAGATGGGCCAAGCCGGCCAGGCCAACTATGCCGCCTCCAAAGCCGGCCTCATCGGCCTCACCATGGCCATCGCCCGCGAAGTAGCGTCGCGCAACATCACCAGCAATGCCATCGCCCCCGGCTTCATCGAGACCAGCATGACCGCCGCTCTGAGCGAAGAATTCAAGCAGTCGGCAGTCAAGCAAATCCCTCTAGGACGAGTCGGCACTCCCGAAGACATAGCCAGCGCAGTAGCATTCCTGGCCTCCGACGAAGCGTCCTACATCACCGGCCACGTGCTAAACGTAAACGGTGGCATGTTGATGGGCTGATGACTGTTTGTGTGGCGAGGATTGTGTGGCGGATTGTGTGGCGCGGACATTCCTGTCCGCGAAATGCGCGTGCAAAATGTGCCGCGATGCAACTCCGAATGCTCGGTGCCCAAGGTTCGCGCCCGTTTTGTGGGCGCTAACCTGGGGAAGCCGGCAAAACGCGAAGCACCATGCGCGAGCCCAAGCGTATACTGTCGCGGGCCAAAGAACCCAAAGAAGCTAATAGCTAAAAGGAGAGAACCATGCGTCGCACTTCTCTAGGATTCACTTCTCTAGGATTCATTGCCATCCTGTGCCTGCTCGCAGCCGGTTGTTCGACCGCTCCCACGCCCGTCGCCGCTCCCGCCGCGCCGCCTGACACGCGCGCCGCCGACATCCACGCCATCAAGGATCTGGAAGTTGCCTGGGTCAAGGATGCAGCCACCAAGGATCCCGACAAATGGGCAGCCTATTTCACCGACGACGGCTCCGGACTCTATCCCGGCGCGCCGACCGTAACCGGCAAGGACGCGATCAAAACCGCGATGGCGCCGATTCTATCCGACCCCAATTTCTCGCTGAATTTCACGTCCACCAAGATGATGGCCTCCAAGGGTGGAGACATGGTCTATTCGCAAGGCACTTACATCATGGTTATGACTAATCCAAAGACCAAGACGGCCATCACCGACAAAGGAAAGTATCTGACCATCTACACCAAGCAACCCGATGGAAGCTGGAAGGTAGTCGCCGACACGTTCAACTCCGATTCGGCAATGTAAGTCGACAATCCAATCGAAATGCCCTATTCGAACGCCGCGTCCCTGCGCGGCGTTCGCTTTTGGGGGAGTTGCCAGGTCCCGTCGGATGCTTGGAGGTATTTACCAGTCAGTATCGGATACCCCCTCCTCGTGATCTATTAGAATGAGAGAGTTAGGATGGTATTCCCGCTAGGCATATGAAAAATATGGAGTTATATGACTTTTGCAGAATCGTTATATGACTCTTGTAGAATCAACGAGTCAGGTCTCTTGCTTACAGATCATTGATCCATAAGGACTTAGCTGTAAGATATTTTGGAATCAGGCAGTTCCAGGGGTGAGCCACGGCTTCAGCCGTGCAGTAAGGTTCCGTGGAAGGGCACGGCTTGAGCCGTGCCGTAAGCACCCATCAAACAATCGGCTTCAGCCGCTGAGGCCGACCGCGTCCAGCCCAGCCCCCGCAGGGCCGGCACTCGCTCATCTCCCGGAGACGAGTCAATCCATTAACCCACCAACCCAGTTAGCACCAAAGTGGTCTACGCAGAGTTAGTCGAGACTGTTAGATAATGAACCGACTTGAGGGGGTCATGGCATGAGCTATGGCCTCTTTTTTCACGTCTGGAGGAGATGTTCTGTGATCGGGATTCTGCACCTTAGCGACATTCACCTATTAAGGGGGGCCAACCCTGCGCTGGAGCGCGTTGACCACATCAAAGGGGCTCTGCAAAGCGAAGGTCACGATGTAACGGACCTTCTACTTGTTGTGTCGGGCGACGTCGCGTTCTCAGGAAAGCAGGCGGAATATTCTCATGGGATGGACATGATAGCCGAGCTGGAGGAGTCTCTACGTTCAGTCAAGGGCATTGCTTTTCTCGGCACAGTTGTCGTTCCCGGAAACCACGACTGTGACTTCGACAACGAAGGATCCGTGCGCCCTGTCTTGCTCTCAACAATTAATGAGTTCATTAACACTGTCGAAGCGAGTAGCGACGTGGTTGAACAAATATTGAAGGTCCAGGAAAAGTTCTTCGAATTTGAGGAGCTCACGTGGAAGCCGCACCCGTTAGGTTCGCGCCTCTTCTGGACTCGAGAGTTTGAATCGTCGTCGGGACAAATCCTCATCCATTGCTTCAATACCGCATGGCTCTCTCGTAAAAAAGAACTGCCAGCTCAACTGTTTTTCCCAATTCAGATTGTTCCTGACATCTCATCATCGGATTCGGATGCGGTCCTCGTTCTGAGTGTTTTTCATCATCCCTACGGATGGTTACAGCCGGAAAATGCTCGTTCCTTCAGAAGGTTGATCGAAACGTCATCGGACATTGTTCTCACAGGGCACGAACATGACGGCGAGGCCTACGCGAGAACCTCAGGCAGCGGAGCGAACGTAAATTACGTAGAAGGAGCCGCACTCCAGGCGCCCGGTGTGGACACCGGATTTAACTTCGTTAAGGCCGATCTCGCCGCGCAGACTTATCAAGTACGAGCATTCAAATGGGAGCAAAAGATATATGTACCGCAGGACATAGCCGCTGGCATGTTCGCCCGCAACCAAGCTCTTCTCGAACATCAGTTCCTGAATAACAAGGACTTCAAGGAATATCTCGACGAGATTGGAACCCCGTTTTCACATCCCTTCAAGACCCGCCTCTCCCTAAGCGACCTTTTCGTCTATCCGGATCTGAAAGTGACGTCTATGCCTGGACAGAGCGGCGGAGAGGTCGTGGTGATGAGCAACGACGTCGTCGACTACGTCGTCCGCAAGCGCCGCGTTAGCATTGCGGGAGCCCAAACCTCGGGCAAGACGTCAGTTGCAAAGTCTCTATACAACGACCTCTTGCAGCGAAAGAAGCTCGTCCCGGTGCTGCTTCAAGGGAGCGACATAAGAGGTACGAGTCCCTCGCAGGTGCTGCCTGCGGTGCAAAGAGCGTTTGAGCAGCAGTACTCAAAAAAACTGTTAGACCGCTTCAACCAGCTCGACCCCGAATCGAAGGTTGTAATCATTGATGACTGGCACAAGGCGAGGCTCAACGCAAACGGAAGGTCGCTTGTTATTAAGTCGCTCGACAAACTCTTCGGCCGCTTGATTGTCTTGACTGACGAAGCATCATCCCTGTACCAAATGACGGACGCCGTGGCAACCGGGGAACTGCCCGACCTCACGTCTTGCGAAATAAAGCAATTCGGATATCGCCTCCGCGGTGAACTTGTAGGCAAATGGGAGACCCTTGGCAGGGAATTCGAAGTCGAGGAACTAGAACTAACACACAGGATATCGGAGGGCGAACATCTACTCGACTCCTTGATTGGCAAAGGCATCGTTCCAGCATTCCCATTTTTCATTTTTTCCGTGCTCCAGGCGGACACCACGTCCAGTCACAATGCGAGCTTCGGATCCTATGGGCACATCTACCATGCGCTGCTCACCGCACGCATGGCACGCGTCAATCCCAAAACGCTGAGCATGAACTTTGTATATCTTTCCTTCGTTGCTTTTCAGATCTTCGAAACCGGACGAAACGCCATTTCCAGGTCCGACCTCCGGGCGCTCCACGAGCGGTACGAAAAGGAATTCATGCGTTCGGTAGATCAAACGGCACTGCTAAAGGAGTTAGAGGAAAGTCAAGTCCTCAGCGCGTCAAAGGAGGAGGTCCGTTTCAAGTATAAGTACGCCTACTACTACTTTCTCGCCCAATATTTTAAGGATGGCATCGACAACGTCAGAGACGCGGAGCCGCTAAGGGAGAGGCTAGGAAGGATCGCAGACAACGCCTACGAAGATGATAATGCACACACTCTCATCTTCTACTTATATATGTCGAAGGATCGGATGGTAATCGAACATATTCTTCATAATGCGCAAAAACTCTTCGCGGATGGGGGGACCTCCGATCTGAACAGCGATGTGCAGTTTGCGAATGCGCTCTACGGGACACCTCCGAAATTGGAAGCACCGCCGGAGGATACTGATCGGAATAGAGAAGAATACAGAGCGAGGCGCGACGAGGCGGCGGACTCCGAGGATACGCTTTCGTCTCCTCACAAGTCTGACAATCTCGAAGACCGTGATCTTGAATTTTCCTCGCAGAGCATGAATATCATGGGCCAGGTACTTAGAAATTTTCCGGCTGATCTCCGTGCCGACCTCAAGATGAAACTGACGAGGGAGAGCTACAACCTTGGCCTAAGAACTCTGCACACATTCCTGAAATTCCTCGAAGCGAACACAGAAACGTTTCGCCGGGACATGTTCGCATACTTCAAGCCTCTGCAGCCGTTCGCGCAGAAGACGGATAAGGAAGTACATGTGTCTTGGCTCAGCCTGAAATGGAGAAGCGACGTTCTCCGTTAGTGTAGAATCCGCCCTTCGGGCGGGGATTTTCAAGGCATGGGGTCTATCGATCCGATGATGGACAAGCAGCGCAAGAAGCTCCTTCCCTGCGCTGCCGATCATCGTCTCGATGAGCCCGCCAAGCTATCCCTCGGCATGGTCGCGTCCCCGCAGTGCCCGCTTCCGTTTCGCCCGGCGATATCATTGTAGCTGTTATTCGGCGCTAATATGGATGCTCTGGAGGCTGCGTGCTATGAGAACCTCGATCACAATCATCGTCTCTTTGGCCTTTCTTGTTGGTGCCGCCCGTAGTGCTACGGACGACCCCTATGGAACCCTGACTCCTTCGGAAAGGACACTTCTAAAACTCCAGATCGAGAGATGGATTCACGATCAGGTAAAACACGACTGGTCTGACATGTGGGAAATACAAGACCAGACCCCAGAATTGAAGAACGACCTACTGCTAGGGCGTAAGGATGCTCCTGACATGGACAGGAATCAATACGTGCAGGCTATGCGGGACACCATCGGGATCGGATACCCAGAAATAAAGGCGTTCAAGTTGACCGAAGTTGACAAGGAGACCGATGGGTTTCAAGTGGTGGGTTTGTGCAAGACTGCAACGTGAAGAATGGAAGAGAGTAACTGTCCAGTACGTTCACCTACGACTTGCGAACGGGAAAATTCTTTTTGGGTTATACGAAGGAAGCGGTGAAGATTGCAAGCTCTAGGAGCACCCAGCGACAAATCCCTATACCACTCATAGCCACGGAATGGGCGGGGCACTTGGCGAGTGGTCGGCAAACCCGGAAACTCTCCACTTCAACGGCTGTCTGACATCGCGGTGGCTGCCCGCTTCGCTCTTCACGCGACTTGCTGGTGGTGACGATGGCGTTGTTGTCTGGCGGCTTCCAACTTGCGGTCGCGTTCCGCGTGGATCTCATGCTGACGCCCCGCCAGCACGTCCTTCGGCGTGATGTAGCCAGTAGCACTGTTCAGGCGGACGTTGTTGTAACGCTCCACGTAGCCCTCGATCAGACGCCGCGCATCTTCCAGCGACAGCGGCGTTCCCGGACGAATGCACTCGCTCTTCAGCGACTTGTGCCAGCGTTCGATCTTGCCGTTCGTCTGTGGATAGTAACGGGAGGTTCGGACGTGCGTCATGCCCGAGATGCGGATGAACTCCTTGAAGTCGCGAGCAATGAACTGCGGGCCATTGTCGGAGATGATTCGTGGCTTCGCTCCCGGATACTTCTCCTTGGCTCGCTGCAGGATCACTTCGACATCGGCTTCTCGCATGGACTCACGCAGATCCCAATGCACGAGGAAACGACTGAACCCATCCAGAATGCCGCACAAGTAATAGAAGGTGCCGCACAGGTTGATGTAGGACACGTCGATATGCCAGTGCTGATGCGGCTGCAGCGGCTGCTCGAAACCGGTTCCCTTGCGCGATGGTTTGCTCTTCCATCGGGATAATAATCCAGCTTGCTTCAACACCCGCCAAACGCTTGCGGGACTAACTGCCACAACGTCAGCGTCGAGCATCATGAACGTCAGTCGCCGATAGCCTTCCAGAGGGTTCTGCAGATGGAATCCGATGATCGCTTCCTTTTCCCACGGCTCCAACCAGAAATCACGGGGAACCCAACCGTTGTGCTCGTTGACGCACCCGTACCGCTGCCGCCAGTCATAGAACTTGCTGGCCGTCACGCCCAGCCACGGGATGAACCGTCCGACGCCGATCTCGGCCTTCTCGGACCAGCGCCGGACGAAATCAACGACTAGATCCCGCACATCATGCGGCACCCAGATACCAGTTAGAGTTCCCCAAGACTTTTTTTTAGCGCGATGTGCTCAGCCATCAGCTCAGCCAGCACCTCGTCCTTGGTCTGCACCTTCTTCTCCAAGAACTCGATCCGCTTCTGCTTCTCCTCCACTTGGCGGTGGGGACGCTCTTGAGACTGAAAAGCGGCGGCTCCGTTCTCGAACAGCTCCTTCTGCCAGCGGTAGAACACCGTTGGCCGCAGGCCTAGTTCTTCACACAGCTCCGAGACGGGTGCTTTGTCCACAAGATGCCGCCTCAGGATGGCTACTTTTTCTTCTGGAGTGAAATGCTTCCGTTCCTTCCTCATACGTTCCCTCCGTTATCTTAACGGACGAACGCTTTCTCCATTTCCAACTGAGGCAGGACACAGGCTGCTGCGGACAAACAGATTCGATTCCTCGCGGAGATAGTACTCTTCGGGTCGATGAAGAGGATTTCGCTGTCGGTCGGAGCGGAGGAACTGAGAAAAACCTATGAGGCGGTGAGAGAAGAGGCGGGCGAGAGCCATATTCCAACCAGAATAATCGATCTGGCAATAAAGCTCGACCACTTTGCCCGAATACCGGAAGGTGACGTCGAAGACCTCAAGAGGCGCCTTCAGGGGAATCCAGTCGTTTACACCACTTTGCGCATGCTCGTGGCAGAATTCCTATACCTGTTTCCCGTTGACTACAAGGTGCGTCAGCGAATGATCGACCTCCTCGATTTTCAACGCGGACCAGCTACCATCTCGGCCACGAAAATGGTGAAACGGCTAGTTACGAGGACGGAGTAGTCAGGGACAAGGGTACCCGCCTTTCGCGGCTCTGCGCCTCGGCATTGGCGCTCCCGCCCCGCGCGGTTCATTCGTCGCCTCATCCCTTTCATCACACCCGCACCGTGACCGCCCGCACAGACATCCATCCCAACCGCCGCGAAAATGTTCTCTGACCTGTGCCGGCGCAGAGGTGTGCCCGCTTCCCGAAATGGTCCGACCCATCATCTCCCACTCGCCCCACCCCTGAGAAAAGCTTGACTTAGCCGATGCAATCTCCTCAACTGAAGTCAGAGCACATGAAGTGCTGCTTCGTGCCCAACCTGCTCTTTGAAAACATGACCGAGGCCCCGGCATCTCGCGAGAAACAGAGCGCGGCCCAAGCCAGAAAATGCCCGAAAAGCACCCGTAACTCCTTATTCCGGAAGATTTTAGCGGTAAGTCCTTTATCCGGAAGATTTTGAAAGGAAATTCCCGCTAACTCGATGATTTTAAAGATTGAGGGGGGTATGGGGTGGGGGTGAGGCGTTCGCCGAGATTAGCGAACGTCGTGGACGACGAGAATCATTCCCGGCCGCAGGACCGCGACGTTGCGGTTGTCCTTCTTGAGGGCCGACACGGTGGTGTTGTAGGAACTGGCAATCGAGTAGAGCGTCTCGCCCGGCTTCACTTTGTGATGAAGAACGCTCGTTCCCGCCGAGGAGGTTTGAGTCTGCGCGTGGCTGGGCGAAGTTGCTGGATGTTGCGTCGACGCGACTGTCTTTTTTCGCGATGAAGCGTTATGCGCTGAACTGTTATTCACTAAACTCTTGTGCGATGACTTTGATGCGACCTGCGTATCGCGCGCTCCGGGCGAAATCGGCAGGTGCAGAAGCAGGATTCTTCGGCCGGAAAGGCTCACGCCTTTGAGGCGATTCCAGGTGCGAATCATCTTGGGCGAGACGCCGAAATTTTCGGCCACCGATTCTACTGTGTCGCCTTTACGAATCTTGTAATGGGTAATCGCGCGCGCGTAGGTCGAGGTGTCGTTCTGTTTGCCGGGCGCGATCGGAATGATCAGACGGCTTTCGGGAGCGAGCGCTTCGTCATTGGCATTGAGATCGTTGGCCTGCGCAATCGACTTCGGCGCGGTGTGATAAGCGCGAGCGATCGAAGCGAGAGTTTCGCCAGCCTGCACCTTGTGATAACGCCACCAGACGCGCTTATCGACGGGAATCGAGGCGACCGCGCCCTGGAATGTCTTTCCCGTTCCCGCGGGCAGATGCAGCTCGAAGGCATGATCTTTGGGAGTCGTCATGCGCAGCAGGCTGGGATTGAGGTCCTGAAGATCGGCGGCGGAAGCGTCTACGCACTCGGCGGCCAAACGAAGATCGATCGGATAATCGATCTTCACCGTGTCATACGCCAGCGGCTTCTCCTTCGCCACCGAGGCGAGCCCGTACTGCTCGGGATTTTTCGCCATGATGGTGACGGCCAGAATAATGGGAACGTAATTGCGCGTTTCTTTCGGCAAAACGTTGCGCCGGTAAAGCTCCCAGAAATCGGCGTAACCCGTGCGCTTCACCGCGCTCTGCACGGTTCCTGGACCGGAGTTGTACGCAGCCATTGCGAGGTACCAGTCGCCGAACTGGTTGTAGAGGTCTTTCAGATGGTGCGCGGCCGCGCGCGTGGATTTCTCGGGATCCTGACGCTCGTCGAGCCACCAGCTGCGCTCGAGGCCGTAACCTTTAGCGCGGCTCGCCATGAATTGCCAGATGCCGCGAGCGCCGGCGCGCGAAACGGCCAGCGGATGGAATCCGGATTCGGCCTGCGCGAGATAAATGAGGTCTTGCGGCACGCCTTCCTGCTTGAGCGTGCGGCGAATCATCTCGTCATATTGGCCGGAGCGAGACAGAGCGCGCTCGATCGTTCCACGGCCGCGATTCGAGAAGTAGTTGATGTAGCCTGCGACCTGATCGGTCATCATCAGAGGCAGGTCGGAACGCGTGGACTTAATCTCGGCTTCAGCTTTCGCCTTCACGTTCTGGTCGACGGCTGGAGTGGCTTCATTGGCCTCGTCAATTGGCGCGGGCTCGGACGGTTGCTCGGAGAAACCGTCGCCTTGCTGAAGAGCCGCCAGTTCGAGATCGTTAGTGCCGTCGAGAATGCGGTTGAGTTCGTTTTCGAGACGGTCGTCAGATTGGAGATCGAATCCGCTGCCGAGGAGCTGATTGAAGGCGGAGTCGAAGTCTTGCTTGGCGGCTTCGAGGTGCCCGGCACGGTAATTTTCCTGGCCGGCCAGGTATTCTTTTTCAACGCGGGCGATGAGGTCGGCAACAGGATCGACCGCGAGAGCCTGCGCGGCCTGGGAATTCGCTTGCGATGCGTTCGTCTGCGAACCCGCGGTCTGCGATGCGGCCTTGTTTGAGGCAGCCTTCTGCTGATTTGAGTTGGGAGTTGCGCCCGCGACAATAGCTGGCGCCTGCGCCTGGACCGGCGGCATGAAAGCAGTCTGCTTCGCGCTCTGGCAGCCAGCCGCAGCCGCCACAAAAGCGCATAGCAAGAGCGCCGGATACCGGTGAGAAAGACTCATATCTTTGTTTAAAGAAACTTGCGGCCGTCACACTCGGCGCTGGGTCGGCCTTTCCGGCGCACCCAGTCAAACACTTATTTATATTCAGATGTTAATATCGCAAAATCAGTTGGGTCAACGCTACGTCAGTCCCATATACCCGATTACTTTGGGAACCGGCTGAACATGTTACCACGGCCATTCGGCATCGATTCGGGATGAAGACATGGGCGTCGGAACGAAGAATAGGCGTTCACATCCCGCCAATTGTAGTTCTGTGATCGAGCTCAGCGCCTTCGACCTGCCATTCCACGCTATAATCCTCCCTTTGCCGTGCGCATCCTTCTACTCAGCGACATTCACAGCAACCTCGAGGCGCTCGACGCCTGCCTCGCCGCTGCTCCCGCTCACGATCTCGTCGTCAATCTAGGAGACACAGTCGGTTACGGCGGGAATCCCAATGAGGTCATCGCCCTGGCGCGCGAGCTCGGCAAGGTATTTGTCCGGGGCAATCACGACAAGGCAGTCAGCGGCCTGATGGACCTCGAGGACTTCAACCCTGTCGCTGGCCTTGCCACCCTCTGGACTCGCGACCAACTCACCGGCTCCAACCTCGCCTGGCTCCGCTCGCTGCCGCAGGGCCCAGTTCATGTCGACGAGTTGCCGGGCATTCAATTCGTTCATGGCTCGGCGCTCGACGAAGACGAATACATGGTCAGCGTGCGCGATGCCATCGAGCCTCTCATCACGAATGCCGTCCCGGTTACTTTCTTCGGGCACACACACCTGCAAGGCGGATTCATGCTGCAAGGCGAAATCAGCGAAGCGTATCGGCCAGGATATCGCACAGTCGGCCAGGCTGAGTCTTCCGACTGGCCGTTGCGCAAAGACCTCCGCTATTTAATCAATCCCGGGTCGGTTGGTCAGCCGCGCGATGGCGACTGGCGCGCCGCTTTCGCCGTCTTCGACAGCGACGCGTGGATTGTCAGCTTCCACCGCGTGCCTTATAACCTGCGCGTCGCTCAGGAAAAAATCCTGGCGGCCAATCTGCCACCGCGATTGGCTACGCGGCTGGCCACGGGACGATAAATTCTTCGGTAAACTTTCCACATGGACAGATCCGCCGTTCACACCGCCCACGTTGACGGCGGAGCTCGAGGGAATCCCGGACCTGCTGGTTTCGGCGTCGTTATCCACGATGCTCACGGCAAGAAAGTCGCCGAGCTCAGCCAGTACCTGGGGCACCGCACCAACAACTACGCCGAATACAGAGGGCTGCTTGCGGCTCTGCGGTACGCGATTGCGCACCAAATTCCGTCGCTGAAAATCATCAGTGACTCGGAACTCATGGTTCGCCAGATGAAGGGCGTCTACAAGGTGCGGCATCCCGAGTTGCGGAAGCTCTACGACGAAGCGCAGCGCCTGACCGCTCAGATTGAGTATGTGGAGATTCGCCACGCCTTGCGAGAGCACAATCAGGATGCAGACCGGCTCGCCAACGAAGGCATGGACCGCGGAAGGAATTCACCTCGCGGGGAGGGGGAGCCGAAGGAGAGCCCGTTGCCAGGCAATCGAGCTTCTGCGATTTAGCCAGCGACGAATGCCTGTTAACCACGGGGTACACACAGGTACACAGAGGATTTTTTACTTTCGTCTGTGTTCCCCTGTGTACCCTGTAGTTATAGGGTTAAGATTTTCTGTGCCCGCTGCCCGCATCGAATTTGCGCCTGATCGCGACCGCGAAATCTTCGCGGAGGTCCCAACCTCGCCGGCCGTCTTCTTGCTTCGAGGCTCCGATCCCGCCTCTGAACCCTATGTCAGCAAGACTGCCAATCTGCGCCGCCGTCTCGAGCGACTGCTCTCCGCGCCGGAAGAGCACACTAAGCGACTCAACCTGCGCGAACGGGTGCGCTCAATCGAGTACTCGCTGACGGGATCGGATTTCGAATCTGGATTTCTGCTCTACCAACTTCTTCGTGCGTCATTCCCCAAGACCTACGAAAAGCGGCTGCGGCTGCGTTTTGCCCCGCTCGTCAAGCTGCATCTTGAGAACGAATACCCGCGCGCCTCGATTACTACGCGGCTCGGCCGGCTGGGCAGCAAAAATATCTACTATGGTC
>JBAWBE010000112.1:0-9211 GCA_049589635.1 Terriglobales bacterium
GTTCCCCGGAGTCAATGAATGTAGCTATGAGGTGGTGGCGGTCTTTACAACTGATGGCGGACTTGATCGGCTAGACTCGGATTCTGGATAAATTGGAAGGATCATACGAGCATGGAAGACGGTAATGGTGCCTACGCGGCGCTGCGCCAATCGCCAATCTCGCGCAGTCCCTCGGCGCGTGAATGCTCAAACAATCTAACCTTATGCCGAGTGTGCTCGAACTCATGAATGTCAGCCCAGACCTCGGCCTGCCAGCCCATTTCATGCGTAGCCGACTCGCCACATGAGGCACAGCGGGTATGAAAAGTGACTCCCGGCTTCCGGGTCCGCGATACCTCCTGAAGCTCTACAAACACGCAGCGCACCTCTTGAATCTCTTCCTCGTCGTCGAGAATGTGTTCGTAGCGCAGCAGGTATCCAAAGCCAAGCTTGCGCGCCTCCGCCTCGGCTTCTTCGCGGGTATGGAACGGGCCGTACTCAGCCCGAAGCTGCTCTGTCGAGTCGCAAGCCATCCAAAAAGTGTCTTTGTTCTCCATCCCCACCTCAGCCCGAAATACCGTGGAATTAGACGCCGATGCCAATCACGCGAGGCCACTCCGTGGCCGACTCGTAGCACCTGCGACTCGTCGAGCGCGTCCTACTTCCGACGCTGTCTAACCTCGACGCGAATCGAAGGACTAGGAAAACGGCAAGCTGCCCCCTCAACAAAAGAGCAATTCGAGGACCGAGATACGGTCATGTCGCCGATCCCTCGTTCTACTCGAAAGCAGCCGTAAATCCGCGCATCACATTGATACAACACAGCTTATTAAACACGCCACAGATCGAGTTCCTCGCCGAGCCTCAAGGCTATGGATTCCGGTGTGAAATCCCTTGCCCTTTACGATGCGAAACTCTAAGCCCAAACGTACTCACTGCGGGGGTCTGTGCGCGACGACGATCCTCGTTCTCTTGACATTCGTTCTCTCGACCGGGGAGGGTCAGGAGATTTTTGACGTCGGAGGGCACTCGGCTCAGCCTGCTGCTTGTAGCAGTGACGTTGTAATGGTGACGTCGTTAATGGGGGCGTCTAGCCGAAAACGTAACAAGAGAGCCACGCGACGGCCCGTGCTGTACAATCGGCACTTCTATTCGAAGGCACTGCCAAGGAGGGTCAAGTGATCGCATGGCTTTTAGTGGGCTTAGTCGCAGGCTGGCTGGCCGGCCAGGTAATGAAGGGCGGAGGCTACGGGATTCTCGTCGACCTCATTCTCGGACTCCTCGGAGGCGTTGTGGGTGGATGGCTGTTTGGGGCGCTCGGGATATGGCCGGGCGGCGGACTGATCGGCGCCATTATCGTGGCGTTTGTGGGCGCTGTGATTCTAGTCGGAATCAGCCGCCTGATCAAGAGGGCGTAACTCTCTGTCGCCTGTCGGCGGCATGAGGAATCGTGGGGAAAGACGCATCGGAACGGTTATTAAAGCAACGCATGGCTGAAGACCTAGCCGCGTCTTAAGCAATCTTCTTAGAAGAGTGTCCTTAGAAGACCTGAGCGGAGCTTAGCGGCGGGACATGCAAGAGCGACTGCGACGTGAAAAGACGTGTGACGTTGCAATCGTTTCCGTTCCGCGCTAAGTTCCGCCCTGGTTATGTTGTTCCACCCGACGCGGCTGCCGAGCCCGCCTCTCCATCGGGGAATGGAACGGCTTCATTGACTCCTCCCGCGCTCCACCCGACCGGCGGCAGCGCCACGCCACTCCCAAATTGTCTTTGCCAGGTCGTCCCGCCGTGGCTCGCCACATAGAGGGCCAGTTCGAGTCTCGTCCACACTCCCAGCTTGTCGAAAGTTGTGCGCAGATAGTTCTTCACTACCTGCTCGCTTGTTCGCAGCACCGCGGCAATGTCTTTGTTCGTTAAACCTTGCCACACCAGCGATGCCACTTGAATTTCTTTGACGGTTAGTCGGTCACGGGGCTGCATGGTTGCACCTGCTCCTTTATGAACATTGCGGTCGCGAGTTTCACTCGCTTCCGGCCTTCCTTAATGCCTGCGCGCAAGAACAAGGTGCGCAGGTGCTGCTTCACGGTCCGAGGGCTGATGTTTAAATGGCTGGCAATCTCTTTATTGCTGCACCCCTGGACGAGCAGGTGTAACACCTGCTGATCGCGCGGGGTAATCTTGATCTCGTTGAGGTTGATCATGGGTGTTTGTCTACTCCTTCAGTTCACTCTATCGGTCGCGACCCAGCCTCCCTGTAGCAACCCTTTCACCAAATATTCGCCTATAAATTCGGTTCGTAATTTCAATAAGATAGCTCGTCTTCTTGCCCGAAAAGACGTTCCTCAGGAGCTTTTTGGGAGGTTATTCCCAAATTGGAGTCCCGATTGGGAATCCGAGAATGTTTGGCGTCATGCTGGAAGGTCGCCGAAGGCCCGGAAGTTCGGGGCCTCATTTTCGTCCTCTCAGGTTTTTCCTGGTTCGGAAGCAGCCAAGTTGCACTACAATTAGAGTTAGTTTCTCCCTCCGGAAGCTATGCCTTCGACCCGATCAAAATTAGTGCTCGACGAGGAGTCGTTTCAGGGACTGCTCGCGGCCGCCTTTACGATCCAGCAGTACAACGACAAGGAAGGCGGGATCGACGCGGCTCTCTCGGCTGAACTGACCGGAAGCGTTGCGCCCAAAGGACCGATTGGAAAAAACGGGACCGCGGTAAAAGAGGATCGGGATAACGGAACTGCTGCAAATGTGCAAACTCGGATTGCAGCATCCCCCGAGCTGTGTCCTGCGTGCGCCACTCCTCTGCCGGCTAGCGGAATGCCTTGTCCCACCTGCGATGCCGAAGCCTTCCGTCCGGGCGAGCGCCTGCAACGCACCTGGGCCACGATGTGGTCACTCAGCCAGGAGCAGGGAACCTTCACGGGATCGCCTCCATTGCCGGGACAGAGCGGGCTCGAGCCGAATCCGATGGCAGCAAATATCGCGAGCCCGACCGCCGAAACAGCAGCTCGTCTCCCTGTTGCGGAGGAAGTCATTGAAGACGGCGACCATGGCGATGGCCACTTGGTGCTTCCGATCCAGGCAATTGCAAAGCCGGATGTTGTAAACGGGGGTGTTGCAACCGCGGACAACTCGCCCGGACCTCGCGTCAAGGTGCGCTTTCATCGGGCGGACTTATATCTTGGGCTCGCTGTGTTTATCGCGTTTGTCGCGTTGTTGTGGCCTTCGAGTTCAGCCAATCGGTCCGAACTGACGCCTTGGGAGCGGGTGCTAGTTGCCGTGGGAGTGGCGGAGGAGCCATCGCAGGCGGAGGTGCATTACAGCGGAGACCCGAATATTAAAGTGTGGGTCGACACGCAAGCCGCTCTTTACTATTGCCCCGGCGACGAGCTTTACGGGAAGTCCCGCGGCGGATACTACAGCACGCAGCACGAGGCCCAGCTCGACCACTTCGAACCGGCCTTTCGGCGTGCCTGCGTCCCTTAGCTTAGAATAATTCTTCCGATCTCGTCACGCCGTCCCTGTATTCGCCAGCGCCTCGACCGCCTCCCATGTGGTGGCAAAGGTGACGAAGAGGTCTTTCACTTTTGTGATTTCCAGAATCTTCACCACCCGCGGCTTCACACCCGTCAGTACCAGGCAGCGGCCCTTTTTCTGGTGCGACACGTAGGTTGCCACGAGCGATCCCAATCCGACGGAATCGATATAAGGAACGTCCGACAAATCCAGAATCATCGTGTCGGCGCACTCGTTACGCAGCGCGCGTTCAAACATCGGGGTCGTCTCAATGGTGATCGGCCCTTTCAGTAGGAGAATGCGCTGGTCATCGGCTACTCCTTCGTAGCGCTCGACGATCAGTTCTTGCGCTGCCATGGCAACCTTTCTGGCTCACGATCTTACTACTTTAATTCGCTCACTTATTGCGGTTTCTGCGGCGGCGTCTTGTCGTCATGATTCTCATAGGTCGAATACTGCCCTACCGGATGCTTCAGCTTCACGGTAATCTCCATCGCCGGCTGTTTCACTTCATAGTCTGCCCCGAAGGTCTGGAACCCCTTCGCCAGCACCTGTACCTCGACCGATCCATAGGGAATGCCATCCAGACTGGCACGTCCGTCTACGTCGGTCTTCAGATCCATCTCACCTTTGCTTTTGCCCTTACGATTCACTGGATGCAGCACGACCTGCGCGTACTTCACGGGCTTGCCGTCAGTGTCGCGCAGCACAACGACTCGCACCGACGAGGTTGGCCCGTCGTCGTCCTGCGACAACAGGAAGGATGTCACGCCCAGCATGACAAGCACCACACCACTTATTGCTACCGCTAGTTTTCTTTTCATTCGTGCGCCTTATCCTTCCTCACAGGGCTCCCCACAAAACAAGATCGGTGCCGGAGAGGCCGGTTCGCCGATTCAGGGCAGTCCGACGGAAACATTGTAGGAGAATTTTGGGCTCAGTGGACGATGAAACGTACACGAGCTTCGGAATCGGTGGGAACGCCGTTACAAAGCGCTGGGCGGTAGCGCCACTGTCGAACGGCGCGCAAGACAGCCGCATCTTCATCCGGTCCGGCACCGTTGAGCACGAACGCGCTGTGCACGTGTCCGTCTGAGCCCACGATAAAACTGACGCGCACCGGGACATCATCCTCTTCATCTTTATTTTGAGCCGGCAACAGCGGGTCTGGGGTAAGCAACGCCTCGGGGGGACGGACGTTCCCGCATCTGGGCAGCGCCAACGGTTCGGAAACGGGGTTGAATTCAGAAATGTGTGCGGGCACCCGGACGAGATGGCGTTCGGATTCCCCGAGCGGAGCCCGCAGAGAATGCACGCGGCCCGGCACCACCGGGGTACACCAGGCGAGCACGCAGACCAATGCACAAGAGACCAAGATACAGTTGCGAAGGCTGCCTCGAACACGTTGCGATACGTTCATCATGATCCGGCTATCGGATGTTGAAATCGCGGAACTCGTTGTCGAAGGACCGAGATTCTTCACAGTTTGCCGTTCCGTCTCTCTTAAAGACACACTGCCGCACCAGAAACAGGGCAATCCAATCTCCAGTTAACATGGGATGTCAAACGTAATAAAATAAGCAACTTAGGAGATATTCAGACTGTTTCGCTTTAAAGGGCGACTGCAATCGATTGCGGATGAATTGAAGCAGAAGAGAAGAGTTGTAATGGGGAGTTTGCCCTGCTCAGGGTTGAGCAGGGCATTTTCTTGCTAAAACGTTCGCGCTATTGCAATCCGTTTTGAGTGAACTTGTACGCGAGGCTTCCAGTCTCCGCGGAAAGGTAAATACTGGAGGCTTGGCCAGCGGTGCTGTAATTGTCGACGATGATGCCGCTTGGCCCGCCCGCAACACTTGCAGTGGCGAGCGGCGAACCCTCGGTCGTCGCAGCTACGACGCATCCCGATGTACCGGTGCCGGTGCAATCCTGAGTGAGCCCGAAAAAGAAGAAATCTGTTCCACCATTGATGTTGGGGTTGTAGAACTCGGTCCAGTTCGTGCAGACTGCGGCCGTCGACGTAAGCAGTTGCTGCGAGAACGCAATGCTCGTATTCATGGTTCGTCCGACAAAGCCGAAGGCATATTGGTACGGCGTCGTGTCGGAGGCACCCGTTCCGCAAAGACGTACCTGTCCCGTTGATGGATCGTTGTAGTAATTGTTATCGAAGGCGGGTTGGCCAAGCGTCAAGGCCGTCTTGGTGGAAGCTCCCTCTCCAATGCGGGCTTTGGCTATCTGAGTGAGAGTCGCGGTATCAAACTCGACCAGCACGGCGGAGGTTCCATCGTTGGCATCGACTACGAAAGTGGTGCCATTGGTCACGTCGACGATCGGGGGAGCGATGATGCCGGGGCTCGTCTTACCGAGGGCTCCGACGACTGCCACTGCGAGGGCTCCCGTTGTACTGTCTACCTGATAGAGATTGCCGTTGGCGCTGCCTGTCATCAGCAGGCCGAGCCGATTGTCGAGAACGGGCGGCGTAAGGTGGTGACCCACGCTGACGGTGACGGGCCAAGCCCCACCGGCGAGAGTTGGCGTGGAATTAAAAACGCCGTTGATCTTATAAAGCAGGCCGCCATCTGCGCCGGCGTATGCCACGTCATTGGTGTAGTCAACCCAGGGCGCGGAGGTCGTGCTGGTGGCGGTTGGAGAAAAAACGAGGGAGGTCATGGTTGGCGCTGCGGCCGTCGAGATGGTCCCCTGGCCTGCGGTCCAGGTCAGAACGTGGAAAATCGCTTCCGCTCCGGCCGACTCCACAAAAGCGATCTTGGTCCCGTCCAGTGAAATCACGGGAGAAAGGTTGATTTTGCCGCCCGTGACACTCGTCACATTGTACGCAAACAACACGGTCGGAGCCGCGCCGCACACACCACCCGGACCTGAATAGAGATTGTTGAACGCGATCAGATTCGCCTGTTTGCCGGTGGTTCCGGCAACGTTCAGCCCAAACACAACATAGTCGTTGGTGCAATCAGGGGGAGCCCCGGGATCGAATGAGAACTTGGCCGGATACATGTCGGACGCAACGCGGCCGCGAACGAGATTAACATTCCAATCGCGATGGTGGGCCGGAGTGATTGCGGAAACAGCCCGCTCCGCGCTGCGAAAGAAATTGGGATCGATCGATTGAAAGCGCTGCATCACCTGATGTCGGATGCGCGGCTCGCGGTCAATCAGGTCAGGATACTTGGCCAGACCATCCAGACTGAATATGAGACTGCGTTCCGACCAATCTTGCGGAACTCCGATGTGCTTCGGAGCAGTCGCCGATGCCTGAGCCCAAGTATACGGGGTTAGACATAACATTCCTGCGAACAACAAACCCACGCACAACACTGCCACCGCTCCAAAGGGACACTTTAGCTTCACAGGGACCTCCGATGCCGTCGGATTTCGTCATTCTAGCCGCATTTCGAGCGGCCAAGGGTTAACTGAAGTTAGACCTCCACAAACTTTGGTTTGGGCATTCGGCTGGCACTTTCTGGTTCATTTTCGATTCCTGTGGATTGGAAACAGCGAATAGTTTTGGCGAAGCTCACGAGGACCCATGATCGTTACGTCGATCAGCCTGCTTATCGCGTTCTTTTCGGCGGGTATTTATGGCCTTCATAATGATTTTTGACTACGAACAGATCACCCACATCATTTCTCCAGGAGCCGACCGCTCCTCAACGCCGCCTGCACATTATTGCTAAGTCGCTACGCTGAAGACGTCGAAAAATGAAAGTTATTGGCACAATCATCCACGACGAACTTAGCTGGGTCGGCAAGGTCTTTGGTCTTATCGCCGGACTACTGGCGATGACTACTAGTGATGACCACACCATCATGAGAGCAAGTGCGGTTGAACCGCTCGGCGCGAGCTCGCGGATGCCTTGCTTTAAGCTTGTTGTTACAGCGTTGATCACGATCTATAGCCCGGGGTGCTGCTCAGACCCTCCAGTTTCCTACCCGTGATCGGATAAGGCTGCTAACGCATTTCCCAAGGCGAGATTACTTATCCTTCGGTCACCATTCTGGAACGTTCTTGTAGTAATCGTTCATTATTAGCAATTAAAGCTGTGCAAGATATCGACACCGGTAATACAATGGCCGACGATAGTTACCTGAGGGGGTACTACTGATGTCAAATATTGCAAAAGCACTCGCCCGGCTCCGCGAGGAACGCCGGGATGCTCAAAACCAGGTCCAGAAACTCGGGGAGGCAATTTCAGCTCTTGAAAAGCTGACCCGTGGTTCAGGCATAACCGTAAGTGGTGGCTCACAGCGAACCAAACGCGTACTTTCCGCAGCGGGACGCCGCAGAATTTCTCTCGCTCAAAAGGCGCGTTGGGCAAAGCTCAGGCAGAGTAAGAAAGCGGCCTGAGAGTAAGGTTCGGGCCCCAGTCTCGCGACTCCTCTCTCGCGAGACTGTGTCCGCCATCCCAGAAGTCAGCCTTGCGCCTTTCTCGTCCCCAGTAATGGCGTCTTCATTGCAGAATGGCTTTTTGCGAAGAATTGTTTAAAGCACACCGCTACGAGTGCCCGCCACCCAGTTCCCGGACAATAGATCCGACGAAGGCCTTCGCGTCTCCGAACAACATCAGGTTGTTATCCAGATAATAGAGGGGGTTATCGATGCCCGCGAAGCCAGGGCTCATGCCGCGCTTGATGACCATTACGGTGTGCGCCTTATCGACATCGAGAATGGGCATGCCGTAGATCGGACTCGATGCGTCGGAGCGAGCGGCAGGATTGGTAACATCGTTGGCGCCGATCACCAGAGCGACATCGGTCTGCGGGAAGTCCCCGTTGATCTCCTCCATTTCTATAAGGCGGTCATAAGGAATATTTGCTTCGGCTAGCAGCACGTTCATATGGCCCGGCATGCGTCCTGCAACCGGATGAATTGCGAAGCGTACATCAACTCCGCGCTTGGTCAGGGCGTCGTAGAGTTCGCGCACTTTGTGCTGGGCCTGCGCGACTGCCATGCCATAGCCGGGAACGATGATGACGCGATTTGCAGCCGAAAGAATGGCGGCCGCTTCCTCGGGAGTCGCACTGCGCACCGGCTTGGCTTCTCCAGCCGCCGCCGCTACCTGCACCTGTCCAAAGGCGCCGAACAAGACATTCGTGAAGGACCGGTTCATGGCCTTCGACATGATGATGGAGAGGATGAGGCCCGAGGATCCATCGAGCGCGCCGGCGATGATCAGCAGTTTGTTGTCGAGCACGAAGCCCATTGCCGCGGCCGATAGTCCGGCATAGCCGTTCAGCAGCGAGATGACGGTCGGCATATCTGCGCCGCCGATGGGAATGATCAGCAGCACGCCGAAAATCAGCGCCAGCAGAATCATGAATGGGAATAACCCCCGGTGCTCAGGATGGATCACCAGGGTGACCGCAATCACCAGCGCAACGCTGAGGAGCAGAAAGTTAACGAGGTTTTGACCTTTGTAGGTAAGTGGCCTCTGCGGAAGAATTTCCTGCAACTTCCCCGCCGCCATCAAGCTGCCAGTGACCGTCAACCCGCCAAGAATGACCTCAACCGATAGCACCGACATCATGAAGCGCGAGATATCCGGCGTCCGCAAATAGAATTCAGCCGAGCCGACCAGCGTCACGCAGAGCGCGCCGAACGCATGACTGACCGCGGTTCGCTGCGGAACCGCGGTCATCGCTACCTCGCCGAGCGGGACGCCAATGATCGTGCCGATCACGAGCGCAATCGCAATCATGTGAT
>JBAWBE010000113.1:0-18016 GCA_049589635.1 Terriglobales bacterium
TCGTCTCACTGAACCCATGTCGGTACGCCAACTTCACAGCCGTGCGAATCAGCCGCTCTCGTTTCTCCAATTTCGTTTTTGGCATTGTTCACAACTCATTTAGTCAGTCGACTGACTTTAACCTACATGCATTCGTATTCTAATGTCAACTCTTGATCGTGGTTCGATATCTCGAGCGTCGCGTCTGTGCCGGACTGGCCCCAGAACGCAAAGGAGACTAGTGGAAGCACCTTCCTCGCCACGACGCAGCGACAGGCGAGAGAAAGTGCGACCGCGAGTGATGATTCTCATCTGACATAGTGCAACGTCTTTTCAACCTTGAATTCTGACTCTGATACTGAAGGCGAACAGGTTGATGCTGGCTTGCCGGTATAGGCCTAGATCAACCGAGGGTTCCTCATATCGTCGAACGGGGTCTAGCGCTTAGTGGTCGAATCCTTGCCGTTCCTAAGTCGAATTTTCAGAGCGTTTCGATACCGTGATTTCCGGATCATGTGGCTAGGGGCGTGCGCTTCCACCATCGGTACATTTGTGCAGCAGTTCGCACAAAGCTGGCTTGTCTACGATCTCACCAAGGATCCCTTTTACCTCGGCTTGGATCTCTTCTTGGGGCAACTTCCTATCATGCTCTTTTCTCTTGTCGGTGGTGTCTTTGCCGACCGCCTCGACAGGAAGAGATTGCTGCTTTATTCGCAGTACATTCAAATGTTCTGCGCTTTTGTATTGGCGGTGTTATTCGCCACTCATGCTCTCAAGGTTTGGCACATTCTGACCCTGTCTTTCGTTGTTGGCGTTGGGCAGTCCTTTGGCGGACCCGCCTATGCAGCGTTGTTGCCTACGCTGGTGGAACCTCAGGACCTTGCCAATGCGATTTCTATGAACTCGATCCAGTTCAATCTTGCACGCATCGTCGGCCCGACTCTCGGCGGCCTGGCGTACACACTCTTCGGGGCGACGTGGTGTTTCGCTCTGAACGGCGTCTCCTACATTGCTGTCATCATTTCGCTCATCGTGATCAAAGTGCAATTCGTGGCGCCTAAGACACAAACGTCCGTTTTGAAAAGCATGAAAGAAGGAATCAAATTCATCAGAGATCGCGAAGGGCTGACTCCGCTTGTTGCGCTCGCATTTTGCACCACACTGTTTGGCTTTTCTTTGACCGGATTTCTTCCAGTGATCGTTCGGACGATCTTTCACAGAGGCCCAGGGACATACGAACTCTTGCTGGTTTTGTCAGGCGCTGGATCGATCTGTGGAGCGCTTATGGTCGCGGCGATGGAGAAACTGAAGGGGCAAGGACGTCTCGCTGTGCTTGCCTTATTCGCCCTTGGGCTTGCAACGGCTGGATTTGCAGTCTCTAAGTGGCTTCCAGTTTCCTGTGTCCTTATTTTCGTTGCTGGCGCAGCCGTAATGGCGTCCGCTTCTCTTATGTTGTCACTCGTTCAACTCATTATTGTTGACTCGATGCGAGGGAGGGTGATGAGCGTATACAACCTCGCCTTTCGCGCCGGAATGCCGTTAGGAGCTTTAGTTCTTGGAAAGCTGATTCCTATCCTCGGCGTTTCAGCCGCTCTTGCAGGTTTCGGATTGTCTCTGGTTGGCGTCGCCGGCTACTTTCTGATCGTAATGACGAAAGGGCCAATTTTTCAACGGCATGTCAAATCGCGAGTGTGATCTGCTGGGGCGGCAGCGATTGCGGGAAGTCAGCTTGTTGCTGGCTGGGAGTCGACTCGTAGAGCGTTAGCTATTCGGAAAATGGCGCTCCAGCCACGAGGTCTGCGAAATTCGGAGGTGTGAAGCCCTCTACGTATCGAATGCCAAAATCCCGAAGAATGTTGTCGATCGCCGTCATCGGCTTCTGACGAACGACGTTGCAAAGGCATCCTTTAAACCTGTCCTTAAATGCCAGTCGAGGAAATGCGGTTAGGATCGCCTGTTGATTCTCCGGCGAGATGCGATCAAGACCAGCGCCGAGAACGTCCACCGCGATTCCTGAATGGGTCATCAATATCTCGGGCTCTTTGTGGAGAGCGAGCGTTGGGGTCGTGTGAAGTGCAATGGCGTCCCAAACAACCTGCGTCTGTTGAGCCGAGATGCCGCGATCTTTCATAAATTCGCGGGCCGCGTTCGCACCGTCTACCTCGAAGCGGTTCTCCGCGGTGTAGCGCTCGGTCAAACCAAGATCGTGCAGGATAGGCTTCGCGAAACACAACATCCTGTTTCTCTCCGGCGTCGCCGCGCGCCGGCGAGGTTCTGGAAGTGGATGTCGGCGGATTTTTGTCGGCACACTTCACGGCCGAAACAGTCGAAGAGATTTCGAAGATTATCACCCATCGGTCGCCTGCCTTCCTTGTCGTGCGGGATGCAAGATTGCGGCTATTTATTGACAGCCTGACTGACGCTCTTGGCAACCGTCATAATCTGCTCACCGATCGCCTTGCGCATATCTGCCGGCATCAGGTTTTTTTCATCGAGGTTTTCCCACGCGCTGACTGTGCGGTCCGTCATGTCCGTCACCATCGGCCACAAGGGGCTCGCGGGCAGGCGCGCGGTATCCGCGAAGCGGCGCACCTGATCGGTTGTGATTTCACTGAAACTGCGGCTGCCGCCGAAACTCAGCGCGAGGGTATCGTTCGGTATGTAAGGAAGCGTGGCGACAAAATCATAGGCGGGCGAGAGAACGGGTGTGCGGCGGTCGGGATAGAGCAGCGACCAGTTCTTGAGGTGCATGTCGGCATTGCCGATCAACACGGAAAACACGAGGCGCCGCAAAAAGTCATATGTGCCGGCTTCCCCGGTTTCGGCCCACAACACGGCCGCAATATTCGCGTAGCTGCGCTCGCGGTATTTGTCGTCGGGAAAGAGTCCAAACACTTGCGCGAAATCCTCCATGTGGACGGATTCGCCCCCGGGGCGCCGGTCGAAGCGCTGCAATGCGAGAGCCTGGCCCTTCATCGCGCCGGCGTCCTGCGGCAGGCCGCTTATGGTGCCGATGTCGATAAGGCGGTTCGCCGGAACCTCGATGCCGACGGCGCGGGCGAGGGCAAGCATGGCGTATTCGTTCTCGGGTACGGCGGCAAAGCGTGCCGAGGGCAGCTTGACGATCCACGAGCCGCCCATGCCGCCGGCCGGGATGGTGAGCCCCCCTGTTGCTTCCATCACGGCCGAGAATTTGAGCTGGACGCCCGCGAGCGAGAATCTCAGGGCGGTTTCGCCGGCGCGTTGTTCCTCCTTCTGATCCTCGCCTTCATGGGCGGCTTCGTTTCCTTCCATCGGTTCGACCACGAGCGCGCCGGGCAGGTCGGCGCCGAGCACGGCGAGAAGAAAGAATTCGCGCTGTGGCTTGACGCCCGCGCGCGCGGCCAGGTAGTCGCGCAGATGCCCTTCCGGCAGCAGGTTCGAAAAGAACGTGGGCAGGCGCATCGCGACGGCGCGCGTCGGCACGACAAGCCCGCCCGACTGTCCTTTATAGGAAAGGCTGAGGGTGGGCCTTTCCGGATCGTCGATATAGCTCTGCTCGAAGGAGAACAGGTGGCGGTCGCCTCCCAGCCTGTTGATGACACCGATCTGGCGGCCATACAGTTTCACGGCGAGCGCATTCAGGGTTTTGGGATCGAATGTCATCGGGACTCTTTTCCTTGTCCCCCAGCTTCCTCGTCCTCGCTGGCATACAGGGACCGCTCTTCGTACCCTTCCGGCTCCTGCTGCGCGCGGATCAGAGACTGCACGGCGGGCACAAGCGCGCGCGGAACAAGCAGCAGGTCCAGGTTGAGAACGCGGACGAGGTCGAGCAGGGTGTCGAAACGGGGCACGACTTCCCCGGATTCGATCGCGGAGATATGCGGCTGCTGCAGGCCGACCTGCGCGGCGAGTTCCCGCTGCCCCCAGCCCCGCTTTGCCCGCGCATCCTTTATCTGTTGACGCAGATCGGTGGGCAGACCTTTGAGCCGCAAGGGTTTGATATGCTTTGGCGTATGCGTACTCATTTTTATATACTATTACATATCACGTGGAATTCCAAGCGATATGTCTAACTATATCAATATGCTGTAATTATCTATTTTAACATATCAACCTGTATGATTGATGTCCGATGCCGAAGGCAGCACGGGAGTACATAATGTCTGCGTTTGTCTGGTTGGATTATCGGGACACAATGAAGCTCTTCCTTGTGTATGTCGCCTCCTGTTGCCGGCGTCCTATCACGCGGTTACAGCTGGCTGATCTGTCGGCACAGCGCGTGCGTGACTTCCTCAACACAATGGAGGTCACGCGCGGGAATCGTGTGAGCACACGCAATCAGCGGCTTGCCGCCTTGCATACCTTCTACCGCTTCCTCGCCCTCCGACAGCCGGAAATGCTGGCTGAAGCCCAACAAGTGGAGGCGACTCCTGTCAAACGGACTGCGCCGCCTCAGACGCTATACCTGGAACACGACGAAATCGAGACCCTCTTCCGGACCTTGCCGCGCGATGGAATCCTCGCACTGCGTGACAGGGCTCTCTTCATGGTGCTTTATAACACCGGAGCGCGAGCGCAGGAAGTGGCCGACTTGAAAGTCGCTGCGCGTGCGTCTTCATGGAAAGGGCGATAAGTGGCGAAGTTGTCCACTCTGGCCTGAAACTGCCGAACTGTTGAAGAAGTTAACAGCCGACGTACGCGGCAACCAGGCCGTCCCCTTGTTCATGTCTCGTCACCGAGAGCCTCTTACGCGGTTCGGTATTTACAAAATCGTCAAGAGGCACACTTCCAACTTGTCTCCCACCACTCCGGATAAGAGGCGCCGGAACGTCTCTCCGCACGTTTTCCGCCATTCCACGGCGGTTGGCCTGCTGGAGCAAGGCGTAGACGTCAATGTCATCCGAGCCTGGCTGGGACATGTCAGCTTGGAGACCACCAACCGCTATGTCGAAATCACCTTAAGGACGAAGCAGGCTGTGGTGGAGGCTTGTCTCCCTCCAACCGGAACTTCGGAATCACCTCATCCAACGAAAACATGGCGTGACGATCAACAGTTGTTGAAATGGCTTAGCTCGCTGTAATGGTTATGTGCCTATCACGAAGGGGAGCCGCCTGTTTCCATGCGGTTCCCCTCTTCATCGGCAACAAAAGGGCTAATGGAACAAAAGGCCGAGAGCATCCGCAGCCAAGGCGTTCTCTCTCCCTTGCTTGTGCGGCCTTTCGAAGCTCTCGCTCGGATGGATGAAGATGGGGATCATTCACGAACGTATTCAGCCCGGGCGTCCGCAGCAGAATGGTCGTCACGAACGAATGCATTGGACCCTCAAGGAAGAAACAACTGGGCCGGCGGCTTTGACGTTGCGGCTCCAGCAGAAGAAGTTCGACCGGTTTAGACAGATCTTTAATTACGAGCGCCCTCATGAGGGACTAAACAATGCAACTCCTGGCAGCATTTATCAGCCAAGTTCGATGACGCTTCCGCGCAATCTAATCGAGTACGTGTATCCAAAGGGATTTGAACTCCGGAGAGTCAACAACAGCGGCGACATCAGCTGGCATAAAGGCAGGGTGTTCGTTAGCGAGGTTTTTCGATTTGAGGTTCTCGGCTTCGAGCAGGTCGAGGAAGACTATTACAAGGTCTATTTTCGGGATGTTGAGATTGGTGAGTTTGACGCGGAAGTGCTTCGCTTCCGGCCGGTCCAGGTCATGCGATGAATGGATGTTCGAAGCCAATTTCCGACAAGCCGGTTTTTCGTTCACCTGCTGAGTAGATTGGTCAACTCGAATTGCTCAATGCGCGCCTCGGCCTGTTGGCAACAGCCGAGCCAGTCAGTCTTCACTTGTCCATCGCTAACTCGCAGTCGACTGAAGTGAGGAGTCAAACCATGCTTTCAGTTCCTGTCTTCGTAATGCATTTCTGACAGCAAAACTGGGGCTTCTTTCGAATGCAGCAACGGCTCAGTATCTGCCTTCGATGCGGATGTCGGAAAAGCCAGAAAGAACGACGCTCCTCTGCCTGGATTGTTCTCAAAAGAGATGTCTCCGCCGTGAGCTTCTAGAATCCGCTTGCAGATGCTTAAGCCCAAGCCGTAACCGCCGGTTTTCTTTGAACGCGATCGATCGACACGAAAGAAGGGTTCAAACAGGCTAGGGGCGTCCTCCGCTGGAATTCCCGGACCGTCATCACTAACGCGGACGATAACGGAGTCCTCATTCTGTGCGCAGGATATCTCAACAGGACGGCTGTCGCGCAGTGAATACTTGAATGCGTTCTCTAGGAGATTCCGCAGGACGGTGCGAACTTTGTCTTCATCAATGTTCAGTTGAATCGATTGCGAAGGTGCGATGAAGCGCACTCCAGGGCGTCTCTTGTTGAAGCGGACAGTCATCTCGCGAAGAATCAGCACAAGATCTTGAAACGTAGGATTCAGCCCTCGCCCGTCGCGGAGCCTCTCCAACTCAAGCAGTTCGGCGACCATCAATTCCATCTCGCCAATATCGGTTACCAGCTCTTCTTTGCTCTCACCGTCGGGTAGGAACTCGACTGCAACCTTCATACGCGTCAGCGGTGAGCGAAGCTCATGGCTGACATCGAGCAGCAGTTGATCGCGTGCTTGAATCATCTCCCCCACCCGGCGAACCATCCGGTTGAAGGCATCTGTCAGCCCACCAAATTCATCCCGAGTCCGAACAGGCAGGACGATATCCAATTGGCCGCTACCCAACTGCTCGACTCCTTCGCTCAACCAACGAACCGGTCGCAAGAGAAGCTTCAGCACAGCATGAGCGGACAGCAGCACTGCGACCATAAGAAACAGCAAAAGGACAAGAAGTCTGGTATGCACCGTGCGCATCGGCTGGATCAGATTCCATGCGAAGAGATAAATCCCCCCATTGGGCGCAGGCACCAGATAGTAGTCTCGACCTTGGGGCGAGCGGTGTACGGAGCCGGCGCGAACTTCCGCGATCGAAGGCAGATCATTGTCTGTCGCCCAATTGCCTCCGGGGCCTTCATACCGGATCGGTACATCGAGACGATCCCGTATCTGCATCGCTGTTTGGCGATCCGGGGCGGTTACGGCGATCGCGGCAGCATATTCCCGCGCGAGGCGATCCACGGAAAAACTGAAGTTTGGACTGATAATCAACCAGAAGAAGCCAGCCACCATAAGCAGCAAGCAAGTGGCCATGGCAAACATGATGGCCACAAGCTTCGCGAAGACGGACCCTCGGTGGTGGGACGATTGATTACGGTCTTCCATTTCCGCCTCCAATAAAGCTGTAACCGGCACGTCGGACGGTGCGGATCATCGTTGAGTGCCTCGCATCATCGCCGAGCTTTTGACGCAGGCGGCTTACCAGAACATCGATCGAGCGATCGTACGCTTCCCAATCAATGCCGCGAATCGCGTCCAAGATCTGATCGCGCGTCAGCACCCGCCCACGATTGCGGACGAGGAGCGCGAGCAACTCGAACTCCGCCGTGGTCAGTCCGAGGTCATCACCATTCAAATGGGCCGAGCGCGTTCCCCAACTCAAATTGAGAGGACCAATCTGCACCGAGTCTTCGGCGTCGACCTGAACGCCACGGCGAAGGATCGCCTGAATTCGAGCCACAAGTTCGCGAGGCTCAAATGGTTTAGGCAAGTAGTCGTCCGCGCCCATCTCGAGTCCGAGAATGCGGTCCGTAACCTCTCCCCTTGCGGTCAGCATAATGATCGGCACACGGCTGTGCTCGCGGATTTTCCGGCACACAGCGAATCCATCCATGCCTGGAAGCATGACGTCGAGAACGACAATATCCGGCGGATCGGTCCTAAGCGCGCTTAGGCCTGCTTCCGGATGCGAAACAGCGCAAACTGAGAATCCGAATTGACTAAGATACTTTGTCAGAAGCGCGTTGAGGCGTTCGTCGTCATCGATGACGAGCACCCTCGATACCCGATTCTGACTCGGCATGGCGGACTCTTCTCTTGCGCCCATTATTCCACCCGCAATGCCTGGATTGGCGGCAGCAAAGAAGCTCTTCGGGCGGGATATGCTCCAAAACCCAATCCGGTGATGAGCGCCATGGCCAAGGATGCAAGAATTGCGTTCCCCGGTGCGGCGATCTTCCAGCTTGTTCCGAATGCGATCGCTGTTCCTCCAGCCGCGCCAAAGACCATGCCAACGAGCCAGCCTCCCAGAGATAGAAGGGTTGCTTCCAACAGAAACTGCATGAGAATATCTCTCGGCCTCGCACCAACGGCCATACGCAGTCCGATTTCGCCGGTCCGCTCCTTGACCGACATCAGCATGATGGCCAGGATTCCAACGCCTCCGACCACGAGCGATCCGCCAGCCAAACCGTCACTAAGCAGGCTGAGGGAGTCAGCTGCCTGCTTCTGCATCGCCAGTGTCTTCGCAGGGTTCTGCATGGAAAAGTCATCAGGCTTCCCCAGCTGCCGAAGCCTATGCCGGATTCGCAACAGATTGCCGATCTGCGCTTGAGCTGTATCCATATCCTGCGGTCGCCGCACACTGACAAAGACGGGATTGAGCCATGTCACGTTGAATACGCGACGAAGAGCTGTGCGGACGGGGATGAGCACAAGGTTGTCCTCGTCCGAGCCGTCCGCCAGGATGCCTTTGGCGCTCAACACGCCAATCACCTCAAAAGAGTCGCCCTGAATCCGAATATCCCGGCCAATCGGATCGTCTTCGCCGAAGAGCATCTGATCGATGCGCGCCCCGAGGACGGCGACACGAAGCGCGGCACGATTGTCGTCCGCATCCAGAAAGCGGCCCTCACGGAGCTGGAAGCTGCCAATCTCCAGGTAATTCGGCGTAGTGCCCAGCACCATCGCCGTCATCGACCCGTCGCCCACCCTTACGGTCATTGCCGCCTCGGATCCAGGCGCTGCCTCGGCCACCAGTGGCAAGCCCGTGATTGCTTCGTAGTCTCCCATATCGAGAGTTGTGACGAGTCCGCTCAACTCCTTCCTGCCGGCGGTGGCGTTGACCTGCGAGGGCCTCACCGCGAGCAGGTTCGATCCCAGCTTTGCGGTTTGGCTCAGAATCTGCACCTCTGCGCCCTTGCCAACCGCGCCGATGAGAACAACAGCGCCCACCCCGGCGGCCACGCTCAAAAGCGCAAACGACGTCCGCAATTTATGCGCGAATAGCGCTCGAACGGACGGCAGTAATCTACGAAAGCCAACAAGTTTCATCGCACCCAACATCTGAATAACTCGCCTGATGGATGCATCATCGCAGTGCGTCCGCTGGATTCAGACGCGCAGCCCGCAGAGCCGGTATCAAACCAGCCAAAAGGCCGGTGAGCGTCGATGCCGCAATTCCCAGAAACGCCGCGTTCCACACCAGAATGTTCTCGAGGTGCATTTTGTTTGCCCCCAGCCGCGCGCCAAGATACCCGAGCCCGATGCCTATGAGGCCACCGGTAAGCGTTGTGGCGGCCGTTTCAATCAGGAATTGCAGGCGTATATCTCCGGGTAAAGCACCGACGGCGCGCCGCAACCCAATTTCTCCCGATCTTTCATTCACCGAGACGAGCATCAGGCTGGCGGCTACGCAGCCACCCACCACCAGGAAGATTCCCGCAACCAGCGGTAAGTAGAGAAAGAGCACCTTCTTGATCGACCCTAACTCTTTTTGGACGTCAATCGGGGTAAGGATCGTGAAGTCGTCTGGTTGACCTGCCCCCAAGGCGTGGCGCTGGCGCAGAATTTGCCGGATCACATCGGAAAGCCGGCTTGCCTGGTTGGGATCGCTCATAATCAGCTTGGCCGTGGAGATGGTGTCCACATTTGTGAGCCGGCGCATGAGGGTTGTAATCGGAACAACCACAAAATTATCCTGGTCCATGCCATGAGGATTCGTGCCCCACGGTTCCAGGACTCCGATCACACGAAAAGGAACAGATCCAATTTCGAGGTCTGCGCCGATCGGGTCCTGGCTCGGATATAGCTCCTTTGCGACGGTCTCTCCGATGAGCGCCACCCGGGCTGACCCTCGAACTGCCGTCGCATCGAAATATTCGCCCTCTGTCAGTCCTCGGTTCCAGACCTGGCCGAAACGCTCCGAATCTCCCTGTATGCCAGCGACGCTATCGGTAGCCCCGCCATGCTTCAGATCCACGCCTGAAAGCTGCTGCTCCGGGTCCCAGGCCTGGATACTGGGAAGCTCCTTTGCGATTGCGTCGATATCGTCGACCTTCAATCTCAGTCCTGGTCCATGAGGCCCGCCCATCATGCG
Organism: Terriglobales bacterium; assembly: GCA_049589635.1. Classification (GTDB taxonomy): domain Bacteria; phylum Acidobacteriota; class Terriglobia; order Terriglobales; family Acidobacteriaceae; genus Acidiflorens. The sequence continues at coordinate 10,216 of JBAWBE010000113.1, forward strand.
GCCCCCGCCGTCGCTTATCATGATCGCCGAGTTGCCGAATAACCGGCTAAACATGGTGACCATTTTGCTCTCTGTCGCCTGGCCGACTGAAACCACCAGCGTCAATGCGGTTACACCTACCAGGCTGCCCAACATCATGAAGCCCGTACGCAACTTGTAACGCGTCATCGTTCGAACGCTGTGTTGGACTATTCGGGTTGTGCTCATCTGGCCTCCTGAAGTGTGTAATTGAGAGCGTCTTTGGGTTGTGCAACCGATTCATCGGACACGATGCGGCCGGATTCGATCCTTGCAATGCGATTGCAGTGCGCGGCGATTTCGCCGTCATGCGTTACGAGGACAATGGTCCGCCCAGCCCTGTTCAAACCCTGGAAGATTGCCATGATCTCCATCGCCGAACGGGAATCAAGATTTCCGGTAGGCTCATCGGCAAGCAAGAGGTCGGGCTCGTTGACCAATGCGCGTGCGATGGCGACGCGCTGCTGCTGACCACCGGATAGCTCTGACGGTCGGTGATGGATTCGGTCGGCAAGTTTGACGGCCTCCAGCGCTTGCCTTCCCAGACCCTTGATCGAGGCGCGGTCGGAATAGAGCAACGGCAGTTCCACGTTCTCCAGGGCGCTGGTTCTGGGCAGAAGATGAAACGTCTGGAAAACAAAGCCGATTTTCTTGTTTCGAACGCGGGCCTGATCGTTTACGCCCAGGTCCGAGACATCCTGGCCGTCAAGGAGGTAGCTTCCGACGCTGGGCTTATCAAGGAGTCCAAGAATGTTCATCATCGTCGACTTGCCCGATCCGGAGGTGCCTACGATTGCAATGAACTCCCCGCGATCGATCCGGAAATTGACATCCACCAGGGCGCAAACTGTCTCGCCGGTAGGCCGTGAATATGTTTTGCTAATGCTTCGCAATTCAATCATGCATTCCCTCCTTCAGGATCAACTGCCTTCACCGTCTTTTGGGTCGCCGATGACAACCTGATCCCCTTCCTGAAGTCCGCTGGTAATTTCCCAGTAACTGTCGTCCCTAATTCCCGTCGTCACCCGGATTCGCTGGATAGTGCCGCCGTGCTTGCACATGACATATTGGCGGCCCCCCTCTGAGCGAACGGCACGGAGTGGCAGCCCCAACACGCGCTTGTGTCGTGCGAGATCGATGTTGACTGTTGTGGTCATCTCAGGCCGCAAAGTGTATTGCTGGGGCGGCTTAAAGCGTACAACGGTCACGTAATCGACAACGTTGTTGCGAATTTGCGGTTCCGGATAGATGGCGCTGACCCGGCCTTCGAATTCGTGGTCGCTGTAGGTGTCCACTGTGAAGGCCGCGTTCTGCCCGATTCTGATTCGGCCGATGTCCATCTCGTCCACATAAGCCCAAACCTCCAGCCGCGAAAGATCGAGGAGGGTCAGGAAATTTGGTGTGGCAAAGCCTGCGGTAACCGTCTCGCCCTCTTGCGTTGAGACCGCCGAGACGACCCCCGCGATGGGCGCAAAGATCTGCGTGTACCCGAGTTGCGTGGTCGCATCCTGCAGGTTCGCCTGCGCCTGGTTGTACTGCTGCTTGGCCACGGCGTTGGCCTGCGAGGCAACGTCCAATACGCTCGGCGCGATGATCTGCGCTTCATGGAGTTCCTGTTTGCGCCGTAGATCAATCTGCGCATAGTCCAAGTTGGCCTTCGCCAATTGCACCGCCGCAGCATCTGCATCTCGCTTGGCCGTAAGTTCGCGGCTGTCCAGCGCTGCAAGAAGCTGCCCCTTCTGAACCCCGTCCCCAACGCGCACGTAGAGATGCATGACAACGCCTGAAGCGCTGGAGCCCACATTCACCTGGGCGCCGACCATGGGCTTTATGACGCCGGTGGCCTTCACTGCCGTGCCGATATCGCGGCGAGTTACGGAAATGACTTCCACGCCGCGCGAATTCTCCAGGCCGCGCGCCTTTTCCATGCGCGCCCACAGAACGGCCGCTATGACAATTGTTCCAATGGCGATGCCGGCAAAGACCAGCTTCTTCATGCCGCGTCCTCCATAGGGCGCAGCCTCAGTGTCACCGTCTAATGTATCCGGAAGATTTCTGCAATGTAACGAAATGTAACTGGCGGGGACGAGCATTGTTCCCGAGCAGGATGTGGAAGGTGTCGAGGGAGCAGTGAGATGAAGGCAGGAGTGCGCCTTTGCAATTCGGCGAGCGCCTATCTCCGCCAATGCGCTCATCGAGCATGGAACGCAGAGCACTTCACGAAGGTCGCCATCTCGGACAAGTGGTTCGTGTTCCCAAAACGGGCCTTCGCGGTGATTGTGACTTTGTGAAACGCGTTTCCAAAGCAGGCCATGGAATCGACATAGGTGGGCGATCACTCGCTTTCCCTGTCACATCACCGTGCGTACGGGTCCGTACACGGCGGTTCGGTAGGATTACGCGCCGATGGTGCAGCGCAAGGAAGGAAGTCCCAAGCGATCGAAGTAAGCGGCGGGCATGGCGTACGAAAGGGCTTCTGTGCGGCTAAGCCGCCATGGACCCCACTGATGCCCTGCCGTGCGGGCCGCGAGGTCATGGCTTAGACCGAGCTCCCGCAATCGAGCGTACCGTGTCTTCCCTGTCCGCATTGACCAAAACTCGCTCTGCGGTGAGACCCTGGGAACTGTGGCTGGTGATCACGTAGCGACTGGCCCAGGAACGTTCAGCGCCGGTCATTTCCTGGCGTTGAACCAACACTCGCAAGGCGTGGTCTTCGGAGGCGATGGTGCCGTTGGCCTTTAATTACAGCCGAACGGCGTCATTCAACTCGCGCCGTGATGCGTTATCTGGTGAAACGATCAGCGTTGTCTCCGGCGACTCAGTGTAGGTTCTGGCGATCGCTCGGATACGCTCATCGCCGTCGGAAATTTCTCTAATTCGTCCCTGTTTCTGAAGAGCGTCGAGCGCGGCCGAGACCTGACCCGTTGCGAGCATTTCGACAGCGAACTTGAGTTCCGGGTCCTTCTGACGAACGATCTCATCGAGCTTCGCCGTCCGCATTCCGGCCTCCTGAAGCTGCTCGAAAGGTCGGCCTGCTTCGACGCCCTGGTGTTGCCGCGTATCGCCGATCAGCAAAACTCGATCCTGCGGAGCAAGGCGAGAAAGAAACTCGCGGATCTGGTTCGTGGAGGCAAGGCTCGACTCGTCCACTAAATAGAGACGCTTCTGCTCTGGAGGAGCCGGAGGAATCGACCTGGCGAGGAATCCTTGCAGCGTTCCGGCATGGACTCCGGCGTCGTCAAGCTGCCGCGCGGCGCGGGAGGTTGGCGCAAAGCCCTCGACCTGGAACCCCTGAGATTCCGCAGCGCCGCGGATAACAGAAAGCGTTGTGGTCTTGCCGGATCCGGCGAACCCCTGGATGCCCTGAATTCGGTCCGGCGAACTCAAGACATCCTCAACAACGCTCCGTTGAGTGCGGCTCAGGTGCTGGTGATGATCAGCAATGGAGATTGCTTGCGATCGTGAGAGAACCGGCTCTACCTGATTCCGGCCCTCCCGTGCGCGGCTGACGATTTCGTGCTCTGCGGCAATGGTCTTGGCTGTCGTGAATTGACGACCCGGCACGTGCTTTCGCTCGATCGTCTGGAACACGCGTGTAAACGGCGCATGCGCCAAGCTATTCATTTCTCGCATGTTGCCGTTTGTAGACATTTGGAGCGCTCTGGGGCGCTCCACAGTTACCCAACTGGGGATGACGTGTCAACGTTCATCCGCTGCGGAGCAGCGCGGGTTCCTTGCACGGCTACCGAGGACCGACATTTAGCATTCTCTCAGGAGACGATCCATGGCGGCCAAGTCTTCACGCGCGGCGAGGGCTAGAGTATCTGCGCACACCGAATTCCGGCAAACGAAATGGGAGTCCCTCACCTGGGACGATGTGGCGAACTGGGCCGGTTCGCGCTCGGTGACCCGCGGGCGTGCATATCATCGAGGCGGTCGTGTGCGCGATCTTGGGCTTTCGGCGGAAGGCAAGCTGCTGGCGACCGTCGCTGGCGGGCATCGGTACGCAACTGGCGTCTGGTGGGAAGCGAACGCGCTTCGCTCCCGTTGCACTTGCCCTGTCGGCGGGAATGGCTGCAAGCACGCGGTCGCAGTCGTCGCTACATATCTCGAAATGCTGGCGAAAAGTGCCGCGATCCCGATTGCGGATGCGGAGGATGGAAGGTGGGAGAAACTCGCGAGCGGAGTCCCGGAAGAAGCATACGAGGACCTCGAAGACGGCGATGATTCGGAGGACGACGAGGGTCTTCAGCCGGTTTACCAGCGGCGCACCGGGAAGGGTCGTGCCGCCGATGACGAGAAGATTCGCAAACACATTGACGCCAAGAGCCGGGAAGAACTGGCCGAGCTGGTCTGGTCGCTCATGCAACGCTTCCCAGATCTGCGAGAAGAGTTCCGAGAGCGCATTGCACTGGGCGAAGGTGACACAGATCGCATCATTTCCGAGGCGCGAAAAGAGCTGCGGAAGGCGACCTCGGAACCGGGCTGGAGGAATTACTGGAAGGGCGAGGGCTACACCCCGGACTTCAGCCGACTCGCGCGCTACCTGGACCGGATGGTCGAACTTGGCCATGCCGATGCCGTGGTGAAACTGAGCCGGGAGATCATGTCGCGGGGCATGGAGATGATCGGCCTGTCAAACGATGAAGGCGAGACTGCCACAGCTTTTGCGGAGTGCCTGTCGCCTCTCTTCCGGGCGGTAAAGGAGTCGAGCCTGACGCCCACCCAGAGACTGCTCTATGCGATTGATGCGGACCTGAAAGACGAATACAACGTGATCGAAAGTGACCACCTGGATGCCGTACTGGAGAGCAATGCCAGCCTGTCCGATTGGTCGGCGGTGGCTGACGAGCTGGCTCGCCGTCTAAAATCCGATACACGGATCGGCGCCAACTTTCACGATAAGTATCACCGTGGGCGAATCGCCGACTGGCTTGTCCGGGCGCTTACGAACGCCGGACGCGACGACGAAATCATTGCCGTCCGCGAGCGAGAGGCGCACATCATGGGCAGCTACGAGCGGCTGATCCCGTTGCTGATCGAGCGAAAACGATATGACGATGCCGAGCGCTGGGCGACGGAGGGCATCCAAAAAACAGTTCGTGAGGCTCCGGGTATTGCCGACCAGCTCGCGAAAGCGATGAGCGAAATCGCCCGGCTGCGGAAGGATTGGAACCTGGTCGCCGCGCACGCTGCCTGGGAGTTTTTCGAGCGTCCTGAACGTGAAAAGTTCGCCGCCCTGATCGCCAGTGCCGAGCGCGCCGGTTGCCGGAAGGCGGTGGAGCGTCTGGCCTTAGAGTTCCTTGAAACGGGGAAGCTGCCTATCTCGGTCACCGTGACAAAGGACGAAGCGCAGAGCGGCGCGACAGAGCAGGACTGGCCGCTGCCGCTCCCCGACTATTTGTTGCCTTTGCTACGAATTGGGGACCCGCGTCCGCACTTCGATGTGCTGATCGACATGGCGATCAACGAGCGCCGCCCCGACCATGTTCTGAGGTGGTTCGACACATGGCGTGCGACGTCAAAAGGCCAACGCGCGGGGTGGAATTTCGGGTCTAGCAGCTATGCCGACAAGGTAGCTGCGGCAGTTGCCGAGTCTCATCCTGAGCGAACCCTTGAGATCTATCGCGGCTGCGTCGATCAGAGCCTGGTGCGAGCTGACGTCTCAGCTTATGAAACGGTGGCCGCATATTTGAAGAAGATGCGCCCGATTCTGAAGTCCCTGGACCGTGGCTGGGAGTGGAACGAGTTGGTGACGGAGATCCGCACAAACTACCGCAATCGCCCCCGCTTCATGGAGATTTTGGATCAGATGGAGGCACGACCAATCCTTCAGAAGTCCCGTTCGAGGAAATGATGGCGAGGAAAGAAGTGCCAACCGCCGCAGGCAACAACAGCTGGGATGCCTTGCCATTGCCGGCGGCGTTCTTCTTGGAAGCCCATGCTTCTCCGCCTTTCTGATGGGCGCTATAGCAGTGAACCTGGATTTGAGTAATTCCAGCCTAAGTCTTAACTTTGCTGTGGTTCTCCTCTGAGAAGCTCCGGGTGGACTTCTATCAGCCACGCATTCACTTGCTCTCTCAGAACCGTGAGGTCTTTGATGACCTGAGCGAGATCGGTAGGCGAGACGCCGCCGGCCAGGTCGTAGCTCGTGGTGTTTCTCTTCTGCGAATGAGATTTGATCTTGCGCACCCACTTCTCCCGAGCGGTGGCATCCTGCGTCGTCAGGGTGTGTTCGAGGCTTTCAATCACGCGCTGGTGATGCCCCTCGCCGAGAGAGACGCGAAAGCCACTGGCCCGCAGAGCGATATTGGCGAGCGTGAGAATGCCGTTGTAGGCGGCCTGAAAGCGAAGGTCGTCTGAGATGCCCTCCACCTTGAGGTCCGCCTGCGAACGGTTCACTATGCTGAAGAGATCGGCAATCTCCTTGGGGCTGCTGGGCTCAGCCTTGTACCAACCGAGTTGTACTAAGTTTTCTAAACTCATCTTCGTTGCCGATCAGGAACACCTTCTTGCTCTTCTTCAATGATTGCAGAAAGTGGTTGCCTTCGTGAAATCGCGCCTTCAGGTCCTTGAGGGTGTAGATGGTCGGGTTCACGGGACGCCGCAACTGCTTCTCTAGGGGAGCTACTGCGTCTAGCACCTCATCGAGCGAGGCCGCTCCGATCACCATCAGATCGATGTCACTCGATGCCTTCTCCTCGCCCCGAGCAACCGAGCCGTACACAAAAGCAAGGTTGATGCGGGACGAAAGCGGTGCTAGCGCCGTCTTGAGCATCTGAAATACGCCTGCGGTCTTTGCCAGCAGTGCTCGGAGTTCAGGAAAATCCGGGTGCTCCTGGCTAGCCTGGTAGAACACCTGACTGCCGAGAGCCGAGCGCTTGATCAATCCTGCGTCAGTGAGCAGGGCGAGTTCCCGCTGCACGGTTCCAACACTGGTCTCGGCCAGGCGGGCGATTTGCCGAACAAAGAGGGGCTCATCGGGTGCGCCGTACAGAAGCGCCAAGACCCTGCCTCTGGTCTGGCCAAAGAGCAAATCACCGACGGATGTGAGAGCTGTTCTCATTTAGAGAACAATTGTACTCACATTGAGAACAACCTGCAAGGGGAGTACCACTCCAGCCGGAAATTTGTGCTCATCGATGGCCGTACAGTCGGACTTAGCGATACACTGAATCCGATGGAACAGCCATCGGAGCGGATTTGATGCGGGGTGTATACGAAAATCAGGAAGGCAGTGGCATTTGGTGGATTCACTATTACGCGGGGGGAAAGCGGCACCGTGAAAAGGTTGGACGCAAGTCTGACGCAATCAAGCTCTACCAATCGCGCAAGGCCGATGCCGCAGCTGGGCGGAAATTGCCGGAGTTGCGCAACACCAAAGTGGTCACGGTCAGCGAACTGATCGACGACGCGCTTGAGTTTGTGGCGCACCATAAAGACAACCGCAACTACAAGAGCAAAGCGGTCATCGTTCGCGAGGATCTCGGATCTCGCCACGCAGCAGAGGTCACGCCGCAAGAGTTGGAGCGGTGGCTGCGTGAACACTGCAACACCGCGGCAACCGCAAATCGCTACAAGGCATTCATCTCCCTCTGCTATCGGGAAGGCGTACGGAATGGGAAGGTGAGCGTTAATCCCGCACGGCTCGTTCGCCAACGCAAAGAAGGCGGAGGCCGGTTACGTTTTCTCAATCGCGATGAATACGACAAACTGCACAAGGTGATTGCCAAACGATTCCCAGAGCATCTGGCCGAATTCGTCGTCAGTGTCCACACCGGGA
>JBAWBE010000114.1:0-2742 GCA_049589635.1 Terriglobales bacterium
GTAGTGCCCAGGCCGTGAACCGCTGCGACTACCCAAAAACCGCCGGGCCACCCCAAAACTTTTACGGTGTGTCGACGAGGGGCTGCCAGAGTTCGACGCGGTTGCCCTCGGGGTCGGTGATCCAGGCGAAGTGGCCGTAGGATGCGGATTCCTGTTTGGGGTCGATGGGGACGTTGGCGGCGCGGAGCTTGGTGAGGAGGCCTTCGAGGTCGTCGACGCGGTAGTTGATCATGGCGCGCTGGGCGGGTTCGCCGAAGTGTTTGGTCGTGTCGGGGAAGAGCATCCAGGCGGTTTGGCCGGTACCGGCGGGGACTTCGTCGGACCAGAGGAGAGTGGCGCCGCCGTAGTCGGCGAGCTGGATGCCGAGGTGCTGGGCGTACCAGGCAGAGAGGGCTTTGGGGTCGCGGGCTTTGAGGAAGACGCCGCCGATTCCGGTGACTCGTGCCATGAGGATCTCCTTGGGGTGCGTGAGCGAGGGGAAAGCAGAGCTCTCAGCTGCGCTACGAGATGTCCAAAATAAATGCTACGGGATGATACCAAGTAATTGAAACGGAGTTACGCGATCCCTTTCTAGCGCACGATCCCTAGCGACCAGTTGACGGTCCGGATGAACGGTTCGGGGAAGATTCCGATAACGATCGTGGCTAGAGCGGCAACTCCTACGGCGGTTCGCATGGCCAGGGTGATGGGCAGCCTTGCGCTTTCGCCTGCTGGGGCCTCGCGCATGAACATGGCATTCGCAATCCGCAGGTAGTAGTAGAGGCCGAAGAGCGCGTAGAGGACGGCCGCCGACGCTAGCCAGTAGTGCTGGCTTTCGATCAAGCTGAGGAAGATGTAGTACTTGCCGAGGAAGCCTGCGGCGGGCGGGATTCCGGCTAGCGACAGCAGAAAGAGCAGCATTAGTACGGCTTCGACTGGGGCGCGCGAGTAGAGGCCGGAAAGGTCGTCGAGTTCGTCGCCGATGACGTTACGCTGGCGCAGAGAGGTGATTACGGCGAACACGCCCAGGTTCATGAAGGTGTAAACCATGAGGTAGATGAGGATTCCCTTGAAGCCGTCGGTGAAGGCTGGGCTTGTGAGAGGCGCGGATCCCATCGCGACGAAGGCGAGCAGCATGTAGCCGACGTGCGCGATTGAAGAGTAGGCGAGCAGGCGCTTCGTGTTGGTCTGCGTCATGGCGGCTAGGTTGCCGCCGGTCATGGTGGCGATGGCGACAAAGACGAAGATCGGTGCGTAGAGGGCGCGAAGAGGGAGCAATCCGTAAACCAGGATGCGCAGCAACAAGGCCCAAGCGGCGGCTTTGACGGCGACCGACATGAAGCCGGTGATGCTGGTGGGCGCGCCTTCGTAGGCGTCTGGCGCCCATTGGTGAAATGGAACGGCGGCGATTTTGAAGAGCAGGCCGACGATGGTGGTGAGCAGCGCGACGATGAGAATTGGATTGTGAGGATCTTTGCCAGCCAATGTGGTGACGGCTTGCCGAATGACTCCCAAGTTCGTGCTGCCGGAAATTCCATAGAACAGCGAGAGGCCGTAGGCGAAGATGCCGGATGAAAACGCGCCCAGCAGCAGATATTTTAAGGCCGCTTCGTTCGAGCGGCGGTCGCGGCGCAGGAATCCCACGAGAACGTAAATTGAAATTGCCATCAGCTCGAGGCCGATGAAGAGCAGCACAATATCGATGCCGGCAGCCAGGCACATCATGCCGACGACTGACATTAGAATCAGCGCATAGTATTCGCCATGTTGTTCGTCTTCGAGTTCGAGATAGCGGACCGACATCAGAATGGTGACTGCGGCCGAGGCGAGGAAGAGGTACCAGAAGTACATCGCGAAACGGTCGACCAGCAGGGAATTGAAGAAACCTAGCGCGCCCCGCGGCATGCTTGTCTGAATTCGCCACACGCACAAGGTTGCGAAGGCGACGCCGGCAAATGCGCCGACGGCGTTCAGCCACTTCAAATGGAGAGGAAGCAGGAGATCGATGAGCAGGATGCCGAGCGCAAAAATGGTGAGCTCCACCATGGGCAACATGAGCTGATATTCCGTTGCGGACATGGCGCCGATGGTTCTCACTAGTTGCTCGCTTTCGGCTGCGCGGTAACCGAGACCCGCTGCGCTGTGGGTGGCGCATTGTTAAGGGCCGCATTGGGGTGTCCTGACGAATCCCACGTCTCGGAAGGCGCGAGACGTGGGGCACCCGCTTGCGCGTTGACGGCTGCGTTGGGATTCACGATCTGCACGATCTGGTTAACGGGTTGTTCGAGGATCTGGAAAAACGGCTTTGGATAGAGACCGATCCAGAAGGCGCAGATGATCAGCGGCACGAAAGTGAGCATTTCGCGCGGTGTCAGATCATGGAGCTTTTCATTTTTCGGATTCGTAACTGTGCCAAAGAAGACGCGCTGGTAGAGCCAGAGCAAATATGCGGCGGCAAGAATTACGCCGGGAGCGGCCCAGGCAGCCCATCTCCAGTTGGCGGTGAAGGCTCCCTGAAGAATGGTGAATTCGCCGACGAAGCCATTGAGCAGAGGCAGGCCCATCGATGAGAGGAACATGATCATCGTGATCGTCGCGTAGACCGGCATTACGTTCGAGATGCCGCCGTACTCGGAGATTTCGCGGGTGTGGCGGCGTTCGTAGAGGATGCCGACGATCAGGAAGAGCGCGCCGGTCGAGATGCCGTGATTGATCTGCTGGAGGACCGATCCGCTCAGGCCGGCTTGATTCAGCGCGAAGATT
>JBAWBE010000115.1:0-3551 GCA_049589635.1 Terriglobales bacterium
ACGTTAGAGTTTCCCCTAAACACGCTTTCCAAGCGTGCGCCTTCAGCCACTCGGCCATCTCTCCGGCGCCCTGCGAAGCGGCTGCTTACGATTTTAACAGCACGCCAAGACCACGGGTTTCGACGCTACCCCAGGCGTTGGCATGCCGGGGTTCTTACTGAAAACTGAGAACTGACAACCTAGCACTGCTACTTCTCTTCCCCTTCGCCCAACTGTTGCGCCAGATAGTTTTCGTAGGTCATCTCTTTGATCATGTAGAGCTGCCCTTCCAGCCAGTCGATGTGGTGCTCTTCGTCCACCAGAATCTTCGCAAGCAATTCGCGCGATCCATTGTCTCCGGTAGCAACGCAGTGCTTGATGCCGTCGTTCAGGCGTTTCACGGCCGTGTATTCGAGATCGAGATCGTTTTGCAGTTGCTGCTTCAGAGTCTGCCCGATATTGATCTTGAAGTAGTCGGACATGTTCGGCGTACCGTCGAGATAGAGGATGCGCTCCATCAGAATCTCAGCGTGCTGCATTTCTTCAATCGATTCCTTGCGCGTGTGCTTCGCCATTCTCTGGTAGCCCCAGTTCTCGCACATTTCGGCATGGAGAAAATACTGATTGATGGCCGTCAATTCGGCCTTCAGCACTTCATTCAAAATCGCAATAATCTTAGAGTCGCCTTTCATCTTCTGACCTCGCGAGGCCCCGTGTCTGATTCCACGGAAACCTGAATTTTAGACTGTACGAACAATAGACTTTGCGAACAATAGCCGGAACCCCGTCGCTTCACCCTCGCGAGATTCACCCTCGCGATGAGTAGAGGCGTAGTCGGGCAAATGATTGGGTGCGACCACAGATTGTACTAGAAGAGAGGAATTATGACCGTGATCCGGACGCGGACGCCGCCGCCGCGGAAGCTTGCGAGGATGTCGTTTCAGGAACTTGCGAAGCCGAGCCGTTGGTGGGCACGGTGGCTTTGATAGCACCGTTGTCGCCCAGCTTCGGAGCGGCGTCCGATTCTTTATGTGCAACCCGATGGTTCAGGCAATAAAGCGCCAGCTCCAAGCGGTCCGCCACGCCCAGCTTGTCATAAACCTTGCGCAGATAATTCTTGACGACCTGCTCGGTGGTGCCAACGCGCAAAGCAATTTCTTTATTCTTCATGCCCTGCGTCACGCAGGAAACAATCAACGATTCTTTGGGAGTAAGCTGAACCTTCGAGCGCGATCCGGCAGGACGGAGGGCTTGTGTCCGATACGCCTCAAGCACCCAACCAACCGAGCGCGGCTCCAGCCAGGGCTGGCCTTGCGCCACCTTGCGCAGGCATTCCACTAGCATATCCGGCTCCACTTCGCGCGAGACCACAGCATGCGCACCACGCCGGAACAACTCGAGCGTCATCTCCTGGTCCGGCTCTTGCAGCACAACCACTAGCCGGCAATTGGCGCTTTGCCGCAGGATCTCGGTCACCGTGTCTGGCGGATTCGCGGTCAGGGCCGCTTCAAAAATCAGAATGTCGGCGGTAAATTTCTGAATCGCTGCCAGCGTTTGCCCCAGGCTCTCCGCTTGGCCAATGACGCGGATGTCATCTTCCAGCGCAAATATCTTGCGCAGCCCGGCGCGGAAAATAGCTTGCGTATCCGCAAGAATCAGACGGATCGTGCCTTTGCTTTCCTCAGGCTGAATGCCCTCGGCAGGTGCAACGGTCATCGGAGTGGTCGCCATCCGTCCTCTAGTCCTCGATCAGCTTTCAAACTTCTCTACGCGCGCTCGAATCTGTATTCGTCAATCACGACGCCAACGCCTCGCCGGCCGCCGTCTTCTTCAAAGCTGCGCACCACGCGCCCGCGGCAATCCACCCGCACGTCGGCCTCTCCACCCACAACATCAGCGGGCAAAGAAATCGTAAAATCCACCGCCGAACCAACTGGTACATCCGCATCCATGCGGAACAGCACGCCGTTGGCGGAAATGTTTTCGGTCTCGATCTCTTTCGCATTTCCGCCGACAGATGCCTTCAACGCAACCGGCAGCTTGATGGGAAAGCGCGCCGCGCCCTGCACGGCTGTGTAGCCCTTTGGGCCCTTGCTGGCTTCAACCGCGGATTGTTTGCCCGAGTCCGACACCGTTTGCACAACCTTCCTTCCGACTCACCTGAACCTCGCACAACTGCACCCGACTTGGAGCAAAGTGCATCGTTTCAGGCCCGAGATTACACCCCGGTATCAACTGTGCAAAGGTTACGTAGGTCATGAAACAAACGGGGAGAAGTCTCGGTAGTACAGGGGCTTAGGGACGTAGAGGTAAGAGCAGATAACTTTCGGTGAATTCGGAATCGAATTCGGAATAATGACCGGAAATGACGGTAGTAAAAGACTGGGTTAGAAAGCCGAAACTACCGGCCAACGAATCGCCATCGACTTTAGTGCATTCCGGGCGCGGCGACTGCCAGCGTCGTTTTCTTACGTGCAATATCTTTGCGCGCGATATCGATCAACATACGGCCCGCTTGCAGATGATCTCCGTCGCCGCCCGCCCCGCCAGATCCACTCGCGCTGGTTTCACTTGCAGTCAGTCCACTCGTACTGGGTTGACTATGATCGGCTCCACTCCAAACCGCGCCGATCTCGACTTTGCCGTCACTCGAACGCGCGACCTTCGTGGGCTGCCGCCGCTCCTTCTCGACATACGCCTTGATCACTTGCGCGGCCGTTCGCGCTGCAAGGTATCCGTGCTCGCCTTCCTCCAGCAGCGCACACACAACAATCTCCGGATTGCGCCGTGGTTCAACGCCCACAAACCAGCCGTTGTCCTTGAAGTCTCTCTTTCCGGCCGCTCCCAGCTTTGCTTTGAGCGCGTTGCTGATGGTTTGCGCGCTGCCGGTTTTCCCCGCGAAGTCTATGCCCTGGAGATGAGCACTGGGGGCGGTTCCGCCGGGATTTACCACGGCCGCCATGGCGTCCGTGATCGTCTCCCAATTCTGAGGATCGATTTGCAGACGCGTTTCGTTCGGCACATTCGACGCCGGAATCACGTTCGCAGGCAGATCAGTAGGATTGATTACATGCGGCCGTACCAGTAATCCGCCACTCGCAATCGCGCTAATCGCCCGCGCCATCTGAATCGGAGTAGCCGCTACCGCTCCCTGCCCAATGCCAACCGAAATCGTCTCTCCCGCATACCACTTCTGCTTGAAGTTCTTAATCTTCCATTCTTCTGACGGCATCACCCCGCTGACTTCCTGCGGCAGATCGATGCCCGTTTTCTGTCCGAGCCCAAGCGCAGTAGCCCACTTCGCAATCTTATCGATGCCCAACTTCTCTGCGAGCGTGTAAAAGAAGACGTCGCACGATTGATAAATCGCCTTCGTGATATCTACCGGTCCGTGCGTGCGATGCTCGGCGACTACCCAGCACTTAAAGTAGCGCCCATAAAAAGTAGCGCCACCGCCGCAGTTCACATGCAAAGTTTGCGCAATACCTTCCTGCAAGCCTGCCGTCGCCATAATGATCTTGAAGGTAGAACCCGGCGCCAGTTGTGCTTGAATCGCCTTGTTCAGGAGGGGA
>JBAWBE010000116.1:0-14705 GCA_049589635.1 Terriglobales bacterium
GCACGCGGACAGGAGTGTCCGCGCTACACTGAAAGGACGCCATGATTCATCCCTGGCACGACGTCACTCCCGGCGATAAGCTTCCACGGGAGTTCAACTCTGTAATCGAGATTCCGTTTGGATCGAGCGTGAAGTATGAGCTCGATAAAGCGAGCGGGCTGATTAAGCTCGACCGCATCCTGTATTCGGCGGTTTATTATCCGGCGAATTATGGCTTCGTCCCGCAAACGCTTGCCGAGGACGATGACCCGCTCGATGTGCTCGTGCTGTGCCAGGAGCCGGTCGTTCCGCTCACGATCATCCATGCGCGGGCGATCGGGCTGATGACGATGATCGACTCGGGTAAGAAAGATCACAAGATCGTTGCCATCGCGACCGAGGATCCCGAATTCAACGCGTATCGCGAAGCTGCCGAGATGCCATCGCACCGACTGCTCATGCTGCGGCGTTTCTTTCAGGACTACAAGCAGCTCGAAGGGAAGTCGGTTGAGGTCGACGAGATTGAGCCGGCGGCTCGGGCCTATCCAATTCTTGAAGATGCGCTGCGGCGCTACAGCGAACAGCGGCGAAAGGGATTTCAGGGGCCGAAGGGGTGATGGGCGCTGCCATTTATCGAAGGGTTGCTTTATTCCATAAAGTCGATAATAATACTTGACATTAGGAAGAGGCAGCGGTACTCTTTCGTTGTTTCCTCCCGACCCGTATTGCGGATCGCCCCCGCGTGCGGGTCATTCTTTTTTCAGTTCATTCGACTGAGGCTTCCTTACGACAGAGGCTGCGCCTCGCATGCGTACTTAGCGATGCCGAGGCGATGTGTGGGAAGACTGCGAGAACTCAGTTGCCCGGTTGCGGTTCGAAAGGCTTCTGCATGTAGCGCCGGGCCTCGTCGAGCGCGCCCTGGGTGTTGTCGTTGGTCTGGACGGCCTGGCGGTATTCGTTCACCGCGCGCTCGCGCTGGCCGGTGATGTCAAAAATCTTCCCTAGTTGCAAGTGGCTCCAGACCTCGGTCCAGCGCGGCTCGCCGTCTCCATTGAGAGATTCGCGATAGGCGTTCGCTGAAGATTGGTAGTTCCGCTGGAGGAAAAAGACCTCGGCGATGCGGTAATGCGCAAGCGAGCTGTTCTTGTTGACCTCGAGCGCCTTGTTGAACTCGCTCAGCGCGCCCGCAAGATCGCCCTGTTGCGTCAGGCCTTGTCCGCGAACGATGGATGAGCGCAGCTTGATGTCCTTGGAATTCGTCAGAACGTGATTATCGGGATCGACCGAAATCCGGCGCGGCCGTCCGAAGGTTTCTACCGAAAATGGGGAATCGGTGCCCACGACTTCGATTCGCTTTTCTTCCGTTTTTCCGTCGGTGTCGATCCGCAACTTCACCGGCATGCGGAACAGGTCCAGATCCTGCTGGATCGCGCCTACGATGCGGAAGCCCTTGTTGTTGCCGAGGCGGTAAACCGTGTACTTGGTTTTGAATTCCGGCGCGCTCGTCGAATCCATCCACTGTGAGAAGAACCAGGTCAGGCGCTGATCGTAAATTTTCTCGACCAGCTTGCGGAAATCGTCGCTCGTGGCCGGCTTGCCTGCATATTCAGTGGCAAAATCGCGCATGATCTTCAGGTATCGGTTATCGCCCACCACAAAACGCAGCATGTGCAGAATCATTGCGCCCTTGTCGGTGACGAGCGACTGAAACTCCGGAGAAAAGTAGTCAAGCTTGTCGGCGCTCGAAAGCGGCACACTGTCATAGGCGAGCGCGCCCACCGACATGTCCTTCACCATTTCCTCAAGGCCGCCGGTGCCCGCCGCGCTCTCCACATATCGGGCCTCGGAGTAGCGCGCGAAGCCATCGCTGATCCACCAGTCATCCTTCGTCGCGGGAGTCACCGAGACTCCCCACCACTGATGTGCGATCGTATTGGCGAGCAGGCGATAGTTGACCTTTTCGCTGACCGCGCGGCTGGCGATCGCTGCAATCTCAGGAGCGTAGGCCGAGGGTAAGGTGTCATCGGGAAGCTCGACCACTTGCAGCCGCTGCGATGGCGCAAGTCCATATTGCGTGATGAAGAAGGTAAACTCTTTTATCGCAGTCGAAGCGTACTCCGAGGAAAGACTCTCATGCGACGGCTTGAAGAAGACATGCAGGTCTATGCCGGCTTCGTCGCTTTTGTATTCCTGGAAAGCCCCCGCGATGATGGTGCCAGGGAAGCTGGCCTTGCTCCACCGGAAGAGAAAAGTTTTAGAGTTGGCCAGCGGCAGACCGCCAGCAGTTCTCTTCTCGAGGGTTTTTTCGGTTGCGGCCGGCGTCGAATCTTTACCGCTGCCAATCACGACCATGTGGGCCGGCACAGTCACGCTAATGGTTGAGGTAAAGCGGTTGACGCCATATCCGGCAACCGGAAACCAGAGTCCCGAATAAAGCAGATAGCTGGTATCCGGCCCGACGTAGGCAAGCTTTAGTCCCTGGACCGGGCTGTCATCGGCATTTTCAAGCGTGCCTTCATAGTCGAACGTGAAGGTTGTGCTGCTGTTTTTTTGCAGGCTGGAGTTGAGGCCAAACCGGATGCTCGAATCTCCCGTATTGCGCTCGGGCGTCAGTGGCTTGTTATTGGCGTCGACGAGTTTGGTCACGCGCAACGCATTGTTCAACTGGAAACCGGCTGTGCTGAGGTCTTCGAGGGCGGTGACTTTGACGATTGCGTGCGCGTTCAGATGGTGAGTTTCGGGAAGCAGCTCGACGGAGATCTGGTAATCGTCGACGCGCATGCGCGGCTTATCGGCAGCCCGCGCCCGTCCGGCGGCCATAAACGACAGCAAAACAAGCAGATAGACAAAACGCGCCTGGCGCACTTGCCGGCACTGGAAGAGCTTCAAGGCAGTCTCCTGGGGATCACCGCAATCAGTATGATGTAGATTTTCCCGCAAACGATGCTGGGAGGACAAGGGTCGGCGAAATTTGTTTACATTTCTGGTCGAGGTGGGCGGATTCGGCGCTCCTTTCTCGTTCCTGGGCAGGGGGCGCCGCGTGAGCGGCTGAATCTGCTGGAAGTGGCGGGTAGTTGGTGCGAAACGGCTTGATTGCGACAGTGGACCGGCCATTGCGGTATTCTCAGCCCATGAAAGAACCAACTCTCACAGTGATTGGCGTCTATCGGCCTGTCATTAGTGACGAGACGTGGCGCGAACAGTTTCAAGTGACGGGTGATGAGCACAAGACGCGCGAACATTTCGAGAATTTGGTCCTCTTCGAAGCGCTAGTGGAGGGACTCACTGGACGCTTTGACTTCAGCAAATTTGGACAGGTGCTGTCTGGCTACCGAGATTATCCTGAAAACATGCAGGTCGGTTACGACGAGGGATTGCTCTCTGCGGGCGGTGAACATCTCATTCAGCGGAGAATGCACTGCGTGCAAGGGACGGGGCGTCTGCGCTTTGCAGTGTATTTGCACTTTTACGATTCCCATCGTCCACTACAGTGGCAAGGCGGAGAAGTGACTTGCCCACCCGTGCAAGAAGTCCCGACCCGCCTGATGATGCTGATGCCATACCGCGCTTGTAGTTGAAACGTTGTATCGGGCTCTGATTGATTGGCGTAACATCGCCATAGCATTAACAATCCGGTAGCGAGGTTAACGTCGGTTGGATTTTGGCCTATGCCGGTAGTTATTTCGGCGTAGGATGGCATCGGGAGAGTGCGTTCAACTGAATGAACGGCTGCTGGGGTCGTTTAGTGATACCTCTCAGCGAGTAAAGCTGGCTTTGAAACAAGGCGGTGATCGCGGCGGTGAATCGCAGTGCTACCCAGATGCACTGAACCTACTCGAAGAAACACGGCGACGGAAAAAGCCAGGCCCGAAGAGTCAAAGTTCCTGCATACACGAGCCCCAGAATTCGTCCCGCTTCGGGAATGCACCTGCTACCTCCTTCAAAACAACCTTCCCAAAATTGGATTTGCGGTGGCGCGGAGTTTGCACATAACTCTGCAACATCTCGAATCGCCCGCCCATCAAGGGGTTTGCCCCCATCCTCCTGCAGCCGGCTGTCTTGGTGCTGAGCCTAAAGGAGATTCCAATTGCCAACCATGCACTTGCTGTTGTCCACGCTTCTGGCCATTCTGATTGCCGCGCCATCCCCCGCGCTGGCCGAAGGCAAAACCCCCGGCGAAGTCCGCGAGGCGAATGCTGAGTTGACTGCCTCGCCCGTCAATGCCGCACCCGCCAATCAGGCACTCGCGAATCCGGCACTCGTGAATCAAGGTCGCGCCAACCCAGCCATGATCGTTGCCCCGCAGCATCCGCTTCCGGATGCGCCCGCACCTAAAAGAGTGATCGACAAAAAATTCATCGCGGTCATGGGAGCGCTGGGAGGCGCCGAGAGCCTGCGCTTTACCACCCACAAACTGGTCCTCGACAATGAATTCGCCGCCGGCGCGCCCTGGGTAACCAGTGTGCCTTCCAACCCGCATCTGGTGGCGAAGTATGGAGGAATCTTCGCGGCCGAGTTGCTAGTCGCTTACGAACTCAAGAAGCCTCATGACTGGCTTCCTGGCGACCGAGTGATTCGCAAACTTTGGTGGGCTCCGCCCGCGGTTTTGGCGATCATCCACATCAAGAACGGCGTTCGCAGCATGCAGACCAAGGGACCAGGGGGATGCACGTCGGTCGCTGAGTGTGAAGCACAACAGTGAGGGGCCGCGACGGGAAAACCTTGGCGCGGGCCACGACCGATTTATGAGACAGCTTCTTTATGAGACAGCTTGCAGGATGATTTCCGCTGCCTGTTCGGCCGCGGGTGCCTGGCCGCCCTCATGCTTCAGTCTGGCCTTCACTTGCGCGAGTTGGCTGATCATGTGAGTTCGCGGCCCGCCGTCCGGGATGATCTTCTCCAATTCCGCCACGATGTTGGCTGCCGTGAACTTACTCTGAACGAGTTCCGGCACAACCTCTTCTCCAGCGATCAGATTGACCATCGCAAAATGCGCGACCTTCACCCGCGGCTTACCGAGCGCGTAGGTCAGCGGCGAAACGCGGTACACCATGATGAAAGGCGTGCCCATGATGGCGGCTTCCACAGTTGCCGTGCCGCTGGCCACAATCGCGGCGCGAGCGTGAAAAAGGGCCGGCAGAGCCTCAGGAACGAGGTGAATACCGCCGAGCCGAATACCCGCATGCCGGACACCAGGATCCCGTCGTAGCGACGTGGCCTGCCGCGTCTCTATCAACCCCTCAACAAACGCGGGGTCGAGTGTCCGCGCGACCGGCAGCAAAAATTCATATCCGGAGCCGAGCCGATCCGCGCTTTCCAAAATAGCCAGCAGATTCATCCGTACTTCCTTCCGCCGGCTGCCAGGCATGATCGTGATCCAAAACTTGGCGAGGTCCAGCCCGTGCTCGGACGCATATGCTTCGCGCGAAATCGACGGCGCGGGCAAATCGGCCAACGGATGCCCAACGAAGGTCGCATCCACTCCGCGATCCCGGTAAAACTTCTCCTCAAACGGGAAGATAACGAGGGCCTTGTCCACGTACTTGCGCAGCAGCTTCACGCGCCCCTGCCGCCAGGCCCAGAACTGTGGACACACGTAATAAACGACAGGAATGCCGCGCTTACGCATCTGCCGCGCCACGCGCCAGTTGAAGGCAGGCGAGTCGATAACGACGGCGACGTCAGGATGCCGCTTGTCGGCGGCGCGAATCAGTTTCTTGTAGAGCGCGAGAATTTTCGGAAGATGGCTGAAGATTTCGGTAATTCCGACCACAGCGAGATCCTTGGCGTCGACGACGATATCGCACCCGGCAGCCCGCATGCGCTCTCCACCCGCCCCAAAAAAGCTGGGCGAGGAGTCGCGCTTATCACCCGATCCGGCCCGCAGGGAAGTCGAAGGCTGCGAAGGCGAAGCGAGCGCTCCCGCAAACTTCGCGCGTAGAGCCTCAATCAACTCAGCGCCATACATTTCTCCCGAGGCTTCGCCGGCGGAGATGAGAATTTGCACGCTGCAATTGTAAGGGAGGTCATGCAATCGAACCGATTTCGAAAACAAGTTGTTCGAGTTCGTCGCGCACGAGTATGCTCGCGATGTCACCAGTAAGAGCGAATCGATGAAGAAAAATGCCTGGCGGGCGGTGATCGAGATCGCGTTTATCGTCTTCCTGTTCTACGCCAATCTGCTGATGGGAGAATTTGAGCGTTCGGGTATCGCAAAAAAACGGGGCTTCGTCTGGGCGATCCAAGACGTTTTTACCACCGCCAACTTTGAAATCGGCCTGGTCGCGGCTCTTATCGGATACGGGCTTTTCGAATTCCTCCGAAAAAAATTCTAAGCATCAGGCCACTAATCGTCCGCCCCGACCGTCGATGGCGCGGATGGAGAATTAGCGGCCGCGAGTTCCTGATCCTTGTATTGAAGCTGATAGAGCTTGTAGTAAATCCCGCGCCGGGCCAGCAGTTCCTGATGCGTCCCCATCTCGCGCACCTGCCCTTTGTGCATGACGATGATCTTGTCGGCCCGCTGAATCGTCGAAAGCCGGTGCGCGATCACCAGCGATGTGCGGCCTTCGACCATCCGGTTGAGCGCGTCGCGCACGCGAAATTCAGTTTCTGTGTCTACGCTCGAAGTCGCTTCATCGAGGATCAGAATCTTCGGATCGTGCGCCAGCGCTCGCGCAAACGAAATCAACTGCTTCTGTCCAGTCGATAGCGTTGACCCGCGCTCGCGCACCTCTTCCTGAAAGCCGCCCGGCAAGGTGCGAATAAAGTCGGCCAGGTTCACGTCTTCGGCTGCCTGCTCGACGTCGGCATCCTGAATTCGAGTCGTGCCCAGCCGAATGTTGCCTGCAACCGTTCCGGTAAAAAGAAATGGATCCTGCAACACAACGCCAATGCGTCCGCGCAGCTCGTCAAGATTCATGTCGCGAATGTCGACGCCATCGATCCGAATTGCACCGCGCTGCACATCGTAGAAGCGCATCAGCAGCGAGATCAGCGTAGTCTTGCCCGCGCCCGTATGGCCGACGACAGCAATGGTCTGGCCAGGTTCGAGCGCGAAAGTCACGTCGCGCAGAACCCAGTCGGGAGCTTCGGTGATCGTTTCGTCGGCGGAAACCTTTGGCTCGGGCGTTTTCAGTTCGTGAGGCTGCGGCTCGCCGATCTTTGCCTCGGCGTGCTTGGCCCCGCGGGCATTGTAGGCGAACCAGACGTGGTCGAATTCAATTCGCCCCGCGCCCGTTGCCTTCTTCGTGACGGCCGGCGAAGTGATCTCAACTTTCGTATCGAGCAGCTTGAATACTCGTTCTCCCGCCGCCATCGCGCCCTGCAAAATGTTGTATTTCTCGCTCAAATCCTGAATCGGCCGGAAGAAACGTTGCGCATATTGCATGAAGGCAACCAGCACGCCGATTGTCATCACCGACTGCGTAACGTGCACCGTGAAAAGCGTCTTCCAGGAAAAACCGAGATCTACCGTTGCCGCCGAGACATGCCGCAGAATCCCGTTCCCGCCAAACCAGATAATGCTAGCCACCGCAATCGACGACAAAACTTCTACCACTGGGTAATAAACCGCGTAAGCCAGAATCGCGTCTTTATATGCCTCCATGTGCGACGCGTTGATGTCTGAAAACTGATCGTAGGCACGCTTTTCGCGGTTAAAGAGTTGCAGCACAAGCATGCCGGAAATGGCTTCCTGCAGGAACGAATTGATCCGGGCGATGGCTGTGCGGATGCGCCGGTAGGAATCGCGCACCGCATCGCGGAAAACTTTCGTCGAGTAAACGATGAGCGGAAGCACCGTAAACGTCAGCAGCGCCAGCTTCCAGTTCATGTCGAGCATGATGGCGAGGATAAACGTCAGTACAAATACATCCTCGAAAATCGAAACCACGCCGGCCGTGAACATTTCGTTTAACGCGTCGACATCGGTGGTCACACGGGTCACCAGTCGCCCCACGGGATTCTTGTCGAAGAAGCCAACGTGCATCTCCTGGAGGTGGCGAAAAATCTGGCTGCGCAGATCGAACATCACTTTCTGCCCGGTCCACTGCATCAGGTAGGTCTGCACAAACTCGAGCGCAAAGGTAAAGATCAGCAGCCCTACATACAGCCCGCCGATCTGCCCAATTCCCTTAAGCGGCGCGCTGCTCAGCCGGTCGCCGAGCCATGAGTGCGCGGTCGCCGATTTTGCGAGGTATTTGTCGATCGCAACCTTGGTGAGAAACGGTCCTAGCACGTCGGCAATCGATTTCACAATGATCGAAGCCAGCGCCACCGCGACGTGCCATTTGTACGGGCGAAGGTAGCCCAGCAGCCGCCGCATCAGGCGTCCGTCATATGCTTTACCTAAGATCTCCTCTTCTTGATTGGAAGCCATAGTTGGGCAGGATCCGGGCTGAAGTTTAGGCCTGAAAAGTAAAGATTACCTTAAATAGATGGCCCTACGGCGAAGAGGATGGAAAAGGTTTGGCCGCAATCCACAGCCCTAACCACTGTCAATCCAATAAATTATCCATGTGCGTCCTATCCATGTGCATCGGTGCAGATTCCGAGACGCGGTTCGCCGGGGAAGATCCACGGAGAAGCAGTTTGGGAGGTGGTCGAGGGCTATGGCTTCTTCGCCGCACCGCCCGGCCTGTCTGTCACTCGAATTTCCTTTTCGCCTGGAATGGCGCAATTGTTCCGGCCCTCATCTTCTGAAAGCTTTCGGCCTTTGCGCTTTTCGAGTCGATCGAACCATTGCAGGAGGGGTCCTACCGTGCCCGTAAAAGCGAAGCCAGGGCTTGGGAAAGTCAAATCCTGCCGCGCCGAACTTGGGCGAAAAATCGCCAGCCTCAGCAGATCACGGCCATTTTCGGAAAAGATAGAGTGGATATCGCTTTGTTGGAGGTGAAGCAGCTTATCATCCGACAGGATTCGAACCAGACCGCGAAGGTCGTCCGGCGGAAGGGTGCCCTCAAAGAAGCCAGTCTTCTCTGGAAGGCGAAGTTCCAGATGGTATTGTCCGTCGCTCTGGACAAGAACGCAGGCGAAATGGCCGTTCTGTAGTCTTTCTAACTGCAACAGATAAGCGGATTCAGGGGTAGGACTGTCTTGCCCTAAGACGAGTGTTGCTCCCATGAATAGCGCGCAAGCGCCCAAAAACGCTCTATTTCCGACCCTTTGCCGCCCGAATTTCGTAAAATCGCTCCTCGGCATGGAAATTGCACGATTATATAGGGAGTATCCGGCAGTCACCTTCCCGGAATTTCATTATCTGATTGCGGGAACGGCTTGATCTGCGGTATTTTTTTACGTTTTCGATTGTCTGCCGGCTCAGGGGCTGGAGGCTTTTATGGCGAACAATTCGGCCGCACTGAACAATGTGGTGCCAAATACCGTAAGCAATCCCGTGCTAAACGCCGCGCAGGGCGAGCTCGATCGTTGCGGGTGGTTCCAGCCCTCATCCGTCGGACGTCTGATTCCAATCACCACCAACGGGTCGGCTTGGCGATTGGTGCTGCTTGGGGCGCCCGGAGTCGGCAAGGGTACGCAAGCCGATCTCCTCAATCAATGCCTGGCTACCTGCCATCTCTCGACCGGCGATCTGTTCCGCGCCGCTTCGAAACAGAAGGAGTCCGATCAAAGTCCCGCCATGCGGTCCGCGATGGAACATATGCGGCGCGGCGAGCTTGTCCCTGACAGCACGGTCTGGGAAATGGTCCGCGAGCGCGCCAACAGTATCCGCTGTTCGGCGGGCTTCGTGCTCGACGGCTTTCCGCGCACGCTGGGCCAGGCCGAGTCCTTGCGGCAGCTCATGGAAAGCGAGAAGATCCGCCTCAACGCGGTCGTCAACTACGAATTGCCGCTTTCCGAGATCGTTGCGCGCTTGAGTGGTCGGCGCACCTGCGAGAAATGCAAGGCCGTCTATCACGTGACTGGCAATCCTCCGAAAGTTCAGGGAGTGTGTGACCGCTGTCAAGGCAAGCTCTTCCAGCGCGAAGACGATCGCCCAGAATCGATCACCGTCCGCATGGCCGCCTACGAACGCAGCACAGCGCCGCTGATCGAGTTTTACAGAGCCCTCGGGCTGCTGGTTTCAATCGCAGCCACCGGGTCCCCCGGCGACATTTGTGCGCGCACGATGGATGCGCTCAGGGCGCGGGCGTAGCGTTGCAACAGAAAATCCTTCAGCCCTTAATCTTCAGCCCCTAGCGGCGGAACGCTTGGCCGTCGCGGGCGGAGGAGGACAATCATTTTCCTCGCCGCAGTCTGGGCACACAACTTTTGCGTTCTGTTTCTCCATTTGGTGGAGGAAAGCCGAGAATTCCTTTCCGCACCGATGGCACAGGCTCTCGATGGTTTGGTTTTTCGTGTTTTTCACCCTGGTCGGCATTTGAGTATTTTAAGCGAACGCCGCCTGTGAATGCGACGCGATGTGTACTCGATAGTGCGAATACAACTTGCGAATACAATAAAGGTAACGTGCCCCTTGGTCTCTACATTTCAATCCCTTTCTGCCGGACCAAGTGCAGTTACTGTAACTTTGCCTCCGACGTATTCTCGAAGTCTGCTTACGAAAATTACGTTGCGAGAGTGATTGAGGACATCGCGAGTTCCAGCGCGACCGCCGCGGAAGTCGGAGGCTTACTCGACACCCCGGTCGATTCCATTTATCTAGGCGGAGGAACACCATCCATCCTCGACTCGGCGCAGCTGTTGCGCATTTTCAGCGCGCTGCGCGACCACTTCGAGGTAACTCCCGATGCCGAGGTTACAGTCGAATGTGCCCCCGGCACGCTGACGGATTCGCTGGTCGAAACTCTGCTCAACGCGGGCGTGAACCGCGTGAGCCTGGGCGTGCAGTCGTTCGTCGATCAGGAAGCGCAGTCAGTCGGACGATTGCACAATCGTTCCATCGTGATCGACGAAGTCGCGCGCTTGCGTCACAGCGGCCTCGACAACATCAACGTGGACCTGATTGCCGGGCTGCCCCATCAGACCGCGGAGAGCTGGACGCGTTCGCTGGACGAAGTGCTTGCGCTCGGTGCTCCACATACGAGCGTCTACATGCTCGAAGTAGACGAGGATTCCCGCCTCGGCAGGGAACTGATCGCGGGTGGCACACGTTATCATGCGCATTTTGTGCCCGACGACGGGGCCACTGCCGATTTCTACGTGCAAGCCTGTGAGATGCTGAATGCGGCTGGTCTTGAGCAATACGAGATATCGAACTTCGCTCGTACCTGCCGCGAATCCCGCCACAACCTGAAGTATTGGACACGCCAGCCCTATCTCGGCTTTGGTGTCGATGCGCACTCCATGCTTCGAGTCGCCGGCGATTCTGCAGCTCCGGGCCGCGAATCCGTCCGCTTCGCAGCGCCCGACTCGCTCGACGCTTATATGAATCGCGCACTGCGAACGGTGACCGTGGTGTCTGCGATCGAGGCTATCGAAGAGAGCTTTTTTCTGGGTTTGCGGCTGAATCGTGGCATTGATCTCAATGCGCTCCGATCCCAGTTCGGGGCCGGCGTACTTCCCTTTGAACCAATCATTGACGAATGCCTGCGCGATGGTCTGCTGGGAAAGCAAAACGGGAATGTAAAGCTCACCGCCCGAGGCCGTCTGATATCAAATGAAGTCTTCGAGAGATTTCTCTTCGCAGAAAGCAATCGCTGAAGGCCTGCCAGCGGTGGAACAAAACCCAAAGTGGTTGCGTGTCCCTAACGCGGTGCTCTAGATCGCGCAACATATTACCGCATAGGTTTGACTGCTTCTGTTATCATGCTGCCGCCGTCCCCCTAGTTATAAGGAGTGCGATGCGCCACATCTGCGTTTTTCTTCTTTGTTTCGTTACAAGCCAAGTGTTTGCCCAACAAGACGCACCCCGCGCTGAAGTTTTCGGGGGCTATTCATATCTCCACATTGATACTCAAGGAGTAACTGGTTCGACGTTAGTTAACGCTTGCAACGAGATCCTAGGCGCGGGGACTTGTCCGCCGGGAAGTATTCAGGTTCACCAAGGCTTCAATGGGTGGAATGCAGCGGCGCAATTCAACGTTACTCGCTTTTTTGGAATCAAAGGGGATTTCAGCGGTCATTACGGCACTCCCGTCACGATCAGTTCACAAATACAGATGCTGCTCCAGCAGGCGGGGGTTACTGGGCTTCCCCCGAGCGCGCATTCGTACACCTATCTTTTTGGTCCTGTGGTATCTCAGGAAATCCGACGTTACAAGCCGTTCGCGCATGCTCTCTTCGGTGCTAACAGCATCGGCACGAACTTGTCAGGCGTCAGCATTGGCGGATTGGGCATACCGGGCCTTACAGTGAGTGACACTGCATTCGCGATGGCATTTGGCGGCGGTGTTGATGTGAAGTTAAAGGACCACATTTCGCTTCGCGTCGGGCAGTTCGATTATCTCTTTACCAAGCACGACTTCAGTCTTGGTGTACCGGGTGTCACCACTCACCAGAATAACTACCGTGCCTCAGTCGGCATCGTTTTCCAAATTGGTGGTCGGTCTGCACAGCGTTCAGATCGCACACAACCGAGGCAAGGAGCACCGACCTCTACCCCATCGGGAGCAACGTCCATACGTGCTATGGGAGTGCGCGTTGCCACCGTTTCGGATGGTGTGCAGATAACGGACGTTACACCGAATAGCGCGGCGGCACTAGCCGGTCTACGCACGGGTGACTTCATAAATGCAGTAAATGGGGCTCAAATCAAGACCGTGGAGCAGCTCGCAAATGCGGTGTCCGGCATCGCCGTCGGAGCGAAGATTCGACTGGGCATCTTGATTCGAGGCATGTGGCAATCAGAGGCAACGATCGTTGTTGGAAATCCTTAGGGAGCGCACATCAAATTGTCCACACATCGCGGGGTAAAGAACGAAGAAATAAAAGTGGGAACCGGCCACGTGAATCCACGTTAATTGGCCGATGATTGCCAGTCGGCTATGGCCTATCCGGCTCCCACTATGTCGAACGTCTTACGAAGCGCACCCTCCCAGATGCAAGGCTCCGAGGGCAGCGCTTCAATCCCCGCTTCCCCCGAACCGGCCCATGCGATCTGGAACCGCGCTCGCTGTGCTCCGTGCTGCACGTCCAGGAGTCCGCCGGCGCATATCTTGGCACGAACTCCCAGCAGCAAGGCCCCGCTCAAGCTCACATTTTTTACCCGCACGACCTCCTCGAACGGGCGGCCCATCCGGTCAACGCCCCGGATGCGCACAGGAAATTCAACCCTGAGCCGCGGCTCTTTGCGCCGGTCGGCGTTCAGCCGATCTTTGCTTTGCCGATCTTCGCTTAGTCGATCTTTGTTCCGTCGATCTGTGCTTGCTGAATCCAAGCGAAATCATAGGACGGAAGCGTTGGAAGGGATAGATCGCGTTAGTTATTTCGCGGTGATTACCAGTGGGTGCGCTTCGCGCTGGCAGCTGGCCTTCTAATTTTTCCACGCACAGGAGCCCGGCCCATCCGGACTGCCGCACGATCCACAGGGCCCGGCGGCCGCGGGCATTGGGGACGACGAGCCGCTCTTGGCCGAGACCGCAAATACCGAGAGCTGAGGTGCCAGTTTCTTGCTTTCACACTTCGGGCAGGCAGCCTTTTGCTGGCCATAGACGAGTGCCTCGAACTGGTGCTGACACTCTTTGCAAACGTATTCAAAAATAGGCATGAAGTCTTCTCCGCGGGCTGTCGTCAGTCGGTAGTCGTCGGTTGTCGGCGCGCTCACTCTGCCTAACGACTGCGACCAACGATGAATGACCGACAACCTGAACCGCTGAGTTCTATTTAAAATCAATATGTGGGTGATCCGCAAACTCCGGAAGAGACCAATCCCTTCGTGCCACGCCGGTGGCTGCAAGGTGGACACGTTCAGACCCTCGCCAGTTTTCTGATCCAGCGGCGCATCCATCTGCCGGAGCCTGAAACACGGATGATCGAGGTTGCGCCCGGCGTCGAGGTACTGTGCGAGTGCCACTGGCAAACCGACCGCACGAAGGCCCTGACGATCATCGTCGTGCACGGCCTCGAAGGATCGAGCGATTCGCAATACATGCTGGGCATCGCAGAGAAGGCGCTGCGCGCGGGGATGAACGTAGTCCGTTACAACCAGCGCAATTGCGGCGGCACGGACGCGCTTGCTCCAGTTCTCTATCACTCCGGATTATCCAACGACATCGCCGCTGTGGCGCGAGAAATAATCGCGCGCGACGGCGTGTCAAGCCTGGCGCTGGTTGGTTTCTCCATGGGTGGCAACTTAGTGCTGAAGCTGGCCGGCGAATGGGGCCGGGACGAGGGCGCTCAAGGCGCGGGAAGAAACAACAATGCGCCGCCGCAGTTCCGCGCGGTGGCTGCATGTTGCCCGGCACTCGATCTCGCGGCCTCCGCCGACGAACTGCACACCCCTTCCAACCGCCTCTACGAAACCTACTTTCTGTGGGCATTGCGCCGGAGAATGCGCTACAAAGCGGGCCTGTTTCCCGGCCATTTCGATCGCAGTCGGCTGAAGGGCCTACGCAGCCTCCGCGAATTTGACGACAAAGTCACCGCCTACTATTGCGGCTTCAGCGGAGCGGTCGATTATTATGATCGCGCCTCCGCCGCGCATGTGGTCGGCAAGATTTCGGTTCCGGCGTTAATTCTTCACGCCGCCAACGATCCGTTCATCCTGATCACGCCCGAGACGCGGGAGAAAATTCTTGCAAATCCGAACATTAGGTTTGTGGAAGCAA
>JBAWBE010000117.1:0-3627 GCA_049589635.1 Terriglobales bacterium
AACATCCAGCCCGATGTAATACATAATGTCCGTTGAGGAGCCTCCGTGGTTGTTCTCTGAATCAACGTTCCGTTGAGTTCAGCCTTTTGTACACCACGCGCTCCTCGCTAGACTTAGCATTCAAACATTCCGCCAACTGCCCCTTCCGATTCGGCGAAAACGCCCTATAATGACACGCACACATTTATGGCTCTGGCCTCGGGTACCAAACTCGGCCCTTACGAAATCCTTTCCGCACTAGGGGCGGGCGGGATGGGCGAGGTTTACAGGGCGCTCGACCCGCGCTTGGGGCGAGAAGTAGCGATCAAGGTTCTGCCTTCGGGCTCTGCGCCCGATTCCGAACGCCTACGCCGTTTCGAGCAGGAAGCGCGAGCTACAGCCGCGCTCAATCATCCGAATATTCTCGCGGTGTTCGATATTGGCAGCCAGGACAATTCCCCCTACATCGTCTCCGAACTGCTGGACGGCGAAACTCTGCGGGCGCGGCTGAATAGCGGCGCGCTGCCAGTGCGCAAAGCAGTCGAATATGCCCTCCAGATCTCTCGCGGACTTGCTGCCGCTCACGATCACGGTATTTTCCATCGCGACCTCAAACCGGAGAATATCTTCATCACGCGCGACGGCCATGTGAAGATTCTCGACTTCGGCCTGGCCAAGCTGACGATGCCGGAGCCGGGCACGCCCGGCCTGTCCGCACAGGCGACACTCGATTCCGTGACCGGCCACGGCGTTCTCCTGGGAACGCTCGGTTACATGTCTCCCGAGCAATGCCGCGGAGCCGCTGTCGACGCGCGCTCCGACATCTTCAGTTTCGGTGCGGTGCTCTATGAAATGGTCAGCGGCAAACGCGCTTTTCGTGGCGACACGACGGCCGACACCATCAGCTCCATTCTGAAAGAAGAGCCTCCCGATCTGGCTACCACAGGGCGCGACGTGCCGCCCATGCTCGAGCGCATTGTTCACCATTGCCTTGAAAAAGATCCGGCTGCGCGCTTTCAGTCTGCGCGCGACGTCGCCTTCGCGTTAGAGGCTCTGTCCTCAGTTTCATCGTTTGCGGCCAGCGCTGGAGCTATGCCCGCCGATACGACCGCTGCTCCCCCATCCCGAAAATCCTGGCTCGTTCCTTCGCTCTTGGGAGTTATCGCCGTCCTTATTGTGGCCGTGGCGTTGCTTATCGTTCGCGTGAACGCCCCTGCTCCCGAGCCGCCCTCCTACCGTCAGCTCACGTTCGCTCGCGAGTCCATCGCTTCTGCGCGTTTTGCTCCCGACCAGCGAACTATCATCTACGGCACAGCGCGGGTCGGAACCCAGACCGAGCTTTTCTCGCTGGCGCCCGACAGTCATGCCCCTGTAAGCCTCGGTCTGAAAGATGTGGATGTCGAATCCATTTCTTCAACCGGAGAGATGCTCCTGATCCAGCAGCGGCATTCTCTTGTTCGTGTTGCCAGAGTTGGCGTGCTGGCGCGAGCGCCGCTGGGTGGCGCCGCTCCGCGTCCCATGATGAACGACGTCACGGATGCTGACTGGGGCCCGGACAACCAGATCGCAGTCGCCCGCTATGTGGATGGACACTTTCGCATTGAGTACCCCATTGGCCACGCTCTGTATGAGCCCAGCGCCGGCTATGTAAACAACGTGCGCGTTTCGCCTAAGGGAGACTGGGTGGCGTTCGCCGAGCATCCCACGCTCGGAGATGATGCGGGATATGTGGTGATAGTGGACTCTTCTGGTCGCAAGCGCACTCTGTCCCCACGGCAGTCGGCCATTGAAGGCTTGAATTGGGCTCCCTCAGGCAAGGAAGTCTGGTTCACTGGTGCGGTGGTCGGGATCGAGTTTCAGCTCCGGGCCGCCGATGTCGCGGGCCATACGCGCGTGGTCGACCAAATTCCTGGTACTCCAGCCCTCTTTGATGTGGCCCGTGATGGGCGCGTTCTTCTTGGGCAAGGCATCAATAGAGTTCTCACCTACGCGCGCGGACCTGGGCAGGATCAGGAACACGATGTGAGCATTCAAAATTGGAGTGAAGTTTTGTCGATTTCACCCGACGGCCGACTGCTATTGAATGACGAAGGGGCTGGGAGCGGGCCTGATTACGATTTTTATGTGCGCGCAAGCGATGGCGCGGCGCCCGTACGGGTAGGCGATGGCATTGGCTACGATTTCTCGCCTGACATGAAATGGGTGCTGTCATCTCTCACCTTGCACACTCCGCGCCAGCTTTTTCTGATTCCCCTTGGCCCCGGGGAGACCAAGCAGATCACGCATGATTTGATTGACCGCGCCCGCGCCCGCTTCCTTCCGGATGGCAAGAACGTTGTGTTTACCGGCACGGAGCCTGGCCACAAATCGCGCATCTACGTGCAAGCCATTGATGTGCAGGGCAATGACTCGGGCACAGCGCGTCCGATTTCTCCCGAGGGAGTGAACGGATTTGTCCCCACCCCGGACGGCAAATTCGTATTCGGCTTCTCAGATTCTGTAGCGCTGTATCCCGTGGATGGTCAGGGCCCGCCACGCCCGGTCCCCGGTATCCATCCCGACGAGGCAATCTTTTCTGTGTCACCTGACGGACGCACTGCTCTGGTTGGGTTGCTCTTTGGCTCCGCCGTGGATGTGATGCGCGTGGATCTGGCCAGCGGCCGCCGCGAGTTTTTCAAGAAAATCGGGCCATCTGATCCTGCAGGAGTTCTCTTGGTTGATGCGCTGTTCACTCCCGACGGCCAGTACTATGCCTATTCCTACTTCAACGCGCTGAGCCAACTGTATTTGGTGGAGGGATTGCGCTAAGACAAACGGCGGGATGCATCCGCGCCCATCCAAACGAGCGCGACTGCACTAATTCTTCTTAATGCGGACTCCTACTGGTTGAGGGGCTAACCGGAAGTTACGCCGGGCCTCAAGTCCGCAATCGGACAAATGGAATCTCGCTGACTCCTCAGAAGTCCGCTTCTCGGAAATCTAATACTCACGGGACTTGTTCGCACGTATTAGTGGGTGGATGCCTTCTGGCTGGCGCAGCCGTGATCGGTAGCCTCACACTGCTGTTGATAAAACCCGTGTCCATTCTCCTCTGTCTTCTGTCGATCGTCGGCTGTCTGGGTGTTCCCTCGCTCTTAAGCCTCCAGGGTCTTCGTGAATTCGCGTACTAATTCAAACCCTTCCCGAAGTTCCATCGCCAGATCGCACTCCTTCGCCAGCGCATCGAACACCGGTTCCCATTCTGCTGGCGGCGGATCAGTTCCTTGGGCACGTCGTGGGTCGCGCGTTTCATGAACGTTGCACGGACCGCTGCAGCGGTTTTGCTTTTGTCGAGCGTTCCTCCCCTGATCAAAAGCACCATGTCGATAAGGTCCTTGGTTCTGGTGTTTACGCGCTCACCTCGCGGCAGCGTATACGCATGAAGCTTTTCCGCAAATTGCTGCTCCGCCGAAATGATAGGGAAAGATGGCGGGGCTACGCCCGCGGGCTACGCCCACGGGCTAAGCCCCCGAAGCCAAGCCAGTCTTCGCCGGTGACGACCTCCAGAGGCTCGAGCACTTCGTCTCCAACCCCGACGTCGACGTGAAAGCGCGCAAAATCTCTTCCATCCATTCGTGCCTGGACGGGATACCGGCTGCCCCCTTCCGG
>JBAWBE010000118.1:0-3126 GCA_049589635.1 Terriglobales bacterium
CTCCTGCCCGCACCACGATGTTTTCGCTGAGTGGGGGACGGTACTCAAAGCCTGTGCCGAAATCGGTCCCAATGCTGTGACGGATCGGAACCTGAAAGAGAAGCAATTCGAGTGGCTCCGTGCGATCGAAGCGCAAATAGTTCGAGTTGACGAAGGTGCGAAGCTTTGGCGTCACGTTGAAATCCGCGCTCAAATTGAAAATGTAAATCCCGGGATTTACGAAATTCGCCTGTCCCTCTTCTTTGCTCGAGCGCAAATCGGGCAGCAGGCTCATGGGATTGACTAAGGCCACTCCCGTGGATGTGAGCCGGATGCCCTCGCTATCCCAAAAGCTGAAGTTGGTGCCGGCAAAGTGAGTGTCGTCTACGATCGAGTCGAAACCGCGCGCGGTGCCGTCGGTACGGGAAGCTCCGGAGCGATTGCTGGAGTCGCCGGACGCGTAGAAAAAAGAAGCGCGGTAACGCACCCAATCCTTGTCGATGGAAAGTTCAAGAGCTGCCATCTGCGCGTTGATATCGACGTGCCGTCCAGCAATGGTGTTGAAGTCGTCGTGTCCCAGCGCCTGATAAAACGCATTGCTCACGTTGATGCGCCCAATGTGGCCGTTGCCCGTCCATCCCAGATAGTAGGCGCGAATGTTGTGAGGATGAACTGTGCCGTTCACCACCGCTCCGGCCGGCTCTGGGCGGACCAGAAAACCATTGTCGTCATAGTGAATGCTGGCGTCGTCGCGGTTGTAGTGGAAGCTGAACTCGGTGGTGTAGCCCTTGGCGAGAAAATCCTGTACGTACATATTCGCGATGTAAACCTGCTGGCCGCGCTTGTGGAATGAGTTCAGACCACTGTTGGTATTTTTTTCGAGGAAATCAAACCACGCGAGATTGTAGGCCAGCCGGTTGGAACGCAGGTTGCCAAAGATTCGAACACCGGGCTGTTCCTCGGAAAAGAGAAATCCGCGGAAGTCGCTGGTGAACTGCTGGATGCCTGCGCGGACTGAGACGAAATCGTAATTCGGACTAAGGTCGCGGATCTTTGCTTCGACGAAGCCTTCCTGCAAGCCAACGTGATCGTCGAAACGGTTCGTGCCCTTGCGTGGGTCTACATTTACGAGGCCGCGCTCGCGGGTCTGGAGGAAGTTAAGGTTGATCTCCGGCGTAACGCGAACACGAAAATCCACCGGACGAAAACTGGTATCGCCGCGGAAGAGGTCGAAAGACAAGCGCAGATCCTCCGCTACGAATGCCTGTTCCCCACGCCCAAAGAAGCCGCTGCTGCCGGGATTCTCTGAATCCAGACCGCTCGGTACCGGCAAGCGGCGGCCGTCGAATCCGGTCTGGCTCGTGCCCGTGAAATTGAAAAACCAGCGCTGGCCGAAGATCGGGGAGTCGCCTTTGATGCGATTGCGATTGAAGGGATCGTACCAGTGACTTTTCACATAAGGCTCGTCAGGCTGCTTATCGTAGCGCCGCCACTCGGGCATGGCGATGTCCCAGCGGTCGGGCTCCGGTGAGAAGTTCGCGGAGTCAGGCGGGATTTGTTGCGGGGGAGATATCGCTCGTGCTTCCCGCGAATCGGGATTCGGCATTCCGGGATAGGGGGTTGCAGGACTGGCAGGCGTAACGGGAGCGCATGGGGTTCCCGGCACACCTGACGGGCACGGGGCCCGAGGAGTGGTTTCGGCGGACTCGTGTAGCTCAACTTCGAGAACAGTGACCGGTCCGTTCAATTGCAAGATGGGAATGATCTTTGTCTCGAATCCTTCGCGCCCGATTTTCAATTCGTAAATCCCCAGGCGAACATCTCGCAAACGAAAGATGCCTTCCGCGTTGGTCGAAGCGGAGTAACGTTGACCACCGACCACGCCGCGCAAATCAAGTTGTACTTCGGGAATAGCTCGTCCCTGCTGATCGCGAATCACGCCCTCTAGCGCGCCGGTATCGGACGGAAGACGCTCGGGTATACGGCGGTCAGATTGGCCTTGCGATGGGCTGGCAAAAAGCACGGACGACAAGATAAACAGACACAGAAAAATTCCAAGTGATGGCGGGCACGCAAAGGAACACCGGAGCGCACGCCCACCTGTCTGCACCCGTCCGCACCATCCCAAGGAGATTTATTTCCTTTGGTACCATGGCTGCACCGCGCATGCAAAGAAAACCACCGGGATCCGACTCCGCTTCGTCACTAGTATCACGGAAGGAAATCATCTAGCCGCTACTTCGTTTTCATCACGTAAACGCCGTCCCAATCGGGCTCCGGCGCGTTCTCGATAAACTCCAACACTCGGTCCAGAAAAACCTGCGCGGGACCGTCATCGGGAAAACGCGTCAGCATTTCTCCCAGCCGGTTCGCCGCTTCCTGCCAATTCTGCTGGTGATAGGCTTCCATCGCATGGTCAAACGAGGCGAGCAGTGGCTCGTATTTCTTCTTTTCCGCAGCCACATCGAGCAACTCGTAGATCGTGACGGGTTGCTGCTTGCCCTTCACACGAATCTTGTCCAGGTCGCGGCAGACAAACTGATCGGCGATTTGACGGTACGTGCCTTCGCTGATGACGACGCGGGCATGGTACTCCTTGGTCATTCCTTCCAGGCGCGACGCCAGATTGACGTTGTCGCCCATCACCGTCCAGGCCAGCCGTTTGGCGGAACCCATGTTGCCTACGTTGACCGGGCCGGTATTCAAGCCGACTCCAATCGAGATCTGCTTACGTCCTTGCGCCTGCCATCGGGCATTCAATTTCTCGAGCGTTTGGGTCATCTGCAAAGCGCAGGTACACGCGCAAAAAGCGTGATCCGTTTGCGGATAGGGTGATCCCCAGAACGCCATGATGGCGTCGCCAATATATTTGTCGAGAGTGCCGAGGTTGCGGAAAATAACATCCGTCATTTCCCCCAGATATTCATTGAGCAGAAGCACAAGTTCATCGGCGGTCAGTCCCTCGGAGAGAGAAGTAAATCCGCGGATGTCGCTGAACATCACCGTGAGTTCCTTGGTCTCTCCCCCGGGGCGAATGTATTTCTGCGGATCCTTTTCGATGAGCGCGATCACGCCGGGGGAAAGATATTGCGAAAAGGTCTTGCGAATTTTTCTCTTCTCGCCCTCTTCAAAAATCATTCGGAAGCT
>JBAWBE010000119.1:0-3252 GCA_049589635.1 Terriglobales bacterium
AAACTATTGGCAGAAATCCCAATCCGGCAGCAGGTGTAAAATAGAGTCAGTTCTTTGCTGGCAGTCCACAAGAAGTGGGGGCGTCCCGGATTCGACGGAGATGCTTGCGGCCAGGAGGCATGCCGGGGTGCACACACCCGTGATCGCGTGCAAAATGATAATTGCCAATCAACAGATGGCATACGCAGCCTAATTAGTTAGGCAGCCGCTCTCCACAGCTTCGCCCTTGGGCTGTGAGCGAGCGTCACACAGAGGGCTGCTCTTCCCCGCTACGTCTGGGTTGGGAAGCTAAGATCACAGGCTAGCGACGACTGTTTCTTGTCCGTTCTGAGCAGCCGGCGCGAACGTCTTGGGGTAATGCCCAAGGCATGAACTGGAATAAGCATGTAGTCTCCTGACCAGTAACATTTTCGGACGCGGGTTCAACTCCCGCCGCCTCCACCATTTCCCAGTAAAGCAATTTCCCAGTTCGGGCCCTCCTGTGCCGGGCTTTTTTCTTTTCCGGACTATTCCGGCAGACTCTGATTCGCAATGAATCCTCAACCGCAATTTCCCGCGCTCGCAACCTACCGCATTCTGTTTTTCAAGACCGTGCGATGTTAATCGCGCGATCGTCCGACGACTCGCAAACCTGCGATCCGCGCCTGTTTTGACCCATCACAACGAAACTCGCTTCGACTTTCTAAATCGCTACGACCTTTCGTAAGTCTTCGCCTGCGCCAAACTTCGCACCTTGCGCAGCGACTGGAAATCCGGATGCTTGTTTGCTTTCTGAACCAGCGGCTTTCCTTAGAACGCTCTCAAGTCGAGCACGGAATCTTCCGATTGGATTCGAGGTGGAGACAAACATGTCCAAAGCAACAACCGCGGTTGTGAGCCTGCTGGTCGTCGCGTGCATCTGCGTTCTTGCTCCGTCGATCTTGGCCCTGCTGGCCACAAGCGTTGTCGTCCCCGCTCTCTTTCTACCTCTGACCCCAATTGCAGTTCGACTTCTGACCGTGACTTCCCGGCCGAGCAGGCAGTGGCTTAAATCGCAACACCGGCTCCGGTTTCGGCGCTCAGTCAGTTATGCGGCGCCGGCGTTGCTGGCGCTACTGAGCCCCGTGTTCTTGTGGGCGAGCTTCGGCACTGCGTTTAGAGGCGTTGGAACGACATTCACCACGGGCAGCGTCACGCTGAATGCCCCCGAGGACGTGATCGTGGACAGCCAGGGAAACGTCTACATCGCCGACCAAAACAATAATCAGATTGTGGAAGTGACGGCCGCCGGAGTGGCATCGGTGGTGACCTTTCCCGGCCTGAGCCCGGCTCTGCATACTCCAACCGCGGTAGCGATAGACGGATCAGGAAACCTCTATGTCGCCGACAGTAACAACTCCCGGATTGTCGAACTTTCGGGCGGCGTCTCTTCAGTGGTCGCCACGGGTGGTCTGCTGAGTTATCCCGATGGGCTGGCGCTCGACACCGCCGGTGACCTCTTCATCGCCGATGGCGCTAATAACAACATCGTGGAAGTTCCTGCAGGGGGCACGGCGGTGGTCCTCGCTATTACCGGCCTCGGCACGGCGTTAAGTGAGCCCGCCGGCGTGGCGGTCGACGTATCGGGCAACCTCTACATCGCAGACGGCGGGAACAACCGCATTGTTGAAATGGCGCCGGGAGGAGTGGGAACGGTGCTCAGTATCACCGGAGGCGTGACCCTGAACACACCCGAAGGCGTGGCCGTTGACGGATTGGGGAATATATACGTCGCGGACCGGCAAAACAACCGCATCGTGACCGTCACACCCGGAGGCGGGGGCAACGTGCTGCAAACCGGGAGTGTGACCCTGCTTGCGCCTGAAGGCGTGGCGGTGGGCGTCTCGGGAGCGGTCTATGTTGCCGATTTCAACGGAATCTCCGAGGTGCAGGATTCGACGGTCGGCTTTGGCCACCTGCCGGTCGGAGCGGGATCCGGCACAATCGTGGCTTTACCATTTTCAGTGGGCTTCGCCTCCACACTTGGCAGCGTGCAGGCCTTTACCCTGGGCACCGCGAGCCTCGACTTCACCGTGGTCACCGCCGGAACTACCTGCATAGCCGGGACAACCGACACCATGTCCTGCAGTGTGAATGTACAGTTTCTGCCGACCGCTGCGGGATTGCGTCGGGGTTCGCTCCAGTTATTCAACAACGCGAGCCCGAACGCCCCGATTGTTACTGTTCCTATATACGGAATCGGCGACGCGCCTCTGGCCACGCTCTCGCCGGGAACGGCCAGCGTCATCAGCACGGGCGGCGTGGCGACATCCACTCCCTTTCAGATGGCGCTCGACGGGGCGGGCAACATGTATGTCGCGAATTACAGCGGCAACAACGTGCTCAAGGTTCCACCCGGAGGCGGCAGCGCGTCGGTCGTGAGCACAGGCGGTATCACGTTGAGTGATCCGGCGGGCGCCGCATTGGATGGAGCCGGCGATCTTTTCATCACCGATCATTTCGGAAACCGCATCGTGGAGGTTACGGCTGGAGGAGTTGCTTCGGTGCTGAGCATCACCGGCCTAAGCCCGGGATTAAACATACCAACTGGACTCGCAATGGACGCAGCCGGCAATCTCTATATTTCCGATTATGGAAGCGGCCGCATTGTGAGGGTGACGCCTACGGGAGCAGGATCGGTGGTGGCAACGGGAGGCTTTACGCCGGCCGGCGACAGTGTCCTCGGCGTGGCGGTGGACGCGGCTGGAACCGTTTATTTTCCTGACTCAGACAATAATCGCGTCATCAAGGTGACGGCGGCGGGCGCGGCGTCGCTGGTGGTTCCCGCGGGTATCACTCCGGCCCTAAGTTCTCCCACGGGCGTGGCGGTGGACGCCTTTGGCAACCTTTACATCGGAGACGCAGGAAACGCTCGCATTGTGGAAGTGACGTCAGCGGGAATAGCTCTCGTGCTGTCCACGTCCGGCCTGCCAAGCCCGGCCACACTCGGCAGTTTCTATGCGATTGCCGTAGATCCCTCGGGCAACGTGCTCATCCCGGATTTCAGCTCTAGCCGTCTGGTGCAGGCGAACGTCAGCGGCGCAGTTCTGGCGTTTCCGAACACGGATGTGGACACGATCAGCAGTCCGCTGACTGCAACCGTAACCAACCTTGGCAACCTGCCCTTAATTTTTGCCACGGTTCCAACCTATACGGCGAATTTCTCAGAGAACACCAGCGACGAAAACCTGTGCGCCCTGAGCACGTCGCTCGTGGCTGGAACGGTCTGCGATG
>JBAWBE010000120.1:0-5126 GCA_049589635.1 Terriglobales bacterium
GTATTGTTAGTAGAGGCATTGGGGGGAGGTTGGGACGTAAGCCAATTACCCACCACAAAGCAAGTAACGCAAAGACCCCCAGCGGACCAGCGCACCATCGAAAAGTAAGCGAGGCTAGAGGGCGAGGCTCACGGCTTCTTTGCCGCCGCGTCCCCACGGATCAGCATTGCCATTCGCGGAAAGAGAAAAGCTCCCGCTGCATCATCCACCACATTCACCTGACAGGTATAGAATCCCGGAGCAATTCCGCTTAATGACAAATCGAGTTGAAATACGCCCGCCCTCCGGTCACTGGCAGTCAACTCAGTAAGCTCCACAGGAGCACTCTCAAACACCTTACTCTTGCCGCGAAACAGGGCGACGCTGCTCACGAGATGAATTCCGTGCCCCGAAGTCCCAACCCGCCCCGGTTCATATACCTCATAGTAGAGCCGCAGATGCTGCGCCGAAGAAAACACGTGGGTCACACTTGGAATAATCTCCAACCCGTCCCGCACGAGCGGATTTAGCGTACTGCCCTTCTTCGCCGGGTCCACTTGGCTCGCTAGCACGACCGAACTCATTTTCAAATGCTCTTGCTTCAAATCGGGCACATCCAGATCCGTCTCAAAGGATCCCATCCGGCCCGTTTGATTCTCCCGCACCACAAATTTCAGGTGGAACTTTCCCGGCGGCAAACTTAAGCCCGTGTCATATTGCACGTTCTTCTTCTGCACCTCCGCCGAAGCATTCACCGCCAGCTTCACCGTGTCGCGAATCCGTGTCACCGGATGCCGTTCGCTGTCCGTGACGATACCAATGACATCGAGCGTAGCCTTATCCCGGTCGCTATTGCGCGTAAAAGGAATCTGCGATCCCGGCACCACTAGGGAAATCGAAACATAGAATTTATTGCTTTCCAGCCGGAAGTAAGCCGCGCCCAAATACAATTGGAGATCGGTAGTCGGCAATTCCGAAGCCAGCTCCTGCTCAAGCTGTAGCTCTTTATCGTCTTTCGTCGAGTGTTGATAATCCGCGGGCGCATAATATCCGCGCCGGTAATCGATCTTAGCCCCTGCAGCATTCACCTTCACCACAATCCGCCGATACTTCCCATCGCGCGCCACGTTACTGCTGTGATATCCGAGCAGATAGTAAATCGAGGTATCCTGCTGCACTCCCTTGAACACCTGGCTGAAGTCATTCGAATCGAGAAACGCTTTTCCGCCGGTGTCGCTGGCCAGCGTGACCAGCGTCTCCTGCGTGGTGAAATTCGAATTCAGCGCATTGATTGTCGATTGCCCCGAATACACTGACGTTCCCCGCATGCTCGCGTTCTGCGCCTCTCCGCCCGCCACAATCGCCTGCAATCCGCGCAGATCCATCGTGTAAATCGCCAGATTCGATCGCACCGCCGCATTGATCGCGGCCCGCAGCTCCGACTGATTCTCAATCCCCGTCCGGTCCATGCCGCTCGAAAAATAAATCAGCGACTTCTTCTGTTGTACATGCGAAAGCTGCTCCGCCACCGACCGCAATGCCTCCAGTCGCCGGTCCGTATTAAAAATGTTGAACTCCGTATCGTCGACCGTAAAAGGCTGCCCGGTATCCTGCGTGCCTTCGGTGGTGCCGGTTGTGCCCTCTTCAAACCCCTGCCCAGCGCCTGTGCTAAAAGCCAGTAACTGCTTCTTGAGTAAGTCATGGTCAGAAGTAAAATCCTGATTGACCTGAAGCGAACTCCCCAAAGAAACGATCGACACCAGATCCGCCGGCGCCATCTGTGTGTCGACGTAATGCTCTGCCGATGTAGCCGCCCGGTCGATCTCATCCGGCTCCATAGCTGAAAGATCAAAAAACAAAACAATCAACCGGCGATCTTTAAACTGGTCAGTCGAATTGGCCGCCGCCGCGCCCGGAGCCTGCGCGGTCGTAGACTGAGCCGGGGAGCCAGTCAGCGCCCGGGCCTGCGCCACATCCTGTGTCGCGACGGCATCAATGTTCTCCACATCGAACGAAACAACTTTCTGCGGCTTGTTATCCTCCAGAATCGTGAAGTCCGAAGCTTTAAGCCCGCGCACAAAGTTTCCACTTCTGTCGCGGACCGTCACATTGACGAGTACCAAATCGCTTTCCGCATGAAATGTGTAATCCTCCTGCGCGAATGAAAGCGAAAAGGAAACGATGAACGCCAGCACGAGTGACAGAGCGCAAGCCCGACAGATCGCAGGACGTCGAGGGCTTTTACTGACGAGTGACGACTGATGACTGACGACCAGCGTCCACATCTCCGCAGCTCGCTCCAGAATTGACCTCGAACAAAGCATCGCCATATCCCTAAAATCTGAACCTCGCCGTCATAGTAACCTGCCGCATTGAGCCCACTCCGGTAACTCGTCCAAACGTCGGCGAAGTGACCGACGTATCAATCGCCGAATAATTCGGGATGTTAAACACATTTGTCGCCTGTGCCCGTAACTCCAGCACCCGCGCTTCTTTCAGCGGCACCATCTTCGTGAATGCCATATCAAAAACATGAGTCGGCGGACCGATGATGCTGTTCCGCCGTGCATTGCCGTATGCGCAGGAGGGAGGCGCAAAGGCCGCCGTGTTAAACCACTCTCCAATCGTGGGATTCCCTAACTGGATCGATTGTCCGGGAATAAGATTCGGCCGCAGCGTACCACTCGTGCCGCCATTGACTTCGCACGTATTGCCCACAATCCGCGGCGTGAATGGAAGTCCCGAGGCAAAGGTCCAATCTCCACTCCACTGCCAGTCGCCGAAGACGGCGCGCAGCATCTCAATGGACGAACCGTTGCCGCTAAGAAAACGCTTGTCATGCCCAAACGGCAGCTCCGCCAAATAGTCCGCCGTGAACCGGTGCTTCTGGTCAAAGCTCGAAAGCCCGCGCTCCGCCGCCAGATCGAACGGATTCTGCGCCACGCTGTTAGCTCCGCTCCCAGGCGAGGCTGTCCCACCGCCGCCCCCAGCGCCCGTGCCGCCGGCTCCAAGTCCGCCGCTGCCCGATCCGACCGTCGCCCCCGCTCCGATCGACGATGCATTGTCAATCGATTTCGAAAACGTATAAATTCCGCCGATCGAAAATCCACTCGCCAGCCGCTTGCGCAGCCGCACCGATCCGGCATTCGCTTCCGCATCCGCCACGGAGTTTTCAAATGTGAACGCATCGGCATTTTGGATCCGAAGCCCCGACAAAGTCCGGTTCGGGGCCTCCAGTACGTCCAGCTTAGTCCCCTTAGTCCCCGTGTAATCCAGGTTAAGCAGCAAGGTTGGACGAATCTGTTGCTGCACATCGATGTTACGAATCTGTACATACCCGAGCCGGTAATTCGGGTCGACGGCATAGCTATTCGTGATCTGGCTCGAACTCGGAGTAGGAAAACCATTCTGCAAGGTGAGGTCTCCCGGCGCAGCTTGTATATTCGTTTCCGCTGTAGAAAATGGCGGCTGAAACGCCAGTTGCTGCGCAATCGTCTGATACGCGCCGGTGTTGTAGTTGATCCCGTATCCGCCCCGAATCACCGTGTCACGCAGCGGCTTCCACGCAAATCCAACGCGCGGCGCAATATTATTTCGATCCGGCCTCACTAGGCTGGCGGGCAGGCTTCCACTATAAGGACCGCTCTGCCCCGGCAAAACCACCGCAACTGCAGGCGTGCCCAGCGCCGGATTCAGAACTCCGGGCGACAAATCGAGATTCGCAATCTGATTGTGCAGGTCCGAGTAGGGCGACAAATATTCGTAGCGCACGCCAATGTTTAAAGTAAAATTCCCGCGCACCTTCCACTCATCCTGCGCATACAAATCCCAATAATGTCCGCGAAAATAATAGTTATCCTGTCCAAACTGCACAGAGGTCAACTGAGGTAATCCTAAAAGAAAATCGGCGAAATCAAATCCCGTAAGCCCATTCGGACCGCCGGGCAGTGCTGTATTCGTTCCGGTAAACGTAAACGCCCCACGCGCGTTGCTGCTCGCTTTAGTATTTAGCTGCACAAACCGGAAATCTCCGCCCCACCGCCACGTATGCTTCCCATGGTTCCATACCAGATAGTCAGCGAGCGAGTAAGTCTGATTGCGCAAAAGCTGCGGATTCACATCCTGCAAGCTCGCCGAGTTCGTGAACTGCAAACTTGGCAATCCCCAGTCAAACGGATTCGTCGACACGCCTGTAATCCCCAGCGCCGCGTCGATGTCATCGTTGAACGCATACAGATTCTGCGTATGCGTCCGCGTGCGATTGAAGTCCACGCGAAAACTATTCGTCAGCTTCCCAAACGTGCGAATGTAGCCCACCGGAACATCGAAGCTGCGCGCGCTCGTCTTTCCGCCTACGCTCGGAAACGGATTCGTAGTCGTCGCGTTAGATCCGTGATAGTGAAATCCGAATGTCAAACTATTTCGTGGAGCCCCGCGCCCACCGCTCCGCCGTCCGCCCGGTTGACCCGCGCCCAGCGTGTGGTTGATACGCACGTTTAAATCGTCGCTGCTGTTCGTCGCGGAAGTGACAAAATGAAAATTCTGAAAATCCCCCGCCGGCGGCGTCAGATTCGGTTGCGGAATATAGGGCAGCAAGCCCGTAGCCACAGGATTAATCTGCGTGATCATATTGTTCGCAAACGGAGTCGCCGTTCCCGGCTGATAGATCTGATTCATCACGTTTCCATTCGGGTCCCGATCGTTGCAAACTCCGCCGGTAAATCCGGTCTTGCATAAAGCCGAAAAATCTCCTGACCGCTCCGGCAGTGTCGGCACAATCGAAAACTGGTCAAACGGATTCTCCCCGCGTCGCCCGTTGTAATTCACAAAATAAAAAGTCTTTGTTCCGCCGTGATAAATATGCGGAATATTCAGCGGCCCACCCACCGATCCACCAAAACTATCCCGCACATACGAAGGATTCACCGCCGGCTCTCCCGCCAATGCATAGGGTGCCGCGTTCAAGGCTGAATCGCCAATCCCGTAATACACCGACCCATGCGGACGATTCACATCGAATCCCCGCCGCCCACGGCCGCCCCCTCCACCACCACCTCCAAATCCACCACCGCCCCCAAACCCGCCCCCACCGCCGAATCCCCCGCCTCCGCCAAAGCCCGCCCCCGACGCCCGCGCCTCATTAACCC
>JBAWBE010000121.1:0-4235 GCA_049589635.1 Terriglobales bacterium
GCGTTGAGCAGGGCTTCGAGGCGTCCGGCGGGGCCTTCGAGGAAGAGGGAGCGGATGGTGGGGTTGTCGGAAATCACTGTCGTCAGTCGTCGGTCGTCTGGGCGTGGCCTCGAAATTCTATCAGTCCGCCCACAGTCTGCTAGCAGCCGCCGAACTGACAACTAACGACCGACGACTAACGACCGACGACTAGCGACTGACGACTGCCGACTGTTAGGCTCGTTCCCATGAGCACGGTGAATCTGGATTTGTTCGCGCTTACGCGACGGTTGGTGGACATCGAATCGATTACGCCTCGTGAGGAGGCGGTCGGTGAGTTGCTCTGCGCAGAGCTGGCGCGTCGTGGATTTGATGCGCGCAAAATGCCGGTGGAGGGCGCGCGGAACAATGTGCTTGCAACCTGGCCGGGCCATCCGCGGCCGGACGTTGTTTTCTCTACGCACATGGATACGGTGCCGCCGTTTATTGCTTCTTCGGAGGATGACGGGCGGATTTATGGGCGCGGGTCTTGCGATGCCAAGGGAATTATTGCGGCGCAGATCGTGGCGGCTGAGAAGCTGCGCGCGGCGGGCGTTTTTGTGGGGCTGCTTTTTCTGGTGGGCGAGGAGACGAATTCAGCCGGTGCGATCGAGGCGAATCAACATCCGATCGGTGCGCGCTTCATGATCAATGGCGAGCCGACCGATAACCGGCTGGCGCTGGCTAGTAAGGGGTCGCTGCATGTGGTGCTGACGGCGCGCGGGAAGATGGCGCATTCGGCTTATCCGGAGCTGGGCGTGTCGGCGATTGACAAACTGGTGGAGGCGCTGCACCGGCTTCATGCGATGAAGTTGCCATCGGCTCCCGATGTTGGAGCTTGCACTAAGAATGTTGGGACGATCGAGGGCGGGAGAGCGCGGAATATTATTTCCGATTTTGCGCGGGCGGAACTTTTTTACCGGCTGGTGGGGCCCGGGGAAGAAGTGCGGCGACAGATCGTGGAAGCGGTGGGCGATTTGGTAGAGATCGAGTTTACGCGCGAGGCGCCATTTATGCGGA
Organism: Terriglobales bacterium; assembly: GCA_049589635.1. Taxonomy (GTDB): domain Bacteria; phylum Acidobacteriota; class Terriglobia; order Terriglobales; family Acidobacteriaceae; genus Acidiflorens. The sequence goes on from JBAWBE010000121.1 coordinate 1,039, forward strand.
TGCATATGATTGATGGACTGCCGACGATGGTCGCGGCTTTTACTACCGACGTTCCTTCATTGACGAATTGGGGCAAGCCACTGCTGGTCGGTCCGGGGTCGATTCATGTGGCACATACGGAGGGCGAGTTCGTCGAGAAGAAGCAGTTGACGGATGCGGTGGAATTGTATTGCGCGATTGCGAAGCGGCTGAGTTCTGAGTAGGGATATGTAGCGACCGTAAGCCGGCGCTACGGATTCTGGCGTTGCGAAATTCTTCTGGCGGGAAGAATTCTTTGCAATGAGTTCTTTTCTAGGCGGTTTGCAGGCGTTGTCCACCGCTGGCGAAGGCGCGGCGGGTTGGGGGCATGGCTAGATAAAGAATGCAGAGGGCGTTGAAGGCTCCGAAGTATATAGAGAACTGGTTCATCTGAATGACGGTCGGTAGAACCAAAGCGAGTTCGATGGCTGAAAATAAAATCGTCAGCATGCGTCCCCACTTGCGCACGCGCAGGAGGCCATAGCCGGCGACGGCGTGGACGAGCGCGACGACGATGATGATCATACCGGCGTGATGCGCGAAGTGGCCGACGAAACGTTCGACGGGATTGCCGACCGCGGCCTCGGAGACGAATTTATTCGACGGGCCGTCGAAAAAAAGAATGAAGCCTCCGAAGATCATCCCGATGAGCGCGCGCAGAAATTGATAGAGGCTGACGAGCGTGACACCGAAGGGGCGCATTGAGTCTCCTTGGAAATTGGTGTGAATGTAGCACGAGACGGCGTTTCGGGAATCTTTCTTTACCAATAGCAGAATCTTTCTCTTACGAATAATAGATAAATAATAGTGCTCCAGCGCGCCAGTGCGAGCCTTGTGGCAAATAATATTTCACGTTCAACTCTTATCGCGAGTAGAAGGGAACCCGCATTTTTAGCGGCGAATCCCGCGAGTTAGCTTGCGACGAACATCACTCACGTCATAAGATTGCAACGTTAATTGAAGAGAATTCCGATCCAAAGATGAATGGTCGCAACCTTCCAGCGACATCAACCAAATGGAGAAACCTTTGAAGTCCAGATTCGGAGTTGGGAAAATTAGTGCGTTGCGTGGGGCATTGCTGGTTCTGATCGTTGCTCTTGCTGCGTTGTCCACCGACGCGCAGACTCGCACCTTCAGGCATGTGATGGTCATCCTCCAGGAGAATCGGACGCCGGACAATGTGTTCGGAAGCAATCCGAATTTTGAGCCGGGCGTTGACCTGGCGAGCTACGGGATTAATTCCAAGGGCGAGAAGGTGCCGCTGAGGCCGATCTCGTGGGTGCAGTGTTTCGATCTAAACCATAGCCACGCCGCGTACCTGATTCAGAGCGACGGCGGAAAAATGGATGGCGCGGACAAGAACACCACGCAGCCTACCGAGGGGTGTGTGGTTCCTAAGAACCCGCAATTCCGCTACGTCGACAATTCGGAGGGGCAGGTTCAACCTTATTTCGATATTGCCAAGCAGTATGGCTGGGCGAACCGGATGTATCAGACCAACCAGGGCCCGAGCTATGCAGCGCACCAGTTTTTCCTGGCGGGAACGTCGGCTCCGACAACTTACAGCAAATTATTTGTGTCTGGAAATCCGGCGAAAGAGCCGGCCGGATGTACGGCTCCGCCGGACAACACGGTCGCGGTGGTAGACGAGGATGGAGACGAGAGCAAGTTTCCGCCGATCTATCCTTGTTTTGAGCATCCGACGCTGCCCGATGTTTTAAACGATGCCAAGGTGACATGGAAGTATTACAGCCAGTCGCCGGATTCGATCTGGGATGCGCCGAATTCGATCGATCACATGTGCCGCGCGCAAGAGCAAAACGGCCAGAAGAGTTGCACCGGCCGAGATTGGATGGACAACAACATCATCGGTTCGTACCGCGTGATCGACGACATCAAGAACTGCAAGCTGGCGCAGGTAAGCTGGGTGACGCCGACGAATAAGGAATCGGATCATCCGAAGATGACGGATGGACGCGGGCCGGTGTGGGTGGCGAAGGTGCTGAATGCGCTGGGCGCAAATCCTCCATGCGCCGGGACGGGCGAAAAATATTGGGAGGACACGGCGATTTTTATTACCTGGGATGACTGGGGCGGCTGGTACGACCACGTTGCGCCGCTGATTCCGAATGGACAGCCGAATGGCTGGGGCAAGGGCTTTACGTATGGGTTCAGGGTGCCGCTGCTGGTGGTGTCGGCGTACACGCCGGCGGGATTTGTGGAGAATGAACAGCACGATTCGGGCAGCCTGCTGCATTTTGTGGAAACGAATTTTGCTTCCGAGGGAAAGGCGCTGGGGCCGATCGGGCCGGGGATTTACGCGGATGCTTACGCGGATGACAGTTTGAACGCCTATTTCACATTACAAAATCCGCGGCCGTTCAAGCCGATTGAGATCAAGTTCAACTTTCATTTTTTCATGCTGGAGCAGGAAGACCGGGGACGGCAGGTGTTTGGCGAGATGGCGCGGTGCGGGATGGGGTGCTGGTTCTGAGGTGCAGTTTGAGGCGAGGTGAGACGGAGCTCCATCTCCGGCCACGGAGTATTTTCGAGCTGACTTACCAGGTGACTTAGGGCATCGTGCCGGCGATGCCTTGGCGCGGGCCATCCACGGTCGCGTGCTATAGTTTCGACGTGAAGGACTCCCCTCCGGAAATCATGATTCCTATCGTCAAATTGTGCCTGCGCGCGCCGCTCGGCGCGGCTGCCGGGGAGTAGGCAGCGATGGGTTCGTCAGGCGGTCCTGTCTCCAGCGGGCCAATTGTTGGACGCGCGCTGCTAGCGCTGACTTGCCGCATGCGCGGCTCCGACATTCTTGGGACGCTCAAACAACTGGAGCCGGCTCCGTTCCGGTCACGCGATGAAATTCGCGATCAGCAGTTTCGCGATGTGCTTGCTTTGCTCGCTCATGCTGAAAAACTGGTTCCGTATTATCGGACGCTATTTCGAAATCTAGGAATCCGCAGTCAGGATATTCGTGATTGGGACGATTTTGCGCGCTTGCCGATTTTGACTAAAGACATTATTCGCGAGGAGGAGCGCGCGCTGATCCGCGAAGATGTGCCGGTTGAAAAGCTGCAGCGGCATTTCAGCGGCGGATCGACGGGCGTGCCGTTGAAGTTTTTTCGCAGCCGCGAATACATGGTCAATAGCGACGCCGGGACTTACCGCAATCTTGA
>JBAWBE010000122.1:0-2553 GCA_049589635.1 Terriglobales bacterium
AAAGACAAAGTCGAAGTCCAGAATCTTCTTCATAACTCGATGCTCGCCTCCGATGACGGCCGCACCGAAGACTCGCGTAAATATCTCGAGAAGGCAGTCCAAATCGATCCCGATTCCGCGACCGCTCTGCGCCAACTGGGAGAATTAGAGCTAGCGGCGCAGGACTTTGCCAAAGCCGCCACGCACCTCAAGCGTTCCCTCGAACTCCGCCCCGATGATTCAGCCGCCGCCTTCGAGGCCGGCCAGGCCCTGGAAAAAATTGGAGACTACCCCGCCGCCCGCACCGCTCTCGAAGCCAGCCTCAAGCTCAACGCCGGCCAAACCAACGCTCGCCTTCTTTTGGGCCGCATCTATCTCAAACTCAAAGACGATCGCAGCGCCGCGGACCAGTTCGAAGCCGCCCTCTTAGCCGACTCCGATAACCTGGAAGGTCGCCTGGGCCTTGCCGAAGCTCAAATAATGAAAGGTGATTTCGCCGCTGCCCGTCCCGACTTAGAGCAACTTACTAAGTCGGATCCCAGCAACGGGCAGGCCTGGCATCTCTTAGGCAAATGCTACAAGGGCCTGCACCGCGACGCCGATGCCGCCAAAGCCGAAGCCAAAGCGACCGCGCTCGATAAGAAGTAGGCGTCGCACCTGCAAATATTCCGCATGGAATATGAGCTTCCATTGCCTTCGCGGATCAGCCTCAACGCGAATAGTGGCGCACCGAGAACGCGATGGGCAGCCCGACGACAAACCAGTGCTCGACAAATTCGGTTGCCTGGTAGATGAACAGGGTATGGTGGTGGGCTACAGCCGAGAGCGGCAGCACCACCAGGTGCATGAAGAAGTAGACAAGCCCTCCAAAGATCATTCCGCAAACCACAGGCCGCTCCACCAGCAACGGAAGCCGGCGACTCGTAAGGTAATAAACCGTGGCCGCGCCGATCGCGACGACGAAGTGAAGCATAACTCCGAGGATGATGGTTGGAACGCCTCCTTTGTACGCATTTGCTCCGAGAACTCCAGTAGCAATGTGCAGCGGAATCAGTAGAGGACGATGCGGACTATAGACAACCATCGCATAGAGGAGATCGATGACTCCAGTGATGACGCCGCCCACGAGAATTGCAGGGACTGGACGCGGGCGCGAATCACCGACGCTAGAAGCCGTAAGGGCGGAGTCATCTGACATGAACGTTCTAATCTCCGTAGGTCGCGATTGAATGCCGGGCGCGATTGCGCTGTGTTATTCAAGCACCTCCAGCGGATCGGGAGCAAGCCGACTGCAAGCAGCAAGATCAGCAAACGTCGATTTCAACGATGAGTCTTTAGGATTCCCGCAAGGCTTTCGACGCGCCATCGCCGCATCTAAGTTACTCTACGCGTAATACCGGACAGATAACGCATTTCACTGATCCGAGATGGTGCGAGCAAATCGAGTCCAGCGAAGGGTTCTTGACCCACCAAGCTACAATGGTGGGGCGGCGGAATGGGTGCCAAGGCGAAAAACAAGCAGTCGGTGATTGGGAAGTCCACGAATGACCGGTTTTTCACGCTCCTTTCACGTTCCTTGTTTTATCCTTGATTACAACTTCGATGGCAGGCAAGAGCAAAACGCAAACAAGGCAGACGCATCCGATTCCCTCGTCTGAGCAACTTGCCGAAGACGAACTGACCGCAATGGTCCTGCGCGCCTGCCTGATCGCCCGCGATGCGGTCTTCAACGTGCGCGACTCGATTGCCTCCGGATCGCGTCTCGCGATTCTAGCCATCAAGGATTGCGAAAAAGAGTTGGACCAGATCGAACGCAAGATCGACGAGCAGCTTCCGGGAGCGATCACGCGCGTAGGCGAAGCGAAGGCGCGTGAGTTGCTGGCGTGCCTGAAGTTCATCACCGACCTCGAGCGCATCGGCGACCTGGCTTACAGCGCGGTCAAGCAACTGGAGTCGCGCCGCGAGAAGCTGCCCGCAGCCGATTCCCGCCAACTCGTCGAAATGGCTTCTCTGCTCTGCGAAATGCTGGAGCAGGTGCATCAGGGGTTTTTGACGCGCGATCTCTCCTTCGCGCAAACCGTCCTGCAATCCGATCCGAAGGTCGACGCATTGTGCCATGCACTATTTCAGCGCCATCTGGCAGCAACTTCGAATTCCGCGAGCGCTCAAAATTTTGACATCCTGCTGGCTGCGCAAGCTCTCGAGCGCATCGGCGATCACGCCAAGAACCTGGCCGAGGAAGTGTACGGGCTGGCGGAGGGCCGGTCGTTGCGCCACAACACGCGAAAGCTGGCCTACTCGTGAGCCATGATCGTAAGGTCTCGTCACCGTAAGCCCGAGCTGGGCGATGGCAGCCGGAGGACCGCAATTTCGTTTGTTATAATCGTCTTCTGTTCGGCGAAATTTCGCTGCTTGCCTCGCGTGGCGCTATCGTCTAGGGGTTAGGACGGAAGATTCTCAATCGCAATTTGTCCAGCCATACTAGCGTATGCTTATGAAAACAGATGCGGCGACTGTAGGCGACCGTAGGTGGTTGTTGACCAGTAAGTGAAAGTTAAAGTGAAAGTTTTTATC
>JBAWBE010000123.1:0-3817 GCA_049589635.1 Terriglobales bacterium
GCACCAGCGCCGAAAGCTCGCTTTCAGCAGTTACCCGCAACGCAATACTTGCGGTGTAATCCGCGAGCTGAATGGCGGATATCGCCGCCGCATCCGACACAGCGTCAATCCGCTCGCCCGCCAGCACGGCGCGTTGCAGGGATTCCGGTACCTCGTCGAAATATTTGCCGCTGAGCCGGTTGCCGGCTTTGTTGTCGTCATCGCTCAGGGATGCGATAAACTTGCGCTCAAGCGAAACATCGAATTCCATTTTCAGTTCGAAGGCGCTGCTGAATTCGACGGCGCGCTTGAAAAGTTGAGTTAGACCTGAAGACTCCGACATGCGGTGTTTCCTTCTTTTGACCGACAGGGGAAGGTCACCCTAGGAAATACGGGAGCGACTGTCAAGATTGTGTCCGGGCGCGGGTCCAAAATCCATCGCGGGAGCAAATCGCATGTTTACGTTCGATCCGAAAGCGAGTTTCGAAGCCGCCGGCAGCGCAATGACGCTTCTCGACACCCTGATAAAAACGACAGAGAAATTGCGCTCGGATGGACACGAGCCCAGCCTCGCGACGGTCCTCGCGACCATGCCGGGCGAAGCCTACCGCCTGTCAGAACAGCTTGAGGAAGAGGCAAAGGACCTGCGGAAGCGCCTGGTTGCCGCGGGCATTGATCCCAAGACGCCCGTGAACAAACTCGAAACCAGCTGCTTGTGGTGGGCGGGAGAACAAGGCCGCGCGCTCCATAAATTCAAGCCAAGGGTAAATGCCATCCTTGCCGAGCTCGAAACATTCATGGACGATATCGTCGCGGTCGCGCATTGCCTCGGCAAGGACGAACTCATCGCCGCTTCTTACGAGAAGGCGCTTGAAAGAAAACGCGCGTTGCAGAAAGAACTCGACTACGACCGCCCGATCAATGAAATCGTTGATGTCGTGATCCGATATTCCCAGGAACTGCATGCCGAGGCTGGTAAATTGCTGCACTGAGTTATTGCCTTCGAAACCGCAGCGGCGTGAAAGCCGGCGGGCCCCCTCCAGTTCTTCTTGGAAGAGCCTGTTGTTTTTCAGGTATGGCCGGGTTTGGACGGGACGAAATGAGCGAGGCCTGAATACATCGCGTCTCGTCGGGCTTCCGCTTCTTTGTTCCATGCGTCGATGACCTGATCAATGGTAGTGAATTGCTCGAAGTCGGTAACGGGAGCGCGCGCTCGCGGATGGATCGCATGGTCGAAAACAGCGAATCTGACGGCGGCGAATTCCTGAACCGTCGGGAACTGACTTCGAAAAGTCTCGTGCTTTGCATCCAGGTGAAACTTCATCTTGTCGTTGATTGCGTCTCTTGCCTTCTCAAGCGCCAGACTCTGTGCGGATTCGAAAGGAACGCGCCTTCGTGTGAGATCATCGCGGGCCTCATCAATTCGAGCGCGCTCTTTGTGATAGGAGTCGTACTTATCCCGATGATAATTGTGAGCGATCTCCCAAGCGGGGTCGTGTTCGGGGTTTGGCGTGGGCATCACCCTAGGTCCCTGTTTGATTGCGTGCCTAGGTCTATGTTGGCCGATAACAGTGAAGAAACGGTTAAGCCATCCAGGGTCGATGCCCGATCCACATAACCGATAGTTCGTGCCGTCATAGCTACCCGGCGTGTCTGCGCACGGAGCGGGCTTTATACGAGGCTGTTACGAAACTCCCTATCAGCCAGATTCTTTAACGTCTAGATGATTACTGACGAGGCGCCGGCCTAGCGGCACTACCGGCGTCAATGAGTGGGTCGGCGGAAGTGTGCTCATTGACTCTCCGCAGAACCAACATTGAACGAAAACAGACCCCAATGGATAAATCGAGGCCAACATATGGGACACTGGCTGGCATCGAATGATTTCTGGATCGGTTCCACCAGAACCCAGGCAATTCGGCTTGGTGGAGGAAGAGAATGCGTCCAAATCGGAGCCGGGGCGTCGCCACCTATCTGCTTTTCACTTTCGCCCTCAGTTCGATTTTCTACTTCCTCATCGCCAAGTCTGGCCAAGTGGGCGGGGGCTGGGGCGCATACATTGGCTGCCTGATGTGGTGCCCAGGTGTCGCGGCGCTGCTTAGTTGCAAATACCTTGGCCGCGACCTGTCAACTCTTGGCTGGAAGTGGGGCAAAACGCGTTACGAGATCGCCTGCTACCTGATCCCTCTAGGCTATGCAACGGCGATCTACGCGCTTGTCTGGCTGACTGGACTCGGTGGGTTTTACAACAGGCAGTTTTACGACCGTCTTTCCAGTCAATTTGGGCTTGGACCGATGAAGCCCTGGGCAAACCTTGCCCTGTACTTCGTCTTTACTGCGACGATCACGGTCGTTCGGGATTGCGCTACTGTACTTGGGGAGGAAATAGGCTGGCGAGGTTTTCTTGTACCGGAGCTTGCCAAACGCCACAGCTTTGCTGCGACTGCCATCCTTTCGGGACTCATTTGGGCGGTGTGGCACTATCCAATTTTTCTTTTTGCGGATGGCTACAGTGGCGGCACGCCGGTTTGGTACTACTTGCCACTGTTTACGTTATTGTTGCCGGCGATTAGCTTTTTATGGACCTGGATGAGGCTCAAGTCGGGGAGCATCTGGCCTGGCGTCGTTCTTCATGCGGCTCACAACACATTCTTCCAGCAGTTTTTTGACCCGCTGACGGTAGACAACAGCAAGACAAGATATATAGCAGGTGAATTTGGCGTTGGGCTTGTGGTTATCTCAATCCTGATGGCTTTCTATTTTTGGAAGCGCCGAAATGAATTGGCCCCGACTGTAGGGACGGTAACGGAAGGGTAGCCAGCGGGTGCAAAGAACCTGATCGTCGCATGAACTCAGGCTCTTCCTCCGTTAGAACGACTGTGAGTTGCCGGGAGCGGACTTTCCGGCGCTATGCGCGCACGCTGCATCATCCGGTCGAAATCTCCGTGCCCTGCCCGCCCGTGGCCTTCATCGGTCGTGGCTGCGCGGTAATACAGCATCACGAAGACCCGAATCGCTGCTGTCAATGACGTGTCGGGATTCTTCCGCATCTGCACCAGCGAGCAGAGATCGTGAATTCTGCAATATTCGCGCCGTGCGATGTCGGCGAGTGCGTCCCACATCTGCGGTTCCAGTCGCACCGATGTTCGCCGGCCGAGGACTCTTATATTTCGGCTGCGAAGCGTGCTCTTTTTGCCCTGCTCCTTGTCGCGACTGCCCGCTTCCATCCTCATCTCCCGAATCCGCCAAAAAAGTATGGCGAGGGAATCGCCGCGTGAATAGAGGGCACAATTCAATTCAAGGATTCGAACTTCTCTGATTCGCATGCCGTGTCCGGCGTGCGCCGGCCGGGCCCTACGCTCCCGGGAGGATTTCGGGATCTTGCGGTAAGTAGCTTCAACGTTGCGCGATGCCAGCCTGCTTCGATGGCCGCATCCCCATATATCTCGACCACACACGCGCATGCGCGATTGTCTGTCGTGCGCGGATCATGCACACTTTTGTCGTGGCTATCCTGATTCTCAGGCGCCTTCGATTCGCCCGCTATAGTCTTTGGGGAAATGCTCATGAGCTAGAAAAAACCCGCCGGAGGCGGGCTTAACGAGATAGTCAGTTCGGCAGAAAAAACATTTGCAAAAACAATCTGTCAGAATTCGCAGCCTTCCGCAAGCCGTTTCCGGCCGCGGTATTTTATTGCCCGCGCTATGGCGCGCCTTCCTCGTTTTATCCCCTGCTCTGTCGCGCTTCCGCGCAACGTCGATTGTCTCGCCCCGATTCTTCGGGCACGATTTTAGGGCCGCCCCGATTCCGGGCGGCTTCCAACACGACCAGCCTGACT
>JBAWBE010000124.1:0-7155 GCA_049589635.1 Terriglobales bacterium
CGCAGGTCATTCTTTCGCGCGGCGAGTTCCTGTGTCTGACGCTGCGTCTCCTCGGCGCTAACAAAGCTTTGAAGCTGACCTTCGGTGAGCGCAATCGCAGCCTCAGTCTTAGTAATTTTCTCTTCAATTTCTCGCAGACGATCTTGCATATGCTGGCGCTTGATCGGGTTGAGGCGCTTGCCTTTAGAATCAGCAGACTCGGCCGGCGGCGCATTCCCGTTTGTCGGCACGGCGATCTTGACTTCTTCCGTCGCGCGCTCGGCAGTCTTCGTCGTCGCCAGATCTTTTTGAATGGTGGCGGTCTGCTTGGCCGCTCCGCCCTGCTTGCGCCAGAGATAGTCTTCGTAGTTGCCGGGATAGATTTCCACCTTGCCGTCGCCGATTTCGAAGACTCGCGTGGCCAGGTTGTCGATGAAGTAGCGGTCGTGCGAGACGAAGACTACCGTGCCGGTGTATTTCATCAGCGCTTCGAGGAGCACGTCTTTAGCTCGGAGATCAAGGTGGTTTGTCGGTTCGTCGAGCAGCAGGAAATTTGCTGGGTGCAGCAACATCTTAAGCAGAGCGTAACGATTGCGCTCGCCCCCAGAGAGCACGCCGATGCGCTTAAAGACGTCGTCGCCCGAAAAGAGAAAGCAGCCAAGCAGGCTGCGCAGATGCGTTTGCGTCGAAGACGTCGATAACTCGCCAAGATCGTCGAGAATGCGCGCTTCCGGATCGAGCTCCTTGTATTGGTCCTGCGCAAAATAATCGACCTGCACGTCGTGTCCGAGTTTGTATTCTCCGGCGGAAAGCGGCTCGGTGTGCGCGAGCAACTTAATCAGCGTGGACTTCCCTGCCCCGTTGACGCCGACCAGCGCAATACGCTCGCCGCGCTCGATCATGAAATTCACGCCGGCGAAAACTTTGTGTTCATCCGGTCCTGGGTCGCCGTAACTTTTTGCGACGTTCGCGAACTCGGCGACGATGCGGCCGCTCGGCTTCGGCTGCGGGAAAGAGAAGTGAACGACTTTTTCTTCCTCCGGAATTTGGATGCGCTCAATCTTGTCGAGTTCCTTGATGCGGCTCTGCACCTGCTTGGCCTTGGTTGCCGTGTAGCGAAAGCGATTGATGAACACTTCGAGCTGCTCAATGCGATCGCGCTGCGTCTTATAGGCCGATTCCAGCTGCTCTTTGCGTGCGGCCTTCGCGGCGAGATATTGATCGTAGTTGCCGGCGTAAAAGTGCAGTTCCTTGTTCCAGATCTCGACGATCTTGTCGACGGTCACATCGAGGAAATAGCGGTCGTGCGAGATCAGCACAAAAGCATACGGATAGCTGCCCAGATATTCTTCCAGCCAGTTGCGCGCTTCGAGATCGAGGTGGTTGGTGGGTTCGTCGAGCAGGAGCAAATTTGGTTTTTGCAGGAGCAGCTTGGCGAGCGCGATGCGCATCTGCCAGCCACCAGAGAATGCTTCGGTACGCCGCGTCCAGTCGTCACGATGAAAACTAAGCCCGGTAAGGACTTTGCCTACCTCAGCCTCAAGTGTGTAGCCATCGCGCGCGCGAAACTCGTGTTCCAGTCGCTGATAACGATCGGCAACATCCGCATATTCCTGGCCGGTGTGATCGAGCTCCGACATGCTGTGCGTGAGCGACTCCATTTCCTTTTCCATCGCGTGGAGATCGTCGAACACCGACATGCACTCGGCGAAGATGGAACGGCCGGAGAGTGTTAGCCCATCCTGCGGCAGGTAGCCGGCGGAAATACCCTTGGCGCGCGAGATCGAGCCATAGTCAAGGCTTTCAAGTCCGGCTAAAACTTTCATCACAGTAGACTTGCCGGTGCCATTCGCGCCCACCAGACCAATGCGCGACTCGGGCGTGATGAGCCAATTGGCATCTTCGAACAGAAGTTTGTGGCCGTAGCGCTTGCCGGCGGATGAGAACTGAATCATGAGTGTCTGTATTAAATATAGCGGACGGGAGGGGTTGCTCGAGGCTAACCGCGGTGCGAACCTTAGCGGGCGGCGGCCATCTTCGCTTCGCCGATGTGCTCGAGCGCGCGGTCGACCACGGCCTGCAACTCGCGCGCGTATTTCACTTCGCGTCCTTTGGCGAGAATCGCGCGGGCTTCCTTGGCAGTGAACCAGCTCGGATTGCGTCCGTCTTCATGGGAGTCGCGGGTCTGCTGGACCTCCATGAGGAAGGCTTTGACGACGTACTCCTGCACGCCTCCGGGCTGCCAGAAGACGCCCTTGGAGTGGATATAAACGTGGAAGTGACGCGGCTCGATTACGCCGGTGGCGCCCGCTTCTTCGCGGGCTTCGCGTTCGGCGGCCTGGCTGTGGGAGAGGCGAGTGTCGGGGGCTCCCTTGGGGAACGTCCACTTGCTGCCGCCGTTGGTGTTGACGAGCAGGAACTCGGCGTGCGAGTTCTCCCTGCGATAGCAGACAGCCGCTACCTGAAGCGGCAAGGCAAACTGCGATGAGCGCGCGGACGCCATACGAGTCTAATCGGCAGTTTACTGCAAAGATATTTCAGGAGTGTTAAATAAGCACTGGAAATGGTGCACTTTGGTGTAGGCCTTGAGTCCGGTACATACAGGCTAGCCTGTATGGGCCCCGCCAAAGCTCAGGCCGCTCAGGGCCGCGACTCTGGCTGGATCGATGCCGCGGCTCGCGACGAGCACGTGGAAGGTTTCTCCCATTCCGGCTGGAGTGACGAGATGCTTCAGTTGCAGCGCTACTTTGGCGCGCTCTTGCGGAACGCGGCAATCCTCGAAGGCGTCCGCAAATTGCGTCTTCTCGCCGATACCTAATAGGAATTGCGATTGCGTGATGAGGCGCTCGGCCCGCATTCCGGATTGTTCGGCGGCTGCGGTCAGGGCCGTGAAGTTTACATGCGCGGTCAGATCCTGCTCTCCAGGAGCCTGATAGGCATTGACGCTGGCAGAATGCTGGCGATACGCCATGAGCGTTCCGCGATGGCGTCCGGCGAGTTGCTCGCTGCGCTCGTATCCGTAATCGATTACCAGCAGGAAACCGCGTGGGATAGCGTTTGCAGTCTGGGTTAGCCAGCGTTGGGCGGCAAGCGGGACCTCGATGCGTTCGTCGTCATTCCCGGTGACTTCGGCATGGACGCTGTAGCGATCCAGGAATTCCAGTTCGTCGTTGGTCGGCGGAAGCCAGAGTTCTGCCAGATGGCCGCTTTCGATGGCGATGTGGAGTTTACCCTGCGCGCTCAGGATTTCTACCGGAAGCGCGTCGAAGAATTCGTTGGCGAAGACGATGAGCGGAGTTTCGCGGGAAGATGTGCGATAGATTGCGGGGCCGGAAGACGCGGCAGGCCGCGTCTCTACGTGAAGGACTTTGGCTTTTCCAGTTCCGATGTGCTCGCCTAAAGTTTCGCGGAGCTTCGTCTGAAGAGCGGGCGAGGATTCCTGCAAGGTATATCGCAATGCCGCAAAAAACTGCGGGAACTTCTTTCTAGACCAATCCAACACATCGCGAGCGAATAAGCCTCGTCCAGGACCGAGTTCCAGGATTTCGAGTTGCGGCGGGCGGGCGAGCGACTGCCACATTTCTTCGAACTGCCGAGCGAGCAGGCGTCCGAAGACGGCGTGAACGTCGCTGGAGGTGTAGAAGTCTCCAGCTTTGCCGAATTGTTCGGCGTTGCGCGAGTAATAGCCGGCGACCGGATCGTAGAGGCAGATTTCCATGTAGCGCGAAAACGGAATTGGCCCGCGCTCTCGGATCTCGTGCTCGATCTGATCGCGCAGAGACACCCGCTAGCTCTCCTCGTTATGCTGCCCGGAATTATGTTCCGCGGAGTCATGCAGAGCGGAGCGGCCGGCGGCTGTGCTGCGCGGCACGGCGCTGTCTTGCGGTGTACTTACGAACATTTCGACGAAATAGTCATGCAGTCCATCATAGATCTGCCGCTGGAGATGCCAGGCAAACTGCGGATGATCGAGGTCGCGCGGATGGATTGGAAGGACATATTGATGCACCGGCACAGCGCAATTTTTCAGATCGATCAGAATGTCGATCCGCCCACTGGTTTCGCGGGCAGAAAACTCCAGCAGCGGATGAACGTAGAGGCGGAGGTGATCGAGAACTTTGGCAAGCTGCGGGGAGTCGGGCACCGGAACATTGTAGTGGAGGTCGCAAGTCGCAGGTCGTGGGAAACCTCACAGTACAAATAGAAGTGGAACGATCGCAATCAGCTATCGCCTCTGCTGACGCGATCACAACATTGCAGCCCAGCGGCGCTGGTTATTGACAAACTGACAGTAACCGTAGGAAAGTAAGATTACGGCAGACACCATGTTTGCCGTCGTAAGCGTTTCCGTCAATCAACGCACCCTGTTGTGATGCTCGGCGAGGCTTTCTGCTCGCCCAGCGGAAAGGTGCGTATGACTGAAAATTCTCCAAAGCAATTCCTTTCTCTGTCCACCCCTAAGACTCCTAACTCTGTCCACTCGTCCAGCGCGGCCCGTGCAATGGCAACTCTCAACCATGCTCAGGTTCAGGAAGTATTGCATCGCCTCTACGCGGAGGCGAAAGAGAACGATGCCAAAGTTCAGGCCGAAGAGCAAGCTCTGATGGCGACTGGAGGCGGTACGCTCGCTGCCGCAACGCTGGCGTCGATTCAAGATCGAACCTTTATGGCCGTCGCGCCCGAGGTTGGCAGGCTGCTCTATCTGCTGACTCGCAGCCACCGCCCGGCACTGGCAGTGGAATTCGGCACATCATTCGGATTGTCGGCCATCCATCTGGCGGCAGCCCTGCGCGACAACGGCTTTGGCCGCCTGATCACCGCCGAGCAGAGCGCGGCCAAAGCGTCTCGCGCTTTGCAACATCTTACTGAGGCGGGAGTGGCGGATTTGGTCGAGATCCGGCAGGGCGATGCTTTTCAGACGCTCACTGAAATCGGCCCAATCGATCTTTTGCTGCTCGACGGGTGGAAGCCGCTGTACCTTCCCTTGTTGAAGCAATTGGAGCCGGCACTTTCTCCCGGCTGTCTGCTGATTGCCGACGACGTAATCAGCATGGCGGAGAAGATGGCTCCCTATCTCTCATATGTGCGCGATCCCGCAAACCGTTATGTGTCTAGCGAAATTCCGCTGGACGACGGACTCGAACTTTCGATCCGTTAGCACCGACCAGGATCGCTGAGATTGTGGGCGAGTCGCCGGCTGCGACGACGCCCCACTTTCTTACCCGGATCCTGACCCCTCATGCCTTCGATTGTCGCGCTACCTAGTGTAGGGCCTTCCGGTGACTGACTTAGAGGCCCGGCAGATCGACGTCACCAATTCAATCTCAATCATGAGGAGAACTACCATGAAAACGATTAATAACATTGCTGCTTATTTCGCGATCGGCATTCTGGCGGTTATTGCAGGCGCGGGCGTTGCGAACGCCGCAAAAGTTACCGTCACCGATCAAACGTTCCCATCCGGTCCGGTTCTTCAGTCTACGGTTGTCTCGACAGGATGTGTCACTTCGACTGCCGATACTTTTCCGGACTACGAGTTTCTGTTCTGGGATAACCAGGGTGTACTCAGTTGGAGTCCGACGGTGTCGATTTGCGTGGGATCGGGAAACACCACAGCCACCGCGTGGTACCTGGCGACTGGCGGCAGCGGGCCGTGCCCGGAAGCTGGCTGTTACGTGACTACCTTTGCATTTTCCATCGACCATGATGAAGTCCTGGCCAGCGGAACTCCCATCTCGTTGGTCGCCCCGAACTCGCCTGAAGCGTGGTCGGGATCGCCTTCGACCACCGTTCTCACCAATAGCGCGGAAAGCATCAGCGCGGCGTCGGCGTTGGCGTTTCCTCCGTATCCGGCCGAACCGTTCCGGTACTGGCAGCAGCTTGGCACGTCGTCGCAAACTCC
Source organism: Terriglobales bacterium (assembly GCA_049589635.1). Classification (GTDB taxonomy): domain Bacteria; phylum Acidobacteriota; class Terriglobia; order Terriglobales; family Acidobacteriaceae; genus Acidiflorens. Next base: position 5,882 of record JBAWBE010000124.1, read on the forward strand.
GATCGGCGTCGTCTATCAGGCGGGCAAAAACAGTACTGCATGGGTCGTTGCATTCTACGGACCCGATCCTTGCCAGATCTATCGCGAGGAATTGCAGAGCTGCGAGGAGCAGGACGGTGAAGGCGGCCACTTAAACTGCGCGCCGTTTGGAAAAGAATTGCAGGCGTGCGAGGTGCAGAATCGGGAGATCGATTAATCGGGGAGACCGCCTAATCGGCAAACAGATTGATCGCACCTGAATGCACAAAGGCTCTTTCGCACAATCCGCTTAAACACCCGCGCTTAAACACTTGATGGGTGCCCCGCTCAGGCATGGCCTGGGCGGGGTTTTTATTTGCCTCTTTGTAGCTCGTGCCGTCCAGCGCCTGCCGTAGCTACCTACGTAATCTCTACCTCCGTAATCTTCTGTGAGTGACTGGTTTCGCGGGATACTGGAGTGCATGATCACGAGCAGCTCGCCCTCCTCTCGCCCGCCATGGCGGTATCCACGGGCCCGGCTCGAAGGCGACAATCCGATTGTGCTGCGGTTTCCGAATGGTGAACGGTCGGCGGCCCAGCTGCGCGTGATTTCTGTCACCGGTGGTCTGGTCTTGCTCCCCAAGGCGGTCGATCAGGGATCGCGGGTGCGGCTGATGTTCGTGACCGAGACCGGCTCGGTGCTCGGAGGAGCGGAGATGCTGGCCGCCGTCAGCGATCGGTTGCAGCCGTTCCGCTTTGTCTCGCTGCCCACGGAAGATCAACGCCATGTTGCAGCGCTCATCGGAAGGTCGACGCAACACGATTCGGAACTGGCATGGATCGAGAAGCTGCGCCTTGCTTCGACGCGGCAACAGAAGAGCGCGTCGTGGTGGTTCAAGATCGCGGGAGTCATCGCGCTCGTTACGGTGAGCCTGGCGGTTGCTGTGTATCTGCTGCACTAACTGTGTCAACCCGTCGTGATTGACTGGAGCGTCAACGCGGCTTTGAGGACTCGACGGTAGTAACGCTCGATCTGCGAGTGGCGATCTGGGTCTTTCTTCTTTTCGTCTTCCTGCCTTCCCTTTTCCTCTCTCTCACTCTCTCTGCGCAAAGCAGGCGTGAGCAGTGTGCCGTGGACCTCGCGCGCTGAAGTGGCTCGTACAACTCGACTGATATTGTCCGGAGTGATTCCGCTCCCCGGCATCACGATCAAGCGGTCCTTGGCTTTATTCACTAACTGAGCGAGCGTCGAGAGGGCTGCGGTCGCTTTGGAGCGCCCGCCGGACGTGAGCAAGCGCTTGGCACCAGTTCGAATG
>JBAWBE010000125.1:0-2136 GCA_049589635.1 Terriglobales bacterium
ACGCACTCACACGGCGCGCCTTCGGGCCTGACCTGCATCTGCAGCGTGTGATAGAGGTGGTGACGGAGTGATCTGCGCCTCTCCGAGGGCTTCGACGATTGCATGATTCGCGCTCTCAAGTTCCTCAGCGGTGAGCACTAGCGAGCAGATGACAATTGATGACCGGAACTCTTCCTCGGATTTTCCTCGAATTTGTCTGACTCGGCATCGCTTTAAAAGATCGTTAGGCAATACATTTCACACTGAAAACATGGAAACTTCGACGCAAAGCGTACGTAATCGAAGGAATACGTGGACGCATGAAGATCTTGAAGAGCTTGCGTTGATTTGCGCACACCAAGCGTATGCCACAGCGAGCGATCGAGCGGCTGCTGAACTCTGGCACATGGCAAAGAAATATCAGGCTAGAGCAGCAAAGCTCGACAGCCGTAGGCTCGTCAAAATTGGCAAACCGCCGCCCTGGGTCCAGGGACTGCCGAGTAACTAGGTTCACTTCCTCCCCGCCAAATCAACTAACTCGCTGTAAAGTCTTAATATTCTCGTTAGCGTTTCGTTGTGCCCTATCAACTGCCCTAGCGACGTCGGATGTCGGCTCCGCATCGTCGCTGCGTTTTGCACCACACTGTCCTTAGACCGCGCCTCCGGTCGGCCAAATTCAAAAAATCCTGCTTCCCCCCTGACCTCGCCATTTCGATCAAAATCTTGGGAAAAATTAACGACCCAGTACCTGCTTAACGGCTACATGCGCGTCCCATTGCCACTCCATTGCATTGCACCCATGGTGTTCAATCTGCCGACATTGCTAGCTATCACGGCATTCACCTCGGGTCTTGGGGGGTGCCTCCTGTTGCTATCGTGGCTCCAGCACCGAAAGATTTTCGCGCTTGCCCTATGGGGGTCGGCTTTCACAATTGCTGCTATCGCCACGGTGTTGATCGTCATCGCGCGCGGCACTGTGCCGGACTTTTGGTCGATCGTGATTGGAAATGCGATTCTCGCCGTCGCTTACGGACTCATCTGGAGCGGGGCGCGCAGCTTCGAAGGCAAGCGGGTTTCAATCGTTCTGACTCTGGCAGGGGCGCTGATCTGGCTCGCTGGCTGCGCCATCGGCCCGATCTACGCGCTGCCGGAAGCCCGCGCCATCGTGATGGCGGCAATTGCCATCGCCTACGCGCTACTCACCGTCCTAGAACTCTGGCGCGGCCGCGGCGACGGCGTATGGCGTTGGCCGATCATGTTGGTCCTTCTCGGGCACGCAGCCGCCATTCCGGTCCGTATTCCGCTTGCCGGGGAATGGACCAATCCCAATCCTTTCGACGTGGATCTGCGAACCTTTGCGATCTTCGAGGCAGTGTTTGTCTGCATCTGCGCGGCATATTTATTCGGAGGTCTCGCCAAAGATCGAATTGCCGTCCGCTATCGACGCGCCGCACTGATTGATCCACTGACTGGCGTTGCGAACCGTCGTGGTTTTCTCCAGGCAGGCGAACGGCTGATGGTCCGAACCTGTTTTGCGCGTCAGCCGGCCGCGCTTCTTTTGTTTGATCTCGATCGCTTCAAAAACATCAATGACAGATTCGGGCACGGTGCCGGTGATGGGGTGCTTACCGCATTTTGTAAGCTGGCGACCTCGCTTCTGCGTCCAACCGATTTGTTTGGCCGGATCGGGGGTGAAGAGTTCGCGAGCCTGCTACCGGATACCACGCGCCAGGACGCACTCTTGTTGGCGGAACGGTTGCGCGCCGCGTTTGAAGCCACCACCCACACGTTGGCCGATGGGCCGCTCTCCGCAACGGTCAGCGTCGGCGTCGCAATTTCGGACGATGCGAGTTCCGATCTTGCCGCCCTCCTGGAGGTGGCAGATCAGGCGCTCTATCGCGCCAAGGCGATGGGTCGCAATCGTGTCGAGCTGTGGACGCATTCGCCACAGTCGCCTTCTGCTCGGCAAGCGTCTGGGCAAGCCGCTGCGTAGGGAGGCAAGACACGTCACTTTGCAGCAGAACTGGCTGGCCTCGCAGCGGGCAGGATTTTCTGGAAATGCCGCACCGGGGCATCGCGCCCGGACTTCTTGTGCCTCGCGGTGGAACCAAATCGCCGTCCGCGCGTTTGGCGGGCTAGGGGGGATGGGAATACCCG
>JBAWBE010000126.1:0-14157 GCA_049589635.1 Terriglobales bacterium
GGTGTAGGCCAATTCTCCGCGCCAATATACAAGGTGGTGGTTCCATCCGGTTCTTTCACCAGACGGTGCATCTCCCGATACTTCTGCGCAAAGTTGGCGCGGCTTTGGGCGTCCTCAGCGTCGTCTCCGGATGAAACGATCTGCTTCGCATCTCGTCCGAGGATCGCGAGCATGGCCTTTTCGTCATTACTCTGCGCTGCCGTGACCATTGCGTTGGTCGCTTCTTCCGCCGATGAGAACGTTTTCTGGCCCGGCTGCTGCGCACTGGATGGGATGGAAACGCACAGCGTCAAGAACATAGCGGCCAGAGCTAATCTAGCCAGAGTTAATCCAGTAAGACTAGCGCAATGAAATCTGTCGGAATTCAGCTTTGTTCGTCGCATATCACTTATCTCCATCTTTTAGACATCACGCTCTACAGGGAGCATAACGAACCCATGATTACCGCCGCCCGCCACCGCCGGCGTGTCCACCACCGCCATGAAAGCCGCCGCCACCGCGAGAGCCTCCTCCGAAACTGGCGCTTCCGCGGGAGGAATAGCTCCTGGTCTCTCCGCCGTGGTCGTAGCCGCTGAAGGCGCCCGAGCGAACGCCACTCTGTCCGCGAGGCTCAGAGTAGCCTCGAGCGGCATTCCGGTCCCCCTCGAACGGCCTGGCGGGTTCGCCAGCACGACCGCCTTCGCCAGCACGATTGCCGCTCACTCCGCGCTGCACATTCCTTTCTACGCCTCGCTCGCCTCCCGCTCGGTAGTAATTGCCTCGGTTATAAAAAGTTCGGCTTCGAGAGTAGTATCTACCGTGGTCGTAGGTTGCGTAGTGATTATGCCAATCGAATCCCCAGTGACCCCATCCCCATCCAAAACCACCCCACCACCCGATTCCGAAGCCGATCCCGAACGAGAGGTAAGGCCCGCCAAACCAGATTCCGGGATATGGATACCATCCCGGCCAGGCCACAATGGGATACCCGTAAATCAGCCACGGATCATACGCGGGAACGTACACAACGTCGGGATCAGCCGGCTCAATATCAATGTCCGAATCCTGATCCGTGACCTTTAGCTGCGGCGTGGTCTTAAGATTGCCCGCGTCTTGCGCCTTTCGGCGCATCACCTGTACCGCATCCATTACATCTTGTTGCTGGTTGTAATAGGCATCGCCCAAGGAGGATGTCCATGAAAGATTCTTATCCATATTTCCGAGGACAGACGGAAATGCGGTGAGCGCCTTGACACTCGGATCCCAGGGTTCTTTGTCCACGGCATTACCCAAATCGGCACCCTTCAAATCAGGATGCGCCTGCACCCACCGGTCGGCTTCAACCACCTGCTCAGGGAATGTGGACGCAGCCAGGACCTGCGCCACCAGCGAATCCGGATATAGCGCGATCGGCGCCACCAACCGCTGCAACTCCTCGGGAGTCTGTTGCGCGTATGGTGGCGCTGTCGCGGATTGGCCGGGAGCAGGTGCATCTTGAGAAGGGGTCGGCGCGTCTTGATCCTGATAGGCCCACAGATTCGGAGGCAAAGTCGTGAACACCAGAGCCAGTGACAAGAGGGAAACCAAGTTCCACTTACCAAGTTGACGCGCTGGGAATCCAGCTAAGAACGATGTCGCACGTCCGAAAATTTTCATATTGTTGGCCTCACGCTACCTTCGTCGCCTGCACCCCTTACTTAGGAGAGATGCCCGAGCTACGGCTTGGTTGCGGAGTTTACAGTTTTTTTCAAAAAAGGGAAACGGCCGCGCCACGAAATACGCGCGCTCCGGACCAACTCATGAAGGTTTATTCCATCATCTAACTATTTTTTGGCTTCGAGTCCGCGGCCGACTCGGAACACGTGCCCATCCGGATGGCGAAGGTGCATCTCGCGGACGTTCCACGGCATATCGGTCGGCGGAAATGTGACTTCCAGCCCGGCCGCCACGCACTCTTTGTGCATCTCGTCTACGTCGTCGACCCAGACCGACATCCAGACGCCCTTATCACCCTCTTCGTCTCCGTCCTGTTGAAACGTGGTGGTGTTCGCGCCGCGGCCCCGGCCACCCTGCGCTCCCTGACAAAGAAAAATGCAGGTTTCCTTGCCCGATCCAACCGCGCCAAATGTCGGAGGCGTTCCCCAATTCCACAATTTCTTCCATCCCCACTTCTCAAACCACGCGACCGTGCTGGCGATGTCGGACACGTTCAATATCGGAGTCAACCCTTTGGCTTCCATAACGAAAGCAGGATACACCCGGACCGACGGAGTATTTTGATCTACTGTCGCAAAATTGCAGTCACAGTCATTCGTCGCCGCGGTCTGAGAGCACGCGCAATTCTTAAACGATCCACTATCATTTGTACTTGTCCCGTTCTCGTCCATCCGCCTTGCGCAGCATTTTCCGCCAGCTTTGTCCTCGATGCCAATCTGCCAGAATTTTCCGTTCTTCCATTTATTGGGGCTTCCCTAAAATGCACGATTGTTGCCCGACGTGCGATCTCCGCTTCAATCGCGAGACAGGATATTTTCTCGGCGCGATGTACATCAGCTACGGATTGGCCCTCGCCTTGATCGTCATTCTTGGAGCAATCCTCTGGGCTGTGACGGGCTGGAGTTTCGGCAGGATTACAATCTGGGCGATCTTATTGTTCCTGCCCTTCGCCCCCATGCTGACGTTTTTTTCACGTGTGCTTTGGATTTACCTCGACCAGGCGATCGATCCAGAACCTCCTAAGCGGTCCAGTCACTGAATGCAGAGGTAACCAGCGAGGAGCGCAATCTAAAACCGTTCAACCCTCGCGAATGCAGCGGTCATCCGCCCGCCCACGATCCTGCGAACAATTTGTCGGTTGTCGCAAACAGTTGGCTGCCAGAAGAGGCAGGCGATTCGGATTCCGAGTAACTCGGCTACCTTTGGACCCAAGCGCAGAAACTTCCACTGAACGACGCGACTAGGACAACGATAGCCGATTCTGGAAAGGCTTACTTTGTGGATACGCCGCGGTGAACCCCGCGATTGACTCTACTGAATCGCACTGGCTGCGTTCGAAAACACGGTGTTGGCGTTGGTTCCGATGAGTCGAACCGTTCCAATCACGAGTACCAGAATAACCGCCAACATCACGGCGTACTCAGCGATGTCCTGACCTTGCTCATCCTGCCAGATGTTGCGGAAAAACTGAACCATAACGCCTCCCATAGCGAAGAAGATTTTCTCCGGCCAGTTGGTGTACGTAATAATGCCGTTTGGAACCGGTATTGTCAATCACCGCATTCCACGCGAGATTCACAGGAAATGTCGGCAGTTTTCCACAAAATGCTTCTTCATGCACAGGCTTAACGACGGGCTGAAGAATTTCCCGCCGATGGGGGAAATATTCTGGCTTCCCGGTGAGCAGTTTTGTATCCTCATGGCTGTATCTCGCTGACCTTTACTGATGATGAGCACGATTGCATTGAGCGAATTACTGGGCGCGCCCGTCTACGACGCGACGGGCGCAAGCACGGGCCGCGTGCGCGAGGTCGCATTGGCCCCGCAAGAGGATCGCACCAGAATCGCTCTGTTGATTGTCAGAACGCCTTCAGGCAATCGGCTGCTGCCGCTCAGCGCGGTTTCGAACATTAACGGCGGGATACGCGCCACCACGTCGGCGGGAGACTGGGTGCTCGCGGACGGCGCGGAGGGCCTGCTGCTTCTCAGTCGGGACCTACTCGATCAGCAAGTGATTGATGTGCATGGCCGCAAGGTTGTGCGCGTCAATGACATCGACTTTCATCACGACATAACGCTTGGCCGGGCCCAGTTGAAAATTGGCGGAGTCGATGTTGGTGCGCGCGGTGCGGTTCGCCGCTTGCTCAAGGGTTTGATTCCCGCCGCGGCTTTGCGCGTGTTGCTCTTGCGCGTTCCGCCGCGCGAAATTCCATGGGATTTCGTCGACCTCATCGAAACCGATGCGGCCCGGCGCGTCAAACTCAAAATTTCGCACGAGCGCCTCGCTCGGCTCCATCCGGCCGACATCGCCGACATCATCGAAGATCTCGCGCCCGACGAGCGCGAAGCGGTCTTTGAAACCCTGGACGAGGGAGTCGCCGCCGAAGCTCTGGAGGAACTCGATCCGAAAGTTCAGAAGTCAGTTGTCGAATCGCTCGACTCCGACCGCGCCGCCGACATCGTCGAGGAGATGGAACCCGACGCGGCCGCCGATCTTCTCGCCGACCTGCCCGAAGAGCGAACTGCCGAAATCCTGGTGCAGATGCAGCCCGAGGAGCGCCAGGAAGTCACCGAACTCCTCGAATTCAAGGAGAACACCGCGGCCGGCCGCATGACCACCGAGTACATCGCGCTGCCGGTAACGGCAACCGCCAATGACGCAATCGAAATGATGCGAAGCTTCGAAGGGCGAATGGAAAACATGAGCACGATCTTCCTAGTCGACTCGCACGGAACATTGGCGGGAGCAGTGCCGCTGGTCAAAATCGTCCTCGCGCCGCTGACCACTCCTCTTCTCGCGCTCTCGCAGGAACCCCTGATCTACTGCCAGGAAAACGCGAAAGAGAAGGAATTTGCCGAGCTATTCGACAAATACAACCTGCTCACTCTGCCCGTAATCGACCGGAAGAATCATCTGATGGGCGTCATCACGCCCGACGACGTCATCAATATGCTGCGCGCCAAGCTTTGAATTGCGGACCTGGGCGGGGTCGATTTTTCTTCACGACAGCATAGTTTCGCCTGTTCAGAAAACATATCTCCGTTTATCCTGAACCGGCTGTTGAGCATATTTGATCTCCCTTGAACCGCGCGCATGAGATTCCTGAAACGCTGGAAGATCCAGATCCTGGTGTTTTTTGCCGTAGTAGGACCGGGATTCATTACCGCGAACGTCGACAACGATGCGGGCGGCATCTTCACCTATTCCGCTGCCGGCGCGCAGTTCGGCCACACGCTCTTGTGGACCATGATCCCGATCACCATCGCGCTGATCGTGGTGCAGGAAATGTGCGCGCGCATGGGCGCCGTTACCGGCAAGGGGCTGAGCGATCTCATCCGCGAAGAATTCGGCCTGCGCATCACTTTCCTGATGATGCTCGGTATCCTGATCACAAATTTCGGTAACGTCATCGCCGAATTCGCCGGCATCGCCGGCAGCATGGAACTGTTTGGCATTTCCAAATACTATTCCGTTCCCATCTGCGCCGTCATCGTATGGCTGATCATCGTCAAGGGGCAATATAAGAGCGTCGAAAAGGTGTTTTTGGCGGCTTCGTTTTTCTATATCACCTATATCGTTGCGGGAGTGCTCGCCAAACCCGCTTGGATCGAGGCTCTGACCGCGACCATCAAGCCTCCGCAGCTGGCGGCGTTCAAACAGAATTCCTACCTTTATATGGTGATCGGCGTGGTCGGAACGACCATCGCCCCCTGGATGCAGTTCTACCTGCAATCCTCGATCGTCGAAAAAGGCGTAACGCGCCGCCAATATAAGACGTCGAAGCTGGACGTAATCGTGGGCTGCATTTTTACAGATGTGGTCGCGTGGTTCATCATCGTGGCCTGCGCGGCCACTCTCTATGTACACGGCCACAGCGAGATTCGCGACGCCGCCGACGCGGCCCAGGCACTCCGCCCACTGGCCGGTGATTATGCGTACATACTTTTCTCGCTGGGACTTTTCAACGCCTCCCTCTTTGCCGCGTCGATTCTGCCGCTCTCAACGGCCTACACAGTCTGCGAAGGGTTGGGACTCGAATCGGGAGTCGGGAAAAAATTCTCCGAGGCACCAACCTTCTATTGGCTCTACACAATCCTGATCGCCGCCGGCGCAGTCGTGATTCTGTTACCCGGCCTGCCGCTGGTCAAGATCACCGTCTTCTCGCAAGTCGTAAATGGAGCAGTGCTGCCGTTCGTCCTGATCTTCATGCTGTTGCTAGTCAACAAGAAAGAGTTGATGGGCGAGTTTGTGAACACCACATTGTTCAACGTAATCGCGTGGGCCACAACGGTAATTATGGTCGGATTGACAGCACTTTTGGTTTGGGGGCAACTAACTGGAAAGGCGGGCTAGGCGGGCAGCTTCGTCGAGACTCCAAGCTTTTCCTTAGGTGTACCTTTCGCGACCTTGGTGGTTGGCGCCTGGGCCACCACCGAGATTTCAAATCAATTTCCCAGCTGCCAGATCCTTAATCAGCGACTGGTCCGCTTCCAGAAAATCCAGTTCCGGCAATTCCTTCCGCTTCACCCATCGAATCTCCCGGAAAATCCTGTTCTCGATCTCGCCCTGATATTTCTGCACCTCAAAGAATCGCAATTCCACCGAGCCGCCATTCGGGTAGCGATGCTGAATGCGCGCCACTTCGTTGCCGATGGTCGCATCGATTCCGAGTTCTTCTTCAAGTTCCCGCCGCAACGCATCGCGCGGCTGCTCGCCTTCCTCGATCTTGCCTCCGGGAAACTCCCACTTCAGAGGCATCGGTTGATGGCGAGTCCGCTGACACGCCAGAATTCGGCCATCTTCGACGATGAGAGCAGCGACGACGTGTTTCATGGGGCCCGTTTTCAGGAGAATTGTTTCACGGCGATTGTCTGAATGCTGATTATCTGGATGATGGCTCGTCTGATGCTGAATTGTCCGATGATGATCGTCTGATGATGGATTGTTTCATGATTCTAGGCCCGGAGGAGTCAGCCGTGTTTCACAGGCTCGCTATCCAATCGCTGGCCGACGAGTTGCGCGCAATATTCAACCAGGTCGCGATCGTCCTCGCCAAAGGCCGCCGCAAAATGACTATCGATATCGAGTTCGCCGACCACCTCGCCGCGTACAAAAATCGGCACCACAATCTCGGACTTGGTCTCAAGCGAACACGCCAGATAGCGATCGTCTTTCGATACATCATCGACCACCACCGTCTTGCCCGACGAAGCCGCCGCCCCACAAATGCCCTGATTAAGATGAATGCGAGTGTGCGGCGTCATCGCACCCTGGAAATGTCCCAACACCAAAACAGGAGGCTGGACGCCCGCTTCGAGCATATAGAAACCCACCCAGCTATATTTCAACATTTTTTCATTCAGCAGCAGACTGATTCTTTGCATGAATTGATCGGCGGAGAGCGTCTCCGAATTCAGGCGATCGACGGCATCGCGCACCTCGTCTTGCTTGTCGAGTTTCGTGGAGGGGGACATGGCTTCATATCCTAAAGCAAATCGGCGCGCGATGGATCACCGTTTGGAATCCGCAGTAATCGGGCGCAACCCGGGAGTAACGGGGGTGTTCGCGTCTCCCGCCGCCGGGTGAATTGCCGCTCTCAACGCGTGCAAGCCATGCACCAGAGTAGGCGCTGGTGTATTTAGAAGTTCGTCAGAAATGCAGTAAACCTGCGAATTTCGGGCCGCCGTCGTATCCGACCACCCACGCTCGCGAACGATTTTTCCGAGTGGCACGCGGTCGCCAGCCCCGCACCAGGCCGCGATTATGACCTCCGGATCCAGTTGCGCAATTTCGTCTGCCAAAATCTGCTTGCCCGGCTCGCCCAGAAAATCGCCGCCCGCCGCCATCGCCAGCTCGGCCACCCACCCCTGCGACGCAATGATTGGCTTGCCCCACTCTTCGCAGAACACGCGCCTTCTCGGCAGGTTCCTGGTCGCGGCCCTGACCTCTTCGATCTCCCGCTGCATCCTGGAAATCACCTCCGCGCCCCGCTCGCTGACCCCAGCGCATCCGGCAATCATGGCGATGTCGATGTAGATGTCATTGAGAGTATGCGGAGCAAGCCCCAAAAATCGCACTCCGGCTTTCATAATCTCCACGACCGCAGCCTCTTGGTAGGGAACGGATGCAATCACAAGGTCCGGCTTCGCCGCGAGAATCTCGGCAGCCTTCGCGGTCCAGGAATCCGCGACAATGAGCAGTCTTCCGGTGTCGAGCTCAGGCACTACCTCAGCGCAATACTTCGTGCACGCAACTACGCAATCCAATGCTCCCAAATTCGCAAGGATGACGGTGGCACTCGGTTGGAGGCAAGCAATCCGCCGAAGAGCGCGCGAGTCGGGCATCTACGTATTGTAGAGGAGCGTATTTGTACGGGACACATAGCAAGGAACGGAAAGGCGATTTCGACCAGTGCGAGCGCATTTACAATGAGCGCGTGTATTCCGCCGAAGTGCTCGACCATTTCGAAAATCCGCGCAACCCAGGCGAAGTAGAAAACGCCGATGCCAAAGTTCGCGTAGAAAATCCGGTCTGTGGCGACATTCTCGAACTCAGTCTGAAGGTCGAAGGCAACGCGATCGCAGACATCCGTTTTCGCGCCAAAGGCTGCGTTCCAACAATGGCGTGTAGCTCGGCGATTACGGATCTCGCGAAAGGCAAAACGGTGGAAGCCGCACGAGCGCTAAGAAGGGAAGATTTGTTAGAGAAAGTCGGCGGACTGCCCGAAGCATCCGGTCACGCGAGTCATCTGGCAATCGATGCGCTGACCGAGCTTTTGCGCAAGAGGTAACACCTAGTGCAAATGCAAATCCATAATCTCCGCCGCGGCGCGGCCTCGCTCCGGACCTTGCACTGGCCCGCGGCCTTCGATACTATCCGTCGCCAATAGATTCAAAATCGCCGCCGTCAGCTGCTCGCCCCATGCATGCTCCACATTCAGCGCCAAAGTCCATGCCCAGTATTTCTCCAATACCGGGGAAGGTGCCGTCGGCGCGTTCATCCTATTCACACGGTCCGAGTCAACCTGCGCCAGAAACATTCGGAAGTCACTCAGCTTCCCAAGCAGCGCATAGCCAGCGGCTGTCGGCGCGCGCAGTGCAAAAAAGCCAAGCTGATTTACCACCAGGAAAGCACCAAATTGCAGAGCAAACTGCACAGAACTGATCCACGCAACAACCGCCAGCGCTATCAACGATAGAAGCAGCCAAACGAAGACCAAGCTGTCGCGCTTCACCAAAGGCAACGGTCGCGGCGCGCGTCCCGGCAGATGGCTCTTAAGCTTGTAAACGGTTGCGGGCAGCTGCTTGGCAGTCGCCCACAAGGACCAAATCACGAACACCGCGGCCGCGATTACAAGGCCGCCCGTCGGTGATTGCCGAAGCCCATCCACCTCGGATACAGCGCAGCCAGGAAGCACCACAGCGACAACGTGAGTCCGGGAACAAACCACGCAAAATGGCCCGAAAGCAATTCCGGCTCTACAGCGGCGTCCAAGACACTCCGCACACTCCCGGCGATCCGCCACAACTTGAATAGTTGGGACAAGCACACCGAATCCGTCTCAGCATCATTGATGGTCGAGTAGAGGACGCCATTGACTTCGTGCACAGAGGTTGTGTGCCGAAAGATTTCGTCGGCAATCGCCTCCTCCTCAGGTTCCAGCGGCGCGGAGGCGTCTCCACGCGAGATGAGATAGTCAGTCGGCCCCTGCTCAATCTTCAGCCAGCCCTTCGAGGCCATGTTCATCAAAGCCACTACAAAAGGTTTTTCGCCAATCCCGCGTTCCCACAAATAGGCCGCCGCGGCAGGCGAAACCCCCGGCGGCGGATCATACTGCGCCACCCGCACTCCTTTGTGACGAGGCCAGCGCAAGGCAATGCCAGCCAAAAAGAAATACGCAACCACGACGGCGAGTCCGTACCAGGCGAGCATGCGCATCTGCTCTTCGGAATGGCCAGTCGAATAAACGGCGGAATAAGCAGGCAGAATCATCGGTTACCATATTTTTGATTCGCCTACCAGCATGGTCAAGTTACGCCCGAGCGTACTCGTCGATTTAGCATCGCGTGGAGCTGAAAGCACTCCTATTCCGGCAGATAAACCGGCCAACCGCTCGCCTCAGCAATTTCCTTCAAGTTCAGATTGGGGTTGATGACAAATGGATGCTTCGAAAGCGAAAGCATCTCCCGATCCCATATCGCATTGCCGAATGCGCAATCCGGTGGCGCATTGATGACGGACTCGATCGCGTCGACTTTGCCGGGTCCGCTCGGAACGCGTACAAGCCGGTCGGTAATAATGCCATTTTCGACGACAGCTTCAGCGGCCAGAATTCGATTCTGCGGAATGCCAAAGCTGCGCATTCCGGATCGGATGATCCAGTGGCTCGATGAAGAAACCGCCCACACGTCGCACCCAGCGTCGATCAATCGCCTCACCAGTTCCTGCATGTCGGGAAAAATGGTGGACTTCAGAGCCATGTCGAAATACATATCGCAGGCCTGCTGAATTTCATCTTCCCGCATTCCCTTGTGCATCGTGACCATCTCTCCGCACATAACTTCTTCCGGAACCTTGCCGGCTCGATACTCGGCATAGCGCGCCCGCGCCCAGCGGCCGATCTCAGGCGAGATCAGTTGCTGGTCCAGTTCCCACCAGAAAAATCCTTCGCCCGCATCTCCAGACCAGAGAGTGCCGTCGCAATCAAATGTCGCTATTTGCGGAGAGAGTTCGAGCACGCTTTCGATGAATTCAGTTTGTGTAGATGTCAGGCTTGTCATGAATTGGGGGCTTTGAAAGTCTCGTTGGAAAGTCTAGGTGGTTGACACCGCCGGCGCTGGCAACTCCGCATATTGCTCCGGCGTATCGATGTTGACGACGAGGAGTGGATCGTCGACCGGGATGTAACTGATCTTTTCACGATGTACGTGCTCGATTTCGCGCGCACTCGACGTTGCAGGCGCCCGCAAGAATGCTTCGATCATCTCACGGCCCGCAAAAATCGGATGCCCGTGTTTGCCGCCGTATTCCGGCACGACGGCCCATTGCGAATGCAATAGGGCCTCATCGAACGCATCCGACAAGATCTGAATTGTCGACGGCGATACTGGAGGACGGTCCACCAATGTAATCATCGCCGCATCGCGACCGCGGTTCAGCACCTCGTGCAGGCCAACCTGGAGCGAACTGAATTGCCCGCGCGGCGGATCGGGATTCACCACGAGCGCAGCACCGTTCGCATACACGACCGGAGCAATCTTCCCTTGATTCGCGCCGCCGACCACCAACACGACGTCGACAAAGGGATCAAACAACTGAATCATCGCGGAAAGAAATGTGCCGCAAGCCGCTTGCTGAGGCCAGGGCAGCAGCGCCTTGTCGCGCCCCATGCGCGAAGATTCGCCCGCCGCCAGAATCACTCCACACAAGCCTGACACTCGACCCATGAGGCGAAGATAGCACTCTGCCCCATGGCTGCCAAGGACGGCCTTGAACGTTCTTAGGCTGAGCTTCTCAGTTGAAGGTCGGCAGCTTGATCAGGTCGTCGTTCGGCACTGGCTCAACGGCCTGTCCCGCCTTTCGCCAGGCACGCAATCCACCGGAGATTACGAACACCTTGAATCCTTCTTTGATCAGCAGCTGCGCCACACGGGCGCTAGTGGCTTCGCGTGCTCAAGTACAGTAGAGATAAATCTCTCGCTCCTTCGACAGGTTCTTGACTTCTTCTTCCAGGCGATTGGGTTCGAGGCGAATCGATCCCGCGATGCGCTCCGAGTCCGCGTCATAGTATCCATGGCTGCGCACATCGGCGATCAAAATACTGCCGGGGGGAGCCGCGGCTAAGCGGCGACCCACCTCGTCTGCATGCACCCGCGGAGCAGCGTCCAGCAATCGATAACGGCGGTAGATGATAACGCGATACCCGGCATAGACAACCAACCCAGTGCCCAGCACGACCTCCACCGCGAAGCCGGCGGAGCGCAATCCCCGCGTGATGGCCCGTAGCGCATCGCTGAATACATATCCCGCCATCGCATAGGTGCCGATATAAATTGCAGCGCCGAGAGAGTCAAAAGTCAGGAACTGTTCGGGCTTCATGCGCATGCTTCCGGCCAGCGGCGGAGACATGGTATTGATCCCGGGAATGAACTTGGCGAACAGCAACGTCAGCTTGCCGCGCCGATAGAAATATTCGGCCGAGCGCAGGATGCAGGTTTCGGGATTGGCCGACACGCGGCACAAGATGCCAAGTAGCGCCCAGCCACTGACGCGTCCGGCGAAATATAAAATAACGTCCCCCGAGAGCGTAGCGATGATCGCCGCCGGGAGTAGAAAATAGAGGTGCAGGTCGCCATAGGCGGCGACCGCCCCAGCCGTCAAAATCGCCAGCGCCGCAGGTACGGGAAGCCCGATGGCCTCCGCAAAGCAGATGGACGCGAGCAGCAGATAGCCGTTGTGCGAGATGAGCGAGCGCAGATCGTTCATTCAGAAAAGTGCGTGTAGTATAGCAATCCAGATGCGGACGTACTTGCTAAAGACGCAAACAAATCGTGTGAAGGACAGCTACTGGCTACTAGCTTCTAGCCACGCCGAGACACTTATGTTGCTCGCCAGAAGCTCTAGAAGCTAGCGGCTAAGAGCCAGAAGCTATTTTTCTCTCGCCACCACAAACTCAGGCGCCCAAAGCAGAGCCCGTTTGATCTCCGAATCCGGAAACACACAAATTGCCTGCCGCGCCGATTCCGCATAGCGAGCCGCTTCTTTATTCGCATACTCAAGCGAGTTGTTACGATTCAGAATTGCAAGTATGTCGGCGTGCGTCACGCCACTGAAGGCGCGGTCATGCAGTACGGCTTCGATCTGAAGGCGCTCGGCGGTTGTGCAGCGCTCCAGCGCGTGGATCACCGCCATCGTTGCCTTGCCCTCGCGGAGATCGCTGGCGACGGGCTTGCCGAGCACGCTCTCAGAGGCAGTTAGGTCCAGCACATCGTCGACAATCTGGAACGCCATTCCGAGATCGCGTCCATATTGCCCGAGACGTTCCTCCTGCTGCGCGGTCGCGCCGCCCAGAATGCCGCCGACTCGCATCGAGACGGAAAACAGGCAGGCCGTCTTGCGATAGATCAGATCAAGATGCTCTTCCAGCGAAATCGGCTTGCCGAGTTTCTCCATTTGCAGCAATTCGCCCTCGACCATTTGCTGCGTCAGCTCAATCAGCACGTCAAGGATGCGAAAGTTGCGCTCCTGCACGGCGATTTTGAATGCCTGCATGTAGAGCCAGTCGCCGGCGAGGACGCATTTGGAGTTGCCCCACTGTGTATTTGCGGCAGGTCGTCCGCGGCGAATCTCAGCCTCGTCGATGATGTCATCGTGCACGAGAGTCGCGGTGTGTATGATTTCGACGACCGATGCGAGCTTGACTGCGCCCGTGCCCTTATAGCCCATCAGCTTCGCGGAGAGCAGCAGCAACGCCGGACGAATCCGCTTGCCGCCGCCAGCACGCAGATACTCGCCAATCTCCGTAATCGCGGCAACGTTCGAAACCGTATCCTGGCCAAATTGCTCTTCAATTGCGACGATGTCGTCGCGCAGCAGGTCGAAGATCTCTTTCCCGTTAATGGCGCTGGTTGTGCTCAAAAGGCTCCCAAATTCTGCGATCTAACCTCTGACCTCTAAAATCTGACCTCTGAAATCTTTCAGTTCGATCGGTAATTCGTAAACTGCATATCGATCCCGAAATCTTTCTGCTTCAGCAGTGCGATGATCGATTGCAGCGTGTCGCGATCCTTGCCGCTCACTCGTATCAGATCAGCCTGAATCGAAGCTTGCACTTTCTTCTTCGAATCCTTGACAAACTTTACGATCTCTCGCGCCTTCTCAATTGGAATGCCTTGCTGCATGGTGATCTTCTGTTTGGACGTGCTCCCGGCTGCCGGTTCGACCACGCCGTAAGTCAGCCCCTTAAGGGGCACTCCGCGCTTGACCAGCTTCGCTTGGAAAATGTCGTTGATCGATTTGAGCTTGAATTCGTCGGCCGAGTGCAGAATGATCGCGTCTTTTCCTTCGAGCGCGATCTCCGATTTCGAATCCTTCAGGTCAAATCGCGTCGTGACTTCCTTCATCGCCTGCTGGATCGCGTTCGATACTTCCTGGAGGTCGATCTTGCTGACGATGTCAAAACTATTGTCGGGCATCGGTTCTGCCTTTGAAGTCGTTAGATTGTCGCACGGGGAAGCGGAATATCCATCAATTCATAGACTTGTTCGCCCGCGGTTGAAGCTCCGCCACCACGAAAGTCCGCCCCTACGTACCCTTGAGGGTAACAGAAGAAACAATCTCTGGGCACGCAAAGCGCTCGCGCAAAGGTGTGACAGCCGATGAAAAGGCTGACGAGCCGCCTATTTTTTGGCGCGCTCAGAGAGTTTGAAGAATTTGGAAAAATTCTCCGCCGTTTGCCGCCC
>JBAWBE010000127.1:0-6107 GCA_049589635.1 Terriglobales bacterium
AGATTACGCCGACGATGATGACAAACACGAAGCGTATGAGAACGACGTCCACAGCGATACCTCCACCGAGGAAGGCCGCGCCTGTGCGCTTCCTTGCCCCGCGTCAGCCTCCAGGGTGGAATGAGATAAATGCCCTGTGCCAACGTGCATTTACGGGGCTGTATGAAGATTAAATTTGCCCCGTGCTCAGTCGATAACTAACCAGCTGCAAATAGTAACGCAGGCAGTATATACCGGGTTGCGAGGGTCAGCTAGTACTTACGGAAGACGATAGTCATTGTCCTTCGGCGAGCATTCCCGGCATGACCTAACGTTTCTTGCCCCGAGCCGGGGGCTTCCGCTAAAGAGTGCCCCTGGGCGCGGTTGCGGTGTTGGTGGAGGCGATTCCGTGAATGAAATCCCGCTAATACACAAGGCGCACCCTGATCTGCGCCTTACATCCCGTCGTAATTCGGGCCTCCGCCGCCCTCTGGTGGAACCCAGGTGATGATCTGGTAGGGGTCCTGAATGTCGCAGGTTTTGCAGTGCACGCAGTTGGAGGGGTTGAGGCGGATGCGCTTGCCGTTCGGGGCGGAGGAGTCTTCGAGCATTTCGTAAACGTTGGCGGGACAGAAGTTCTGGCACGGGCTGCCGAATTCTTTCACGCAGCGTTCGTTGCAGATATTCGTGTCGTGAATGATCAGGTGCGCGGGCTGATCCTCTTCGTGTTTGGTGCCGGAGTGGTAGAGGTCGGTTAGCTTGTCGAAGGTGAGTTTGCCATCGCCTTTGACGGGGCCGAGCAGGTTGGCTTCGTTCCCGCCGTCGGCTGGGAGGGTGGCTAGCGGCTTCAGGTTTTTGTATCCGTCGTGCGAGGGAACTCGTTTGAAGGGGCCTCCACCGAGGATGGTCTGCAATCCCGTATTGAAGATGCCGGCAACCAAGCCATTTTTAAATCCTTGATGAAAGTTGCGCACGGGCCAGAGTTCGTCTTTGATCCAGCTGGATTCGACGCGCTGCTGGAACTGGGTGAGGGTGGAGGCGGACGCATCATCTTTCGTTAGCGCCTCGAAGGCGGTTTCGGCGGCCAGCATTCCGCTCTTGATGGCCAGGTGAATCCCTTTCAGTCGAGCCGAATTCAGGAAGCCGGCGGAGTCGCCGGTCATCATCCAGCCATCCCCGGCCAGCGGTGGGAGCGACCACCAGCCACCATAGGGCAGCGACTTGGCGCCGTAGCGGATCATTTTTCCGCCTGCCAGAAGCTTTGTAATAAAAGGATGCTGCTTGAATGTCTGGAGCACGTGCTGCGGATCGAGGCGCGGGTCTTGGTAGTCGAGTCCAGTGACGAAGCCGAGTGAGACCGTGTTGTCGGCCGCGCCGTAGATCCATGCGCCGCCGTATTCTTTCGTGGTCAGCGGATAGCCCATGGTGTAGATGACTTCGCCCGGTTGAATGCGGCCGGCGGGAACTTCCCACAACTCTTTCACGCCGACGCCGTAGGTTTGCGGGTTGCGGTCTTTCATCAGGTCGAACTTTTCGATGAGCTGCTTGGTGAGCGATCCGCGCGGGCCCTCGGCGAGGACGGTGACTTTGGCTTTGACGTCGTAGCCGGGCTCGAAGTTCGATTTTGGCTGATTCTGCTTGTCGACGCCTTTGTCGTCGGTGCGAACGCCGGTGACCCTATTGCCGTCGTACAGGAGTTCGGAGCCGGCGAATCCGGTGAAGATCGTGATGCCCGCTTCTTCGACTTTGCCGGCTAGCCACTTTACGAACTTGTTGATCGAAATGACGTAGTTGCCATGGTCGCGCAGAGGCGGCGGCGTGATGGGCAGCTTGTAATGGCCGGTGCGGGTCAGGAAGTAGACACCTTCTTTGTGGACCTGGGCGTCGAGCGGAGCTTCTTTTTCAAAGCCGGGGAGCAGTTCACGCATGGAGCGTGGATCGAGAAGCGCTCCGGAGAGGCAATGCTGGCCTGCTTCGCGCGATTTTTCGAGGATGTAGATGTTTTCTTTCGAGAGCTGAGCGTCGGGATGCTTAGCGTTGTGGGCGTCGATCAGCTGAGACAGGCGCAGGGCGCAGGCCATGCCGGCTGGGCCGCCGCCGACTATGACTACGTCGGCGGGCATTTCGGGGTGGTCGATGTTGGGGATGGGTTTGCGGAAGATCAGTGACATTGCTTATTGGCCGGAAGATTCCGATTCGACAGAGCGACGCTGGCGATCTGGATCAATGGTGCGGTGTCGGTCCTCGCGAGTCAGCGCGGCACTGTCGGAGAGTATACCTACTCTTGTGCCACCGCAACCGCACGACCCAAAGACTCAATGAGCCACTCGATACCCAAAAAAGAGACTCTTGTTGGCGGTTACTGACGAAAACAGGCGATTTTCACTCATCATCAACGCCTATGCCGACAACCTCCGAGTCAAAGGTTGAGAGGTCGGTCTGAGCCGTCATTTTTGGACGCTGTGTCGTCGTTTCCCATGAAGAACAACCAGAGCGTATAGCCAACAGCTCCATAAATTATGGCGTTGAGGGGACCGTAGAGAAGCCAGACGCTCTCTGCATCTGGATCGGTCATGCTGATTCCAGCGAGAATCCCCGGAGGACAGAGGACGTAGGCGATCGTTCTTGACATCCATCGAGGCGCGGACGAGGGATTGATAAACGCGACCCACGCCGCCACCACGAAGCCAACGACTGCCGAGATTAGCCCGCAATAGATAGCCCGCTTCATTGGCTGCTGCCTTATTTTAAGATCGCTGGCAAATTATGGTTCAGTCAATTATCGAAATCAGGCGTTTGCGCTCATTGACCTTGACCCGGAGGTTTTGAGTGTAAATGATTCCATGACAATGTCGGCTCCTGCAGCCGAGTAGACTTTGGTGGCTACCAAACCAACCAAGAGCGCTCGGGAGAAAGGAGCCGAACATGATGATTATAGGATGTGATTATCACCCGGGCTTCCAACAAATTGCTTTTGTAGATACCGAGACTGGGGAGCTGCAAGAGCGGCGACTAGAGCACCGCCAGGAAGCGGAGAAGGCCTACCGTGATCTGGCGGCACAAGGAACAAAGGTGCGCGTGGGTATGGAAGCCAGTGGACATGCGCGCTGGTTTGAACGACTGCTCTCCGAGCTGCGATTTGAGTTGTGGGTCGGGGATGCAGCCGCGATCCGGGCGAAGCGGGTGCGCAAGCAGAAGACGGATCGCCAGGACGCGCAACTGATTCTGCGCTTGATGTTGAAAGATGACTTTCCCCACATCTGGGTGCCGAGCTGGGAGAATCGCGATCTGCGGCAACTGCTGTGGCATCGGCACCGCATGGTGCAGGCGCGCACGCGGATCATGAATCAGTTGCAGGCAGTGGCGCTGAACGAAGGAGTACGGTCGAAGAAGCGGCTGTGGCGGGACCGCGGACGAGAGCAGTTGGAAGCGTTCCGGCTAGCGCCCTGGGCGAGCCGGCGACGGCGGGATCTGCTGGAGTTGCTCGACCGACTGACGCCGACGATCGCCGAGCTGACCACGGCCATCGAACGGGAAGTAGAACGATGTCCGGTGGCGCAGCGTTTGCAGACGCATCCCGGAGTGGGGCCACTGACGGCGTTGGCCTTCATGCTGATCATCGGGCAAGCGGAGCGGTTTCAGTGTGGCAAGCAGATCGCGTGCTATCTGGGACTGGTGCCGTTGGAAGATTCGAGTGGACAGCGGCGACGACTCGGGCACATCACAAAACAAGGCAACTCGCTGCTGCGTTTTCTGTTGGTGGAAGCGGCGCAAGTGACCGTGCGGAGCCTGCCGGAATGGCGGAGTAAGTACTGCCACCTGACGCTGCGGCGAGGACGGAAGATCGCCAAAGTTGCGATGGCACGAAAACTCGCAGTTCGTTTGTACTGGATGATGCGGAAGGAATGGGATTACGAGCAGTTGAGAAAGTTCGGTTCGCACGCGGGAAAGCCCGGACATCGCGATGGTGTGCAGCAAAACATCGAGTAATTGATTGGGTATCCCGCTCCCCCTCACGGGGGAGTTCGAAGTAGTAATCATGATCGAACGTATGACCGAAGAGATGCATGGGTCGGACTGATTGTCCTGACCTGAAACGGATTACGAGCGAGCCTTGGTTGGTATGGCAGAACCTTCAACGAGAGCGAAATGGCGCGCTTTTCGGAGTGCAAGGAGAAGTACGCTCAAAAAGTGATTGACAGCGCCGACATTGTCAGAGACGCGATGTTTCGCCAATGAACGGGCGGCTAGTTTGTGTCAGGGAAGCGGAGATGAATGCGCTCTCCATTTCGACGTACTCGCCATTGTAGATGTAGGGCTTGAAGAGCCATTGCTTAACTGCCCGAACGGAAGAACGCGCGAGTGCGGGGTCTCCTGAGATTAGGAAAATTCTCTTGGGTTTGCCATTCTTGGCCACTATAAGGCGCAAAACTACTTCGCCGTTCGCATTGGCCGTATCGGTGACTTTTGGGGCTACGCGCCGTAATCGAAACCCATACAGAATCTTTTCGCTCACACAGATGCGCCCGTTCACCGGGTGCGAGGCACACGGCGATTTGTGGTCAGTTGTTTCAGTCGAACGGGTTTCCTGCTCCAACGCCATCACTGAGGAGAACAGCAGCAGGAACACCGCAAACAGTACTCGGGGCATGCGCGGATTCTAACTCTTGGCAGGGCGAAAACATAGCTGATGAAAACAGTTGAGCGCCCCCGGCAAATGTCATCCCAGACGCCCTTCAATAAGCGCAGCAAATTTCGGCGCCTGCGCGAGATCTCGAAGTCTGGCGACGATGTTCCTACGAGGTTCGCGCCTCACCATAGCTTGCAGGTCTATCTTTTCCATGACCAATGCTGAATTTGCATGGAATTGATGGACCAGAAAGTCATCGGGATGCAGCCGTAGGATTCCATATTGCGCCAGGCAAGCCTCTGGAAAATCTCCCTCGTTGAAAGTAACGATGGCGTTAGCATGCCCACAAATAGCCGCGGCTAACACGTGACGGTCATTTTCGTCTGGGATGCAAGCGAGAGCTTGAGCCATGTCAGGTGGAATACTGACCACAGCTTCGGGAAAGTGTTCCCGCATTACCCTCAATCTTCTCTCACTTTGTTCTGGCGTATACCCCATCCGTCGGATCGCCGTCCCAACCTCAGTGAGAATTTGAGCACTCCAAAGCGGCCGATAAAGGGATGGCTCCAGAGCCAAGCGAAGCAGCGTGTCACAGAGCGGCATTGGAACAAGCACGCAAGCGTCGAGAAGTGCGGCGTATTCGTTATCGGGTGTGAGTATCATCCGGGACCTTATCGTAGATCCCTTCTTCAGACTCGGCGCGCGCCAGGTCGTCGAGCGCCTTTCGGCGGCCAGCATCGCGCGTTGACTTGTATGCCATGACGTCCCGCACGTAGATCCGACGATGCGTTCCTACCAGATGAAAAGGGATTTCTCCTCTCTCCAGCAATTGAACGAGGTATTGCCTCGAAACGCCCAGCACTTTGCCAGCTTCAACCGTTGTCAGCTCGTGCCGGTTTTGCAGGATGGTGACGGAATGGCCCGCTCGCAGGTCGGCGAGTAGCCGAAGGAGAAACGAGTAAACGTTGTTGGGCAGAATCTCAGTCTTTCCGTCGGGGCCGATGACCTTCGCTTCCGCCTCGCGAAGCTTGGCGTAGATATCGAGGATTTCCTTTTGCTCTCTTTGGGAAATATCGACTGCGGACGCTTCGCTGTTTTCGGTCATGGTGGTGTAGCCTCCTCCTTGTGAACCTAGGACTGTCCACTGGAGCCTTGGGATTGTCACCATTTTATCGATCAAATGCTATAAATGCAAGCATTCAGTTGCATATACTGAAACATAGGCAACTAACTGATGTCTTTTAAGGCACTTCCTGGAGGAAGTCATGGACTTACGCCCCGTGCGCGGCCCTCGCTCGATGTGCGCGACGATCGCCCCGATGCCGCAGGCGCAGAGGTCCCTACCTACCGCTTCTAGATCACAGTCCAAAAACAGCGATCAATCGGTGATTGGCAACCAGGTTCGGTGAATGCCCTCAGAGAAACTACGTCCCAATCAAGGCGCGTCAGGGTAGCGCCAAGGCTTTGTATCTATTGGCAAAAACCTTGCACATCGATG
>JBAWBE010000128.1:0-2437 GCA_049589635.1 Terriglobales bacterium
GCAAAACACTGACGACTTGCGGATCGAACGATTTTCCAGACTCTTTTGCGAGCTGCGCCATTGCCTCGTCCATGGGGAGAGCGCGACGGTATTGGCGGTCGGAGGCGAGGGCATCCAGAAAATCGACGGCGGCCAGAATGCGCGCGCCGATTGGAATCTGTTTGCCACGCAGTCCCATCGGATAGCCGGAGCCGTCAAACTTTTCGTGGTGGGCGCGGACGATGGGCACGACGGGATACGGGAATTGCACACGTTCGAGAATTTCAGCGCCTACGATGGGGTGAATCTTCATCTTCTCGAACTCTTCCGGCGTCAGGCGGCCGGGCTTGGAGACGATGTGCTCGGGAATCGCCAGCTTGCCGATGTCGTGTAACAAAGCAGCGGCTTGCAGCGCCTCCATTTCCTGCGCTTCCACCTTGAGTTCTTTTCCTACTTCGACTGCATAGACACGCACGCGCTGGAGGTGATCGTGCGTCGTCTGATCCTTAGCCTCGATGGCGAGGGCGAGCGCTTCGATGGTGCGCATGTGGAGATCGGCCATCTCTTCAACGTGGCGCTTTTCATCCGACAGTTTGCCGAGGTAGAGGCGATAAGAGCGAAAAATCAGGTAGACGACCGGAAGCGTGAGCAGGGAGGTTTGCCAGTCGGAGAAGCTGTGGATCCAGCTCATCATGCCGACCACGCCGGCGCCCACGAGGTAGTACGGGAAGCTCCAGAAATAGCATTCAGACCAGATCTTGCGCAGCGAGCGGCGTTCGGTGAGGGAAATTATGACGGCGATCGGGAAGGTATTGGTAATGAAATAAATGCACGCCGACAGAAAGAGCATGGTGGACGGATTCGCCGATGTATGGACGAGCGAATACCGGTAGAGGAAGAAAGTGGACGCAATGGCCAGCGAAGTCGAGCAGACGTTGAATGCAACCTGGACCGGGACCGGCTTTTCGACGCTGATGCATTGCACCAGGACCGCCGCGCAGCCGAGCGCCATGGTTTCCGCCAGGCTCAGTTCGAGGACTCCGGCGAGCACGAACAGAAAATTTACCGACATTGTGCCGGTGATGCCGGGCAGGTTTACCTTGAGTCGCGAGGCCGCGATGGCGATGACGAGATAGCAGAAGAACTTGACTGGATTTTGACTTTTCCCGTGCAGGACGGCTGCGTAGGTTAGCACGGCCAAGCCGCACAACACGACAACGGCAATGAAGGCGCGCGGGGCGGCGCTCATCTCCCTCCATGATGGGGGGCGCGTTGACATCTACGGCAGACCTCTGCCCTCGAATCCTGGGTGCGATTCGTAGGGAAAGAAACGTATCTCTCTCATTGAAACAGGGTGGGAACAGGCGGGAAAGAAGAAGGAAGGCTAAGAAGTAACTAATGTAACTAATGGAATATGACCCTTGCTATTCCCACATTTCGGGGAGGGCGGGCCTCGGTAAGGTGTTGAGTTTACAGGGTGTGTTTTTTGACTCCAAAGCGCGCCAGCCGGTACTCGGTAATCGCTTCGCCGTCGGTCCGTATCAGTCTCGCCGCCATTTCTCCGAGTGCTGGGCCGTGCTTGAATCCATGGCCTGACCCGCCGCCTACGATCCAGACATTCTGGTTCGCCGGGTGGTGGTCGATGATGAAATCGTGATCTGTTGTGTCTTCGTATTGGCAGACGCGTGATTCAACGAGCGGCGCATCTTTCATCCCAGGGAATCGATAGGCGAGATAGCGGCGCGCTTCGGCCAGGCGGTCGGCGGTGATGATGCGTTCGCCCGAGGTTGGATCGAATTCAGGGCCGCGCGTGTCGTCGGCTACCTTGAAGCCGCGGCCTTCGTTTCCGGGGATGCCGTACATGAAACGATCGCCGTGATCGGCCCAAACGGGAATGTTCCCCTCGTTGTAGCGCGGGTCGTTTCCGGGCGTTCCGAAGAAGAATACGTCTTGCTTGGTGGAGGTGAAGTGCGGACCGATGGTACGCGGGAAGAGCTTACCGAGCCAAGGACCACAAGCGAAGACGTAACGGTCGGGGGCGAGAGTCGAGCCATCGGAGAGTGCGAGATGCGTCGAAGGGCTGGAATCGAGGGCACCCTCGTCGAGATCGGGTTCCGGTTCGACTGCGGCGTGGCGGTACTCGCCGCCCTCGGCGATAAATTGGTCAACTACCGCACGGGCCGAAGCTCGCGCCAGTAGGTAGCCGCCGCCCGGTTCGTAGATGCCCCAGTTGATTTTTTCGAAGTTAATTTGCGGCCAACGGCGGGACATTTCGCTCGCTGGCAATTCCTCGAAGGGAATAGCGGCGTCCTTTAGAAGCGGGAGAGAGCCGCGCTCGAAATCGCCTGCGCCTTGGACCATCCAGAGGACGCCGATGGGGAAGAAGAATCTTCGTCCACGGCCCCAGTCGGCTTCATGTTCTTTCCAGAGGTGCATGGCGCGGGCAGCGAGCGCCGTA